>CACZVX010000049.1 GCA_902784755.1 uncultured Prevotellaceae bacterium
TCATTCATTCCATTCTTGAAATAGTTTACCAGCAGTGTGCGGTTCAGAGGCCATGAGTCGATGGTGGGGTCAACATCGAAGTCGGAAGCGGCACCCATCAGGAAAGCCTCAGAGCGCTCCCAGTATTGGCGGGCTGCCTTGAACTCCTCGCAGGCTGAATTGATCTGTGCCTGGGTGATAGTGCTGGGAGTCAGGCCGTTGAGAGTTTTCTCCAGCGCCTCGGTATTGTCAGCCAGACTGGTATAGGTGGGAACAATCACCTTGTCCACGATGTTCTCAAGCACCTTATAAAGATAAGCCTCCTGCTCTGAGGAAAGTGTGGATGAGGCAATGGCCTGATTGGCAGCAGCCAGTTCGTTGACGAGCGTAGCACAGTTGTCGATGGCTGTCTGGCCAAAGCTCTTGTCTTTGTGGTTGCTGGTGTTGGCCGGGTAAGTGTCCTGGTCAACAATAGGCGTCGTGGTTACAATGTTGAAGCCATCGTCACTGCTGTTGTTGTCATCATCACTGCTACAGGCGGTGAAACTCATGCTCAGCGTGCCGGCGGCAGCGAAGAGCATTGCATACTTTAATAGATTCTTCATTTTGGTGTTATATTTTTAAATTGTTGATGTATATGCTTTTTTTACATGGACTTCTTCAGGTCGTTGAGTTGGCGCTGGAGGTCGTTGATGCGCTGATTCAGACGGTTGAGACGGTTGATGTCCTTATCGTTGGCAGTTGCTCTTTTGTGACCTAAGTCGAACCATCCTTCGTAAGCCACGCCAATATTGACCGAAGGCTCGTCGTTGTAGAGACTCTTCAGGAACCGGTTGCTGTATTCGGCCTTGATGGCAATCTGCTTGATGGGGTGATAGTTCACACCTATAGCCAGGCGCTTCACTTCTGTGTAGTCATAGGGTGTGTTGTTGGTGTTCGAGGCGTATGGGTTGTACTGCTCATAGCGTCCGAAGACATACAGCTTCTGGTTGTCGGCCCGCAGACGCTGAATCTGTGAGAACACGTCGTAACCTGCCTCAATGCCGATAGCATAGGCGTTTCCTGATACAAAAGCGGAGTGCTTATAGGGCGACTTGGAGTTCAGACGGTTGTACATGTATTTCAGTTGTGCAGCATCACTCAGATAGCCATAGTCAGCCTGACCGCGCACAATCCAGTTGTAGCCTTTGTAGGTGAAGTCGATAGAGCCGATGGCCACCTTTCCTTTATAGGTGGAGCTGGCTCCGTTCTTCTCTGCCGGATAGGTGTTGCCGATGGTATGGCCGTAGTAACCGCTGATACCGATGCGCAAACCGGGAACCGAATAGTTGTCGATGCGCAGGGCACCACCGTACTTGTTGGCAACGTCAAACTCCAGCGGAGACTTCGGACCTCTGTGAATCCATCCCGTATTGGTGAAGTTATCGGCGTTCAGACCTGCCAGGAACTGTGCCTCGTAGCGCCAGTCACCATAACGGCCCCATAAGGAGGCTCCCGTCTGATGCCAGGTGGAAGGCATGATGATGTCCTCGCCTTCTGGGCGATAGACTGTAAAGAAATTCAGTGGCTCATGATAGGCATTGTTCAGACCCACCGGAACCACGATGTGTCCCATCTTCAGGTTGGCCCATGAAGCGAATGACTTCTGAATCCAGAACTGCTCCAGCTCCACTTCACCGCCTTTCTCGGTCTCCTGTTCCCATTCGCCGCCTTCCTCGTCTTCTTTCTCGTAGGCAATGCCGGTACCGCCATGCTCAAACTCAATCTCGGTGCCGAAACTCCAGCCTTTGCCGAAGTCATAGCCTAAATAGATGACAGCATGGGGAATGTCGAAACGTCCGTGTGAAGGGTCATTCTTATGCTCTTCAGGCTGACTGTATCGACTCACGTGGTCGCTGTAGAAATTGCGCCCATAGTTTATTTCACCATAGCCTCCTATTGTCAGGCGGCTTTTCGCGTTTCTGTTTTGAAGAACGGAATCGGACGCTACAACTTGTGCATTTACAACGGCAGCACTAAAGATGCTTAATGCTGTGGTTACTAATATCTTTGAAAACCTGTTCATCTTTAATGGAAATAAATACTTTGTCTCTTAGAAAACCTGTTGGTATGTAAATTCGACGGCAAAGGTATAGACTTCCACAAAATACTGCAATACTTAAAAATCGGTATATTTGAAAAGCAAAAAATACCAAATAATGAGTATTAGTGTAGAAAAAAGAAAGTGTGCAATACCATAAAATTGGTAATTGCACACACATTGATGAATTGATTATTTGGTATTGATGTTCAGTTGCCGTCGGGTTTTGTAGCGTCGGCACGTCTTGTGAAGGTCCATTTGAAATCCTGCCAGGAATCAGGCTGAGCGGGATTAAAGGATTGCCAGTCGTCACGAAGATATTTAGTAATGGGCAGTTGTAGGTCGTAGAATCCCTGAACCACCATCTTGGCCACTTCGTAGGCTCCGTAGGGATTGAAATGGGTGTTGTCCGCCAGGTCTTTGGGCTGGTCGGGGAAGGTGTTGGCCGCGTAGTGTACCAGTGAACGTTTGCTGTCCTCGAAGCCCAGCGCCTCGAAGAATGTCTTGGTCATACCGTTCAGGTCAATGACCGGCACCTGTTCGCGCTCGGCCACGCTCAGCATGGCTGCGGGAAAATCGCCATGGGTGTTCTTCAGCGTTTTCTGATCATCATTGAAGAAACGGCGACTGGTCGGTGTACAGAAAATGATGGTAGCTCCTTTGTCGCGCACGCGGTCCACGAACACCTTCAGGTTGTAGATGTAGTGATACCAGGCTCCGTCGCCGGGCTGATGCTCCTTTTCGTCGTTGTGGCCGAACTCGCAGATGACGTAGTCGCCCTTCTTCAGCGTGGCACAAATCTGGTTCAGACGGTTGCTGGCGATGAAGGAACGTGCGGTAAGACCGCTTTCAGCGTGGTTGCTGACAGCCATACTGTCGCCGAACCAACGGGGAATCATTTGTCCCCAGGAAGCATACGGGTCATAGGGCTGGTCGGTCACCGTGGAGTTTCCGCAGAGATAGAGGGTGTTCACTTCAGGAGCGGGCTCTATCACGATGCGGCTGACAGCAGGGGAGGCACCCGTGATAAACAGGTCGAGCGAGTCGTTCCAGGTATTGTAGTCCTTCTCACGCTCCTTGACTTTTACCCGGTCCTTATGTTCCCCGTTCTTATCACTATATATATAATAAGGTGTACGCTTGTTTACCAGGAAACTGACCGTCTGTGTCTGGCGTTTCTTCGTGACCACGTTTTCCACCATCAGACGGCGGTTTTCTGAAAGGACGGTGGTCTCTCCTGCCTTTTTCTTGGAACCGAGCGTCATTGTGACGCGGTAATTGCCATCGGGTACCTTAACTTGGAACATCTTTTCCTGAGTGATGTTCACGTCGAATGTTTGTGCGGTGGCTGTGGCAGCTATCCACAGCAGGGAAAAGAGTAGCTTTTTCATGAGTTTGTTTTTTATTTTTTCCAAAAACGGCTTGTGATGTCTTCAAATACGCCGGGGGCTGTCTTCTTATAGAGTCGCTGGTTGGTGGTCTTGTCTTTCAGACAGCCGAGATGGGCGAGATAGGGACCGAGCTTGAAGTAATCGAAATTGTTCTTGTTGAGAAAATGTGGGAAATACTGCTTGCCACTGTACCATCCCACCTTGTACGACGGGTGTTGCCCGTGAAGCCATACGGCCAGACGTTCCACTTCCTCCGGGTCGTTGTCGCCACCCATGAAGCAGATGCAGGTGATGTCGCTGCCGAACTCGCTGATCATCTTGCTGAGTGATTCCTCGTTGAGCGGTTCACCAATGTCAGCCCAGAGATATTTGCTGTGGCATCCCGGACAGTGGTTCGGGCAGTTAGAGATATTGATGGTAAGCGTGGTCTCGTCAGGGATTTCCTGAAAGACCACGCCAGTATTTACGTATTTCAGCATTGCTGTGATGAACTATACCAAGGAGTCAACCAGTTCTTTTGGGGTTGCCTCGTAGTAGAATCGGCGTGCTGCCTCTTTCTGACGTGCCTCGCTGAAGTTACTTACACGCTTCAGATAACCGATGATGCGGGTCATGTAGTCCACATTGCGGCTGTGGCAGTGGGGGCATTCCTTCAGGTAGCGCTTGTCGATATGTCCACAGTCGTTACAGATGGTGTTGGGAATATTGAACGTGAAGTAATTGCATCCCTCCTTGGCTGCTACACGGAGCAGGTTACGATACTGCTGCTTCGACAAGTGCTCTTCCAGATTCATATGGAGAGCAGAACCACCGGTGAGGTGCTCAATATAAGGAGTGCCATGGAGTTTGAACTTGTCGATGATGTTCAGTGAGTCGTCCTCCACGATGTAGAAGTAGGAGTTGTAGCAGTCGCGTGGTACGAAATATCCGTCCTCACGGTCCCACTTGGCGTGCTTCACACCCACGTTCTCAGCAGGAATCATCTCACAGTTGAAGAGCACGTCCTTTGTGCGGTACTGCTTGTTGTACTTCTCTACCAGTCCGAGCACTGTCTGCACGTAGCGCAGATAGTCGGGATTATCATTAATCTGGAGTCCCAGGAACTCAGCAGACTCTACCAGACCGTTCACACCAATGGTGAGATACTGACGGCCGATGTTGATATAACCGGCATCGAAGAGTGGCAGCATGCCTGACTTCTGGAGTTCCTTGAGGTTCTCGTTGTAAGCCAACTGCACCTTATGGCAAAGGTCGATCCGAGGGTGTAACTGAAACCGTTGTCGGTTATCTCATTGCGCAGACGGCAGCAGCTGGAGAGTGAATCGGCATTGTCGCTCATATAGGTGAAGAACGAATGACCCTCAGAATACATCTCGGCGGTGAAGTCGCCCCATTCCTTGTCCATGCATTCACCATCCTTGGTGAGAAGCGCCATGGTTTCCACGGGGAAAGTCAGCACGGCTTTCGTGCGTTCCTGATTGAACCACTTCATGAAACGCTTCTGCAGCCAAGAGAGTCCGTCCCAATCAGGCTTGCTTCCATCGGGGAAGTAGAACTCGCCGAAAAGACTCTCGAAATAATACTTGTCATAGTAAGCCACATTCCAGAACACAGCCTGATAGTTACGGGCACCTGTGGGCTGGTTCAGCGTATAGACAATCTGCTCGAAACAGTCGGTGATCACCTTGTCGATGGTGCGCTGCTTCAGCGAGAGATCCACCACCTTGTCGGGTTCTTTCCAATAATCAAGTCCGTATTCCTGTCCAATGAAATAATTCATATACATCAGGAATTCAGGTGTAGCACAAGCTCCGCTCAGCATCGAACTTACCATAAACACCATGTTGGCAAAGCCGCCGCAGAAAGACTTCAGGTTGGTGGGAGCGGTAGAGTTGCCGCCAATGGAGGCTGTTCCGCCGATGAGCCAGGGATACATGGTGATGGAGGCGCAATAGTTGGCCAATGAGGTCTCATCGTTCTTATATATAAAATGGTGGGTCAACAAATCAATATACTTGTCAGCAAGGTCTTTGCCGTACATCTTCTTGATACGGTCGGTCAGCAGCCGGCGGTTCAAACGGATGAAACTTGCCTTGGGAAGTTCGCCTATCAGCGTGGCAATGTTTTTGTGTTCTACATTGGCATTAGCATCATACTTGGAGCCTGTAGCCGCATTGGCGGCCTGGCAATAGTCAACCAAAAAGTTCAACTTCTCCATCGTCTCGCGATCTTCTGTGTGACGCTGGCGATAGAGCATGAAAGATTTGGCTACCCGATAAAATCCTTCCTTCATCAGAGCCTCTTCCACCTGGTTCTGAATCTCCTCAACCTTGATGCCCTCATGGATGTCAAGATGGGCCAGTACTTTGCTAAGTACCGATAAATCAACGGGTTCCTCTACTGAATTGAATGCCTTGATGATGGCGTTCATGATTTTGTCAAGCGAAAAACGTACTTTCTCACCGTCTCGCTTGGTGATGCTGAAAAGTTTGTTGTCCATTTATGTATTTTACTTTATTAATTTAGCTTGATAGGGTCTCCGGGTTTCACTTTTTGGAGAACTTTTTTGGTTTTCAGTTTCAGAAAGTTGTCCGTTTTGGAAAACTTTTGCGGTTGCAAAGATACAATTATTTTCCAAATCGGCATACTATAATAGATATTTTAACATAAAAAATTCCATCTTTTTAGGGCGCCGTATAAAAATACGGAGAAATTACCTTTCGGCAATTTCTCCGCTAAATCTTAAACTATGAATTAGGGATTTATTACCTAACTCGTTGTCTTTCTATCGGATAAACAGCAGCTCGCGATATTTGGGAAGTGTCCAAAGTTCATCAGCTACCGTAAGTTCAAGTTTGTCGATGTGATAGCGAATCTTGTCCATCTTGGGATTTACAGTGTCGTGATAGGCAATGGCCTTTTCACGTTCCGATTCAATCCGGTTGGCAACTTTGCGGGCGTTTACGAGTTCTTCCACCATCGTTTCAATGGTCTTTGTGCGCTCGGCAATCTCTTTGATGATGTTTATGTTTCGCTGGCAGATGCTTTTGCCTTCCTCAGCACCGAAGATTTCCATCATGTAAGCCACATTCTTCGCCAAACGGCTCTGATAGTGGGTGGCTACGGGGATGATATGGTTCATGGCAAGGTCGCCAAGAACGCGGGCTTCAATCTGAATTTTCTTGGTGTAGGTCTCCCACTTCACCTCGTTGCGGGCTTTCAGTTCCTTTCGGTTCATGATGTTCAGGTTTTCGAACATCTGGATGCTCTCAGGATCGAGGTAACGGTCGAAGATGATAGGACACGACTTTTCCACATCGAGACCGCGGCGGGTGGCTTCTTCCACCCATTCGTCACTATAGCCGTTACCGTCGAAATGAATGGGCGCGCATTCTCTGATGTCTTCACGGAGCACCTCGATGATAGCTTCGGTAACAATGGGATCGGGACCATTACCTGTATTGGGGTAGTCACTCTCCTCTCTTCTTTCTCCTCTCTCCTCTACCAGGGCATCCACACGGTTCTTGAAGTTCACCAGGGCCTCGGCTACGGCAGCGTTGAGTGCTATCATCGCACTGGCACAGTTGGCTTCTGAACCTACGGCACGGAACTCAAAGCGGTTTCCCGTAAAAGCAAACGGTGAGGTTCGGTTGCGGTCGGTATTGTCGATGAGCAATTCGGGAATTTCGGGAATGTCGAGTTTCACGCCTTGCTTACCTTTTATATAAAATAGGTCTTCCTTATCGGCTTTCTCAATGTGTTCCAACAGTTCACTCACCTGTTTGCCCAAGAATGAGCTGATGATGGCAGGGGGAGCCTCGTTGGCACCCAGACGGTGCGCATTGGAAGCGCTCATGATAGAGGCTTTCAGCAGACCGTTGTGCTTATAAACGCCCATAAGGGTTTCCACGACGAAAGTCACAAAACGCAGGTTTTGCTCTGGGTTCTTGCCGGGGGCGTGGAGCAGAATACCCGTATCGGTGGAAAGGCTCCAGTTGTTATGTTTACCAGAACCGTTGATGCCGTCGAAAGGCTTTTCATGCAACAGCACGCGAAATCCATGCTTACGTGCCACCTTCTTCATCAGCGACATCAGCAGCATGTTATGGTCAACAGCCAGATTGGTCTCTTCATAGATAGGCGCAATCTCAAACTGATTGGGAGCCACCTCATTGTGGCGGGTCTTGCATGGAATGGCCAACTGCAGCGCCTGAATCTCCAAATCTTTCATGAACACCTGCACGCGGTCGGGAATTATTCCGAAATAATGGTCGTCCATCTGCTGGTTCTTGGCAGAATCGTGTCCCATCAGGGTACGTCCGGTCAGCATCAAGTCAGGACGAGCGGAATAGAGGCCCTCATCCACAAGGAAATACTCCTGCTCCCATCCCAGATTGGTAGTCACCTTTTTCACGTTGGGATCAAAATAGCGGGCCACGGCGCTGGCTGCTTTGTCCACGGCCAGAAGGGCGCGCTTCAGCGGAGCCTTGTAGTCGAGGGCTTCACCTGTATAGGAAATGAAGATAGTGGGAATACAGAGCGTGTCGTCGATGATGAATACAGGCGAAGTGGGATCCCATGCAGAATAGCCGCGGGCCTCGAAAGTGGCACGGATACCGCCGTTGGGGAACGAAGAAGCATCAGGCTCCTGCTGCATCAGCAGTTTTCCGCTGAACTCCTCTATCATACCGCCTTTACCATCGTGCTCAATAAAGGCATCGTGCTTCTCTGCCGTTCCTTCGGTCAATGGCTGGAACCAGTGCGTGTAGTGGGTGACTCCGTTTTCATCGGCCCATTGTTTCATGCCCTTTGCAACAGCATCAGCGATACTACGGTCAAGGGCAGCACCATTGTCAATGACATCCACAAGCTTCTCGTACACGTCCTTTTGCAGATACTTGTACATCTTGTCGCGTGTGAACACGTTTTTGCCAAAATACTCTGACGGGCGCTCAACGGGAGCAATCACTTCGAGGGGCTTCTTCGAGAAGGCTTCCTCAACAACCTGGAATCTTAAGTTTGCCATTGTTGTATTCTATATTTAACAATCTTCTTTTTTTTATCGATTTGGCTGTGCAAAGGTACTTATTTTTTTTTGAAATGGCTTACATTTTGCTGAATATTCCTTATTATTATCTCTTTTGGGGCGAATGCTCCGTTGCTTTTCTGTTAAGGCTGCCACTCGTCAATAAGGTTCTTGACGCGTTCCAAAGCAGAGTCGTAGCCTTCAGGATAGGAAATGGAATAGACGAAGACGGCTTTCTGGCGCATGACATATTTGGCATAGAAATAATGACCCGGAATACGGCTGCCTTCCATATACAGCGGTCCTGCGACGATGAACCCATCCTCGAGCATCTTTCTGCTGGATGGATGAACCTGTTTTTCTATGGAGTCGGCAAGCAGCTGGAGCGTCAACCCTTCATTGTTGATGGAAGCGTAGCATTCCAGTTCCACTTCGCCCTCCGCATCCCGATAGATGCTGGGTGGATAGATCACGTAGCGGAAATGGCTGGGTATGGAGTCATATTCGTCAGCGTGAAAGCAAGTGGGACATTTGAATGAGAAGCCAAAGTCATCGTCACGTACGGTTTGAAGACGTGAAAGACGGATGAGCCGCCCTAGTTTCTCCACATATGGTTCCGTGTCCTCTCCTTTGAAAGACGGGATGATAGCTGTCGCTAAGATGATACCCAAAACGGCGCAAAGCAGGAATCTTCGCATATTTTTCTTTTTTGGGGCAAAGATAATGCTGATTGTTTGAAAAACAGCTGATGAACCCTGACATTTGTCTGACATTTTAGAGGTTTTCTCATTTTGCCGTAGAAGCATTGTAAAAATGCCATAGAAGCAACGTAAAAATGCCGTGGAAACAATGCTTCCACGTCATTTAAGCAGAAGAAGAGGAAAGTAAAGACTAAATTATGTTAACAATGTAACCCAAGTGGGGGGTACGGGCGTTATAATAATAAAATAACAATCTTATGCTCTCTGCTGACGAAAAACAACAAATTATAGAACTTATCCACCAGCAAGTTGTGCCTGCTATCGGTTGTACTGAGCCGATGGCGGTAGCTTTATGTGTGGCTAAAGCCACAGAACTTCTGGGCAAAGTGCCTGAGCGCATTGAATTGCGACTGAGTGCAAACATCTTAAAGAATGCCATGGGTGTAGGTATTCCTGGAACGGGAATGATCGGACTGCCCATTGCTGTGGCTTTGGGTGCTCTGATAGGTCGCTCAGAATTGGGACTGGAAGTGTTGCGCGATTGTGACAAGAAAGCCGTGGAACGCGGAAAGGCCTATATTGAGGAAAACCGTATTTTTATATCTCTGGAGCAGGAGGACAAGGACAAACTGTTTATCAATGCCCTTTGCACAGCTGATGGCCATGAGGCTGAGGCCCGCATCAAGACCAGTCATACGCATTTCGTCTATCTCCGCAAGGATGATGAGGTTCTTAATGATAACGACAAAGGAAACGATCACGAAAGCGAACACGAAAACCAGGAACCACAGCTGACACTTCGCAAGGTTTATGATTTTGCCACAGAGACCGATGTTGAAGAACTGAGGTTCATCCTGGAGGCGAAGAGGCTCAACGAGGCTGCGGCTGCCAGTGGACTGAAGGAAAACTATGGTCATCAGTTGGGTAAGACGATGTGTTCCCCCCTTGGAAAGGGAATCATGGGCGAGAGTATTTTCTCAAAGGTCCTTTCGGCTACCAGTTGTGCCTGTGATGCGAGAATGGCAGGTGCCATGGTGCCCGTGATGAGTAATTCAGGAAGTGGCAATCAGGGTATTTGTGCAACGATGCCCGTCGTGGTATTCGCTGAAGAAAACCACAACACGGAGGAAGAACTCATCCGCGCTTTGATTATCTCCAATCTTACCGCTATTTATATTAAGCAGTCGCTGGGTACCTTGAGCGCTTTGTGTGGTTGCGTAGTGGCCAGTACGGGTAGTAGTTGTGGAATTACTTATCTGATGGGCGGCAACTTTGAACAGATTTCTTATTCCGTGAAAAACATGATTGCCAACCTTACCGGTATGATTTGCGATGGAGCCAAGCCTTCTTGCGCTCTGAAACTGACGAGTGGTGTCAGTACCGCCGTGATGAGTGCCATGTTGGCTATGCAGCTGAGGTATGTGACGTCTCAGGAGGGTATCATCGATGAGGATGTGGATAAGAGTATCCATAATCTGACCAACATCGGTAAATATGGTATGGATGAGACTGACCGCTTCGTTCTCGATATTATGACTCATAAATCATAGGGCCTATAAGGCTAATAGGTCTACAGGGCTAATATAATAAGACTTTAATTACAAGATATGAAAAGAATGATGACAATGGCGACTCTGATGCTTATCAGCATCATCGCCATGGCACAAATGCAGGATCCGGTTCACTTCTCTGTGAGCCAGAAGCAGGTATCACCTTCTGAGGTGGATGTAATCTTCACGGGCAGGATTGACAAAGGCTGGCACGTGTATTCCACGGGATTACCCGATGACGGTCCCATTTCGGCCACACTCACCAGTGAGGCTTCCGAAGGAGCAAAGGTCGACGGTAAGCTGAAAGCGCAAGGTAATGAGATTAATCATTTTGATAATCTCTTCGGCATGAAGCTGCGCTATTTCGAGAATAGCGTGACTTTCGTACAGCGCTATAAGCTGACCGCTGAGAAGTATCACATCAAGGGTTTCCTGGAATATGGCGCCTGCAACGACCAGAACTGTTTGCCTCCCACACAGGTAGAGTTCGATTTTACGGGAACGGGAACACCTGACAAGGCCGCTGCCGAGGAAAAAAAAAGTGAAGACGAGAAGGTAGACGAGAAGGCTGAGGATGCTGCAAAGGATGATCCCGCAGCATTGGAAAAGGCGAAGGCTGACAGTTTGGCTGAATTGGCAAAGGCAGACTCTTTAGCCGCTCTCGCTGCGCTTGCTGATATGGATTCCACAGAACTGAAAGGACTGTGGACGCCCGTGATTGACGAACTCCAGAAGTTCAATGGTGATACGGGCAAGAACCGTTCTCTGTTTTATATTTTCCTGATGGGATTCCTGGGTGGTCTGGTGGCTCTCTTCACCCCTTGCGTATGGCCCATCATCCCGATGACGGTTAGCTTCTTCCTGAAGCGCTCGAAGGACGATAAGAAGAAGGGTATCCGTGATGCCATCATGTATGGTATTTCGATTATTGTGATTTATCTGGCCCTTGGTCTGCTTATCACCGCTCTGTTTGGTGCTTCGTCACTCAACGCATTGGCTACTAATGCGGTATTCAACATCTTCTTCTTCCTGTTGCTGGTGGTATTTGCGCTCAGTTTCTTCGGATGGTTTGAGATCCGTCTGCCGTCCAAGTGGAGCAATGCCGTGGATTCAAAGGCCGGTAACACCAGTGGTCTGCTCTCCATCTTCCTGATGGCTTTCACGCTGACACTGGTGAGTTTCTCTTGTACAGGTCCTATTATCGGCTTCCTGCTGGTGGAAGTAAGTACACAGGGCAGTATTATAGGTCCTGCACTGGGAATGTTCGGATTCGCTCTTGCCTTGGCACTTCCGTTCACACTCTTTGCCTTGTTCCCCACATGGTTGAAACAGGCCCCGAAGTCTGGCTCTTGGATGAATACCATCAAGGTGGTCCTGGGCTTCATTGAATTGGCTTTTGCCTTGAAGTTCTTCTCCGTAGCCGACCTTGCCTATGGCTGGCGTTTGCTCGACCGTGAAGTGTTCTTGGCACTTTGGATTGTTATCTTTGGTCTGATGGGTGCTTATCTTTTGGGCTGGCTTCGTTTCCAGAGCGACGAGCCTCTGCCTGTGGCTATGTCGGAGATGGGAGAGCCTTGTGGTGAAAAAGCAAAGCCGGTACTTTGCATTATGCTTGGTATGTGCTCATTAGCCTTTGCCCTTTATATGGTTCCTGGTCTCTGGGGTGCTCCCTGTAAGGCCGTCAGTGCCTTTGCTCCTCCCATGTCAACGCAGGATTTCAATCTCTATAAGGCCAATGAAGTTCGTGCCCAGTTCACGGATTATGAGCAGGGTATGGCTGTAGCAAAAGCCCAAGGTAAGCCGGTCATGATCGACTTTACAGGTTTTGGTTGTGTGAATTGCCGTAAGATGGAAGCTGCTGTTTGGACCGATCCTTCAGTAGCAGAGAAACTTACGAATGACTATGTGCTCATCTCACTTTTTGTGGATGACAAGACCCCATTGCCCGAACAGATTGAAATCACGGAAAATGGACAGAAGCGCACCTTGCGTACCATCGGCGATAAGTGGAGTTATCTGCAGCGTTCAAAGTTTGGAGCTAATGCCCAGCCCTTCTATG
This sequence comes from uncultured Prevotellaceae bacterium, assembly GCA_902784755.1. GTDB lineage: Bacteria > Bacteroidota > Bacteroidia > Bacteroidales > Bacteroidaceae > Prevotella. Next base: position 12,787 of record CACZVX010000049.1, read on the forward strand.
TGGCACTCGACAACGAGGGTCATGTGCTCGGCAAGAGCTACAGCTACGACGAGGATATCTCCAAGTACATGGAATTCCTGAACCAAGGTTTAGAGAACTATCAGAAGTAAATAGGCTTGAAAAGGAGGACTAGTTCTCCTTTTCAAAGCTACTTGGGGTAGGCAAAACTTCACGGAAAGCCTGTTCCATCGTGTTTCTTACAGGCTCAAAGTTTTTCGAATTGATAGATTTTGTGTCGTTAACGCATACGATGCGGCAAGACTTTTGGCGGATATTACCGGCAAAAGTCTCCGCATGTTCTGCCATCAATTCGTCAATTCGTCCATAGTAAAACGGTTTCATGGGAACATAGCTGCCGTTGACAACCTCTTTCATGGTAAATATGTGATGGTTGCAGTCCATGGGTGAACGGAAGCGATGGCTGGAGATTTCGTCGAGTTCTTTGCCAAACTCTTCCCAAACGGCTTTCATCGTTTGTTTTCTGAAAGCCTGTGGCATGTGAGTGAAATACATACCAGTGAAGAAACGGTTCTGGTAAGCATGCCAGTTATACAAGAGACGTACACCGTAGCTGTGGTGGAACCATTTTGAGGAAGTTTTTTGTATAATATCTTCCCAGTTATATTTGTTCATAAAGCCGAAGCCAGTGAAAAGCTGGTGGGCAAACACCTCGTTGTCAGGACTGTTTTGAGCAGGTGTGGCAATGGAACAAATGCGCGGCAATCCGTCTTGGAAGAAATCTTCTGGATTTACCGGACTGTTGAGAATGGTGTCATCATTGAAATACACAAAATGCTCACTGAGATCCTTGATTCTGAACAGGTTGAGCTCTATGGGCACACTGCTGAAGGTGGGAAGATACTTGGCGGGAATATAATCTTTATGGTTTACAATAACCAGTTTTTTGCATTCTGTATTTAGCCATGATGGGATGTGACCATAAGTCACCAGATATACCTTATTAACCCAGGGCGCATACTGTTCAACAGCACGGAACCAATAGCGGAACAGGTCCCAATTACGATATCGCTCATCGCTGCTGTCTCCCGTGCTTTCAGCATCCTTACCCTCATATTTCAGTTTTTCTGCTTTCCAAACAGGATCACTTCCGTTAACCCATGTGACCACAAAGTCGATGGGATCTTCCATTCTCTTTTCTTTCAAAAAGAAAGATTTGAGGAATCCACCGAGAAAAACTGTGGGGTATTTAATATATTGTTTGATGAGCAGTTTAAGCATGTAATGGGTATTTGGACGTGTAATCTTTTGCAAAATTAGACTTTTTTTTTGGAACATCCAACAAAAACGCTTACTTTTGCATCCATGAGTGACAATAGCCTGAAAGAGAAAACAGCCCGCGGACTTTTCTGGGGAATGCTGAACAACGGCACCATGCAGGTGCTAAACCTCATCATCGGCATATTCCTGGGACGGTTGCTGACACCGGCAGATTATGGTATTGTTGGAGTCCTTGCTATTTTCTCGGCCATTGCCGGTGATTTGCAGAGCGCAGGGTTCACTCAGGCGCTTATCAATATCAAGAAACCAACTGACGGAGACTATAATTCTGTGTTTTGGTTTAATGTGTTGGTGAGTGTTGTCATGTATGCCATACTGTTTCTGGCAGCACCCCTCATCGCATTGTTTTTCCATCAGCCTGTACTGACGAATGTGTCACGTTTTATTTTTCTCGCTTTCCTGATTTCCTCTCTGGGCATTGTGCATAATGCCTATCTGGCGAAAAACCTGATGGTGAAAGAACAGGCTGTCGCTGGAGTATTGGGACTTCTTGTTGCAGGAATAGTAGCTATTGTATTAGCTTGGAAAGGTTATGCCTATTGGGCACTCGCCTGGCAGCAGGTGGTTTTTATTTCAGTAGTTAATCTCGTTCGTCTTTATTACTCTAAGTGGCGTCCGTCTTGGAAAATAGACTTCAGTCCTGTTCGGCAGATGTTTCCTTTTGCCGTGAAACTCTTAGGAACGAAGTTGCTGACAACGGTTTCGCAGAATATCCTGACTTTTATTTTTGGCCGTATGCTTCCTATCAGTGCAGTAGGAAACTTTTCGCAGGCGAATAAGTGGAACACGATGGGACATTCGCTGGTGACAGGAACTATTCAGCAGGTGGCTCAACCTGTGATGGCGGAAATCAGTGATGACAACGACCGCGAAGTGAGAGTTTTTCGTAAGATGCTGCGCTTTACGGCATTTCTTTCTTTTCCTGTTATGTTAGGATTGGCTTTGGTGGCACGTGAGTTTATTCTGATAACCGTGGGTCCAAAATGGTTGGAGTGTGTACCCTTGCTACAGATTCTCTGTGTAGGAGGTGCTTTTCTTCCACTTTATGCGGTGTATCAGAATTTGGTCATCAGCAAAGGAAGAAGTGACATCTATCTGTGGTGTAGCGTTGTTCAGATTGTGCTGCAGATTGTCCTTGTACTGCTCTTTGCCCCTAAGGGCATTACCATCATGGTGGGAGCCTATACCTTATTAAATATATTGTATTTGCTGGTATGGCATTGGCAGATGCAGAAAACCTTGCGCATCCCGTTGTTGGACGCAGTGAAAGACACAGCGCCTTTCTGTGTCGTTTCCTTGGCAGTAATGGCCATTACCTATTTTCTTACATTGTGGACAACTAATATCTGGCTGCTTTTCATCCTGCGTGTACTGATTGCCGCTGTTCTTTATTTCGTAATGATGAAATTGTTGGGAGCAGAGATTTTGAATGAGTGCCTGCAATTTATAAAGAAGAAAAGACAATAAGGTTCATCTCAGCAGTTATAAGAAGATGCGATAGGTCCGTTTTGCTGCAAGATATAAGAACCGTAGAAATTTCCAAGGGCATTTCTTCTTGGTTAACCACAAGAAACAACGGAAATAAAGACCTTTTGGCGAAAACGGACAGTAGGTCTGTAAATCTTGATAAGAGAGATCAAAATGAGCACCGATACTATAGGCATGAAGCAGTCCTATCTGCAGTGCCGTTGTGTAGGTGTTTGTCGTATCGTGCTGTTTGAAGAATTCACTGACGATACCATTAGCCTTAATGTAGGATACCGCATGATGAGGTAACAGATGGTTGGTGAATGTGCCCACACGGTCAATGCGGTAATAATAGATGGTATCGGGAATCGTGGTCCAACGGGCCTTGAGCAGTAGCCGCGGAGTTATGCTGTAGTCTTCACCTTGGTTGACACCTGGTTGGAAGAAAATCTTCTGATCCATCATAAACTGACGTCGTATGATTCTTGCCCAAATCTGATGGGAGACAATATATTGCAGGAGAAGTTTGCGGAGATAGGTTTGCTGCTTGTCTGAGGAAGGAGGGATGGTGTCACCTATTCCTTGATCCGTTAAGTAGGCATAAGCGCCATCGATTACGTCAGCATGGGTTTCCTCAGCCTTTTTTACAAACAGTTCTACCATGTTTTTTTCCGCCACATCATCACTGTCAACAAAAGAAATGTATTCACCGGTGGACTGTTCGACTCCAACACGCCTGGCATTACCAGACCCTCCGTTTTGGGGTAATCTGATAATCTTGACCTGTTCTTTTCTTTGTGGATAGCTATCCAAAACTTGCTGCAGAATCTCTATGCTGTGGTCGGGAGAACAATCGTCCACGAAGACAAATTCCAAGTCATCGTAAGTCTGTTCGAAAAGACTCACTGCACATTGTTCAATATATTTCTCAACCCCATAGACGGGAACAACGATGGATACTTTCATAAGCTATCGCATAAAGAATTGAACTAGCCAATAGCCGTTATAGACATACAGATAGGCCATAGTTAGAATAATGACAGTACGCAGTCCCCATAGAAGTTTGCTATTGGCAGACTTAAGCAGAAAAGCAATAGCGATGGGCATCACAAAGATCCAGTGACCAGTCATGATATACGGTTCGATGATAGCGAATCCTAAAACCAGATGGAGGAGCATGTCAAAGGCGAACCATGACATACAAAGCCAGAGGAAACGGCTATGCCTACCTTGCCAGATACCACAGAGGAAGAGGAGTATGATGATTGCTTCAATCGCATAGTTGTATAGATGGCGGTAATTTACAAAGACGGGTCGATTGTGGTTTACGTCCTGCAAGAGCCAACGGTCGTGTAGCTGAATGCTCTCACCAAATAGATTCTCAACAATGGTCTTGGATATAGAGACGTCAGTATATGTGCTTTTCAGGAATTCATTTTCACTGACAAGCTTCTTTTCTTTGTTTCGTTCCTTGTTTTCAGCAACCCGTTTGGCGAAAACAGAATCTTTTTTTATTCTTTCTTCAAAGATATGCTGGCTTTTTTGTTCGTCTTCTGCTACAATACCCTGATCTTGATAGAGGAATGCACCGAACAAAACGGCTGTCGGAAGAACGAAGGTAAACAGCAGATTGCGCCAATGCCACGTTTTCTTACCGTTTACAAACCATTGCGCAAGAAATATCTTGATGCCATTAGTCAGCGTTACTCCCGTTGCCAAGAAATAGTAGAGAGCAACTTTCCAGCCTTTCATCTGCCGCTGTTTCTGCATGTCTCGTCCTGCTACATAGAGTGTCAGCGTAAGAATAAACATGGAAATTGCAAAATGGTCTGGCACAATGGCCGTCAGCATTACATAGGCAAAGGAATAGAGAAAGAATGAAAGCAAGGTCGCGTCAAAGCGTTTCAGGCAGATGACTTCCCGAAGAATACGGTACGCAAAGATGAAACTATAGAACATCAGTGCTATCAGGAAGAAGGCCACGATGAATACTGCACAATTGTAACCCGTAACATGCATCAGCCATTCATTGAGTTGCGAGAATGGCCAAATCATCAAAGCCAGTAAAGGATGACGATAGGCGCTGTAGAGTGGACGCCAATGGGAAAGTATGATATAGGTGAAACTGTCGAAACCCGATACGTGGTAATGGTTCCAGAAAATAGTCCAATAACCCAATTTCCCGGATCGTGTGAACAATTCATAATGATTCATGCTCACAGCCAACACATTGAGGGCTATGAGAAACAAGAGCATGATGAATGCTGCAATCCATTCTTCCCGTTTGATTCTAAAAAGTTTCATTGCCTATAGAAAGAAGAATTGTACATAGAGTGCCGTATTCCAGATGAACAGGAACAGGACAAGACCCACCCCCAGACTCCTCCCTATAAGGAGGGGAGCGGTATGTTCTTGCTCTTCTAATTTTTTAAACAGATAACCAATCGCAATGGGGATGACAAACACCCAATGGGCGGTCATGATATACACCTCGTTAATGCCAAAGCCAAGTCCCATATGCAACAGCATGTCGAAAAGGAAACCGGCCAAAGCCATCCAAAGGAATCGGGAACGTCTGCCAAACCAGATGCCGGCAAGGAACAGCAATACCAGCAATCCTTCTGCCACATAGTTCCAAATACTCCGGTAAGGCACAATCACAGATCGGGAACGCAGGGTGTCACCCAACAGTTGATCTTGATGCAGTTGCAGAGATTCTCCAAAAAGATTCTCTACAAAAGTATCCCATCGTGATGTGGAAATATCTGTCCATCGTGAGAATTCTCCTTTGGCAATCGGCTTACCTGTATGTTTGTTCCAAGGTTGTTTATGGTCGGCACGGTATTTCTTCCAGGCTTGTTTGTTGACTTCTGCTTTGAAGGCTTTCTGCAGGGCAGCGGAATCCTTAATGTTAGAGGTGTCTTTAAACGCCTTAAACATGGCTTCCTTTTTTGCTTTATCCTTTTTCGCCTTGATTTCCTTGCGGGCCATTTCTTTGGGCCATACAAAGGTACGGTATTCAAGACGGGCAAATCCCCAAATTAAAGCGGCGGGCAGAATCACTGCCAGCAGAAGATATTTCCAATGGAAAAAGCGCTTGCCATTTACGAAAAGTGCATCGAGGAATATTTTGATACCGTTGTTGAGACTGATGCCTGCCGTGAAAAGAAAGAGCAAAACGGTTTGCAGAATAGTCAGCATCCTGCCTTTTTCCATACATTTTCCCGAAATGTAGAGGGCACAGATGAGTACCATCATTGACGGTCCGAAATGATCGGGTACGGAGAGTGAAACCATCACATAACCGAAAGAGAAAAGCATGGCAGAGAGCAGGGTGGAGTCAAAACGGCTCAACTTGATTATCTCCCGGAAAATGCGATAGAGAAAGACATAGCTATAAACACTGCAGAAAATAAGGATGGCTGCACAAATAAACTGGGCACAGTTTACTCCGAACAACGCCATCAATCCTTGATTGAGCTGGTAGAAAGGCCAGACGAAGAAGGCGAGCAAAGGATGACGGTATACATTATAGCCCGTCTGCCAGTCGGTAAGGACTGCATAAGTGATAGGATCGAAACCTGAAATTCGGAAATTATTAATGAACAGCTTCCAGTGATTGTCGCTAATGGGCATGAATTTGTCGGCATAAGCCCATATCACCAGTCCGTTCAGCAACGCCGCAAACAGCAGCGCCACCAATGCGGCCCACCGCTCTTCTGCCTTTATCTTGAATATCCGGAAATATCGCACAACACTAAATTCTAAATTCATAATCGCCAAAGGCGACAACTCTTAATTCTTAATTCAAAATTCTTTATAATGTCCTTCGTCGGCAAAGTCGAGCAGCGCATGGTCGCCACGACTGTCACCATAAGCCACCAGTTTATACTCTTTCCGGTTGGGATAGTGCTCCAGTAGTCGGCGAACCTTCTCTTCTCCATAGCAGTTCTTGGTCAGAAAACGACCTGTCAGTTTCCCGTCAACCACCTGTACTTTGGTGCCGATGACCATAAGCCCGCCTTCTGTTCTCCCTTGAGGTGAAACCGAAGCAAAGAAAGGGGCCACCCAGTTCTCTATCGAAGCAGAGATTATCACCACCTGTTCACCGTCCATGAGGGCTTTGTTGACAGCAGCCATTCCCTTTTTCCTTAAAAGCGATGCCTTGTCTTTGGCAAATTTCTCACCGTATTCATTAAACTTTTCCAGTGTCATGCCACCAAAGAAATATTGGAAGATAATACGTTTGGTTTTCCAATTAGGCATAAAGCCAATCTTCATCAAGATGAGCAGATGGAGGTGTTTCAAGAATCCCAGTAGGAATTCCTTATTGCCTTTCACATAGCGGATAAACTCTATCAGTGTATCTCGTTTGGTGAGTGTTCCATCAAAATCGAATGCATGTATGGTCATAACACATATATGATTAATAGGAAGGTGAGTGCCCACAGCACAACCACTACCTGCGTAAACCGGTCTTGCAGCATCATCTTCGTCGGATCACCACTCTTCTTGTCTACCACCGTAATCTGAATATACCGCAAAAGCCCCAGTAGCACATAAATCGTGGTGAGATAGAGATAATCGGTATGAACGCGAGCAACCACTTCTGGTGAAATGGTGTACATAATGTAGCAAACCAACGTCACTGAAGCCGTAATGGTAATAGCCTGGTTGATGAATGTCAGATTATAGCGGATGGTGTTCTTTCGGGGAGCTTCCCCCGTCTCTTCCATGCGCAGCACATCATCGCGCCGCTTGGCAAACGAAAGGAACAGCGTCAGCAGGAACGTCATCATCACAATCCATTTACTCAGTACGATGTCCGTGGCAAAACCACCTGCGAGTAGTCTGAGTACAAATCCAAAAGCGATGACACAGACGTCAACGATGGCATATTTCTTTAATATTGAACAATAAGCGAGGTTGAGTACAAAGTAGAATAGTATGATGAAGCAAACTGCCAGTTGGTTTTCTTTTAGCAGCATCAATGAGGCCATTGATAAAAGAAACATGAGTGCCATCAGTCCATACGCTTGTTTCATGGAAATAGCTCCCGAGGCTATCGGACGCTTGCACTTCACGGGATGTCGGCGGTCTGCCTCCACATCAATGATGTCGTTGAAACAATATACTGATGAGGCAATAAAAGAGAAGGCCAAAAAAGTTACCACTGAAGCGTAAATATCAGCCGCATCAGTAAGTGAACCTCCGAAGAACATGGGCACCAGCACGAACACGTTTTTCAGCCATTGCTTAGGTCGTATCAGCCGTAGAATCTCTTTCATGTTGCAAAAATAGTCTAAATTTTCGATTTTACGAAGAGAAACGTGAGTTATTTGTCACTTGTTCTCAGATATTCTTAGGCAATGGCTTGATGAGAAAGCTGACCAGTTTGCTGAGCAGCCAGGCTAAAGGAATGCTGATAGCGAGCATCAGTAGGAAGGTGGGCCAGTAGCCTAAGTGGTAGAGCTTGATGTATTTCAGCACAAACTGAATGTGGATGAGATAGATCTCAAGGGAGATGCCTCCCACAAAGGTAAAAGCGCGGAGTATCCACGAGGGGGCATGGTCGAAGAACTTGCACATCAGGAACATCCCGCTGATGGCCAATGGAATATAGACCATACGTTCTGTGGCTGGTGGAAAAGCTCCGTGGCGATGACCTTCCACGTAAACACAATACCAGAGGGAGAGGATGAAAATAACCCCCACCAAACCTCCCCGAGGGGAGGCTTTCTGTTGCTCTTCCCCTCGGGGGAGTTGGTGGGGGGTCTTCACCAACTCTCCTGCATTAATACCTAAGAGGAACACAGGAATACGGCTCCAGAAAACTTCCACATGCCCCACAGCTTTCCAGAGCGGGGGCCAGTCGCGTACCAGGAAGTACCACACAATCATCACAACGGGCAGCCATCGCCAAACAGAATTCCGTTGGATAAGCCGCATATAGAAAGGGGCAATGAGGTATAGTACCATGATAGCAGGCACAAACCAGAATGTTAAGTCGTCAATACGCCAGAAACTCCAACCCACCAGAATATTGGCTATCAGATGAAATAAGTTAGGACTATAACCTCCGCCACTGGGCCAAAATTGTGGAATATAGTAAAGACAGGCGAAGCGGCGGTAATAGAAACTACCCACCCTATGTCCCTCCCGAAGGGAGGGATTTATATTACCTGCTTGTGCAGAATCCAATTCCCCATCCCTTCGGGAGGGGGTTAGGGGGTGGGACGCTCCCTTGGAGGGAGTTAGGGGGTGGGTCTTCGTCCAAGCAAACCAAAGACCGATACCGCTTAGAAAAAGGAACATATCCACACCATTGTTGCCGCAGCGCATCAGCCCGTAAAACAGATCGTTTCTGGATAAGGGAACATGGAAGAGCATCACGATAATCATCGCGAAACCCATCAGCGGTGCACGGTATTTACTCAGGTCGTTC
>CACZVX010000050.1 GCA_902784755.1 uncultured Prevotellaceae bacterium
AAGAACGGAAAGAAAATAATTATTAACTAAAAATTTAAATATCATGAGATTAGACGGAAGAAGAGAAAGCAGTAATGTGGACGACCGCCGCGGTATGAGTGGTGGTGCGAAAGCAGGTTTGGGTCTCGGCGGTATCGTGCTGATTGCCGTAATGACCTTTTTGAGTGGTGGTAACATTGGCGATGTGATTACCAATGTTGGAACCCAGATGGCTAGTCAGAATGTGACGACCTCCGACCAGCAACAGCGTGAGTTCACGGAGGAAGAGCAGGCTCTGGCCAAGTTCTCCAGTCAGGTTCTTGCCTCTACTGAGGACATTTGGGGAAAAGTGTTCGAGAGCATGGGACGTACCTATAAGGCTCCCAAAATGGTGCTTTACACAAATGCCGTGCAGACAGCTTGTGGACAGGGTACAGCCTCTGTAGGTCCTTTCTATTGCTCAGGCGACCAATGTCTTTATATTGACTTGTCATTCTTTACTACCATGCGCCGTTCATTAGGTATTCAGAACAAAGGTGATCTCGATTTTGCCTATGCCTATGTGATTGCCCATGAAGTGGGTCATCATGTGGAAAATCTTTTGGGAATACTTGGCAAAGCCCACCAGCAGATGAGCCGTATGAGCAAGACAGATGCCAACAAGGTGAGTGTGCGCCTGGAACTTCTGGCAGACTATTATGCCGGTGTTTGGGGACACTATGAGAACGAGACTTTCCAAAGCATCGATGAAAATGACCTTTTGGAGGCTATCGAGACTGCTAAAGTGATTGGTGATAATTATTTGCAAGAGAAAGCCCAAGGCTACTCTTCTCCCGAATCTTTCACTCATGGAACTTCTGCCCAGCGTATGAGATGGTTGAAGCGCGGACTTCAGACAGGCGATATGAGTGTCAGCACCTTTAATGTAAGTGAGAGCGAACTTTAAGACTCTCCCCTAAATTCAATCCCGGAAGGCTAAGGTCTTTCGGGATTGTTCTATAATGAAAAAAGCCTTTCTCCAGCTTCACGCTTCCATCCTGTTAGCGGGATTTACGGGAGTGCTTGGACGCCTCATTTCCATGAATGAGGTGGATATCGTGTTTTATCGCATTTTGGTTGCCCTGCTCATCCTTGTAGTTTTTACAGGTTTGCCAAAGGTGGGATGGAGAAAGTTCTTCCAGATTGCCGGATGCAGCGCCCTGTTGGCCATTCATTGGATTTTGTTCTACAGTTCTATCAAGATGTCGAATGTTTCCATTGGCGTTGTGTGCTATGCGATGGTTGGCTTTTTTACGGCGCTCCTTGAACCTTGGATATACCATCGCAAAGTGAAGTTCAGCGAGGTCGGCTTTTCGCTCATTACCCTTTTTGGTATTCTTTTGATTTTCTCTTTCGACCCTCGTTATCGCAGCGGCATTATGATGGGAACGGTATCGTCTTTCGTTGCTGCCCTCTTCATGGTGTTAGTCAAGAAAGTGAGTACCGATGTCAAGAGTCGTGATATGATGGTTTATGAGATGGTCGGAGGACTGGGTGGCACACTACTTTTCGCACCGCTTTATCTGCTTTTGTTCCCTCCTCAGAGTTCCGTTCTGGTGTTGCCTGAAGGCAATGATGTATGGTTTGTTTTCTGCCATGCGCTTTTCTGCACGGTTCTGATGTATATGCTGCAACTGATGTGTCTGAAGAAATTGTCGGCTTTCACGGTTAATCTTTCTTACAATCTGGAGCCTGTCTATAGCATTGTCATAGCTTTCATTATCTTTGGCGAGGGGCGCGAACTCAATTTCAGTTTCTATCTCGGCATCGCTCTCATTCTTATTAGCGTGGCCATGCAGACCCTTTCCGCTATAAGGTCAAAGGCTTGATTTAAAATCCCTTGACGTTTATTGCACAAAACTTAATAAAAATAACCGAACTTATTCTAAAAATAGTGGGCTGAAGATACATCGGCAACGAAAACCGTATAACTTTGTCGGCTGATGTATAGGCAGTGGTTCTTGACAATGGTTTGTCTGCTGGTCATCACGCAAATGCTGGCACAGACGGAAACGCAGGAGAAGGGTAGGGTGGTAGTCGTGGCTGATATGGAGACACGGCGCCCTATCCGTGATGTGCTGGTTTATCTGGATAATGGCGATTATGTGAAGCTCGACTGGACCTGCCGTTTTAAACTCTATCATCATAAGTTCAAGCGTGCCACTTTCTCCCATCCCGACTATCTCAAACGGGTGATGGACAGTCAGGAACTCACTGTTGATACCGTATTCCTGATACCCCTTTGCCAGACGCTCAGTGAAGTCATCGTGACGGCCAAAGCCCCCAAAATCAACCCCGTGATAGGCAATAGTATCCGTCAGGAGGTAGCCACCCATGGCGTAAAACCATCGGGAAAAGATTTCCTTTCCGTGCTCCGCCCCAAGGACCGCAAGCGTAAGAAGTTAGGCAAGAAAACCCGCGAGGCATTGGAGAATTATTAGGATTTTTTCAAAAAACACTGACACCACCGCACACCCCCGATAAACAAAGGGCTGAAGCGTGACATAAGGTATGTCACCACTGACACACCACTGACACATTTTTATGGGCTGTTCGCTCCCTCCCTGAACTGCGAGGGCAGTGGTGGGACTCCTATTTTCTCTAGAGATTTTACGGCGAGTAATGTAGTTTTGCAGGGTAAGGTATCATCCGTTGCGATAAAATCTCTAGAGATTTTATCACCTTTATATATTTGTCGCCCTATCATCCAACACCCAACACCCATAAAATGTATCAGTGTTGTGTCAGTGGTGACAGGAGGGAGCAATATCAAAAACGTCAGATGTCAAGAACATTATATGTTTATGAAAATGTGATGCCTTCGGCAGAACTGAAAAAGATTTTTCACTCTTTTGCGGTAACTTTACGTAAGTAAAGGTCGCATTCGGGAATACAAATCTAAAAAAGTGTTTTTTGTTTTGATATTCCGTGCTTTTAGTGTACCTTTGCACCTTGAAAAGATATTTTGCATAAATAGGTATATGTTTGAGAATTTAAGTGACAGACTTGAACGATCGTTTAAGATACTGAAGGGTGAAGGAAAAATCACCGAAATTAATGTAGCAGAAACGTTGAAGGATGTGCGTCGGGCATTGCTTGATGCGGACGTAAACTATAAGGTTGCCAAGACTTTCACCGATACCGTGAAGCAGAAAGCGATGGGTATGAATGTGCTTACGGCCATCAAGCCCGGACAACTCATGGTGAAGATTGTTCACGATGAACTGGCAGAACTGATGGGTGGTGAGAGTGTAGGTCTCAAACTAGACGGAAAACCGAGTGTCATTCTGATGTCGGGCCTGCAGGGTTCTGGTAAGACTACCTTCTCTGGAAAACTGGCCAATTTGCTGAAGACGAAGCAGAACAAGCGTCCCTTGCTGGTGGCTTGCGACGTTTATCGTCCGGCTGCTATCCAGCAGTTGCACGTAGTGGGTGAGTCTGTGGGTGTTCCTGTATATTCGGAGCCTGAGAACAAAGACGTGATTTCCATCGCTCAGCATGCTATTCAGGAGGCAAAGGCAAAAAATAATGATGTGGTCATTATCGATACCGCCGGTCGTTTGGCCGTGGATGAGCAGATGATGAAGGAGATAGCTTCGCTGAAGGATGCCGTGAATCCCAATGAGACACTCTTCGTGGTGGATTCCATGACGGGTCAGGATGCCGTAAATACTGCCAAGGAATTTAATGACCGTTTGGACTTTGATGGCGTGGTTTTGACCAAGCTCGATGGTGATACCCGCGGTGGTGCTGCCTTGAGTATCCGCACGGTGGTGACAAAGCCTATCAAGTTTATCGGTACGGGCGAGAAGATGGAGGCCATCGATGCTTTCCATCCTTCACGTATGGCCGACCGTATTCTGGGTATGGGCGACGTGGTTTCTCTGGTAGAGCGTGCTCAAGAGCAGTTCGACGAGGAAGAAGCCAAGAGGTTGCAGAAGAAGATCATGAAGAACAAGTTCGACTTCAACGACTTCTATGGTCAGATTCAGCAAATCAAGAAGATGGGTAACCTGAAGGACCTCGCCGGAATGATTCCAGGTGTAGGCAAGGCCATCAAGGACGTGGATATCGATGATGATGCGTTTAAGTCTATTGAGGCCATCATTATGAGTATGACTCCGAAAGAGCGTACCAATCCTGAGATTCTGAACACCTCTCGTCGCCAGCGTATTGCTAAGGGTTCTGGCACGAACATTCAGGAGGTGAACCGCTTGATTAAGCAGTTCGACCAGACGCGCAAGATGATGAAGATGGTGACTGGAGCCGGCATGAAAAATATGATGGGCGCCATGAAGGGCATGAAGGGTGGTATGCCTGGAATGCCGAAACTTTGATAAATACAAGGCTACCCGGATAGCTGATTAAAAAAGATAAAGATATGACCCTGATTGACGGAAAGGCCACCGCGGCCAAAATTAAGGAAGAGATTGCCGAAGAGGTTAGGCAGATTGTGGCTGCCGGCGGCAAAAGACCCCATCTGGCAGCTATTCTGGTAGGCCACGACGGAGGTTCGGAAACCTATGTGAAAAACAAGGTGCTGGCTTGCGAGGCCTGTGGCTTTACCTCTACACTCATCCGCTTTGAGGATGACGTGAAAGAAGAGGAATTGCTCTCCAAGGTGCGCCAGCTCAACGAGGATAAGGATGTCGATGGATTCATCGTACAGCTGCCTCTGCCCAAGCATATCAATGAGCAGAAGGTGATTATGGCCATTGATTATCGCAAAGATGTGGACGGATTCCATCCCATCAACGTAGGGCGTATGTCAATAGGTCTGCCTTGCTTCATTTCGGCTACTCCGCTTGGTATCATCACCCTGCTGAAGCGTTATGGCGTGGAGACCAGTGGTAAGAAGTGTGTCATTCTGGGCCGTTCTAACATCGTGGGTAAGCCTATGGCTCAACTGATGATGCAGAAGCAGTATGGCGATGCTACGGTGACCGTGTGCCACTCACACTCTAAGACCTTGAAGGACGAATGCCGCGAGGCTGATATTATTATAGCTGCTATTGGAAGTCCTAACTTCGTAACGGCAGATATGGTAAAGGAGGGTGCTACGATCATCGACGTAGGTACCACCCGTGTGCCTGACAGCAGTCGTAAGAGCGGTTTTCGTCTGAATGGTGATGTGAAGTTTGATGAAGTGGCTCCAAAGTGCTCATTCATCACTCCCGTACCAGGAGGTGTTGGCCCGATGACCATTTGCTCGCTGATGAAGAATACGTTGGCAGCTGGGAAGAAGGAATATTACAAGTGAGACCTTAAGGGCTTTAAGGCCCCCAATGAACTTTAATGAAATAGAAGCGAATGACGGCGCAGGAGTATTACGAGCGGGGCAATGAATACCGCAGACAAGGGAACTACCAGGAAGCCCTCAACAACTATATGGAGGCTATCGCATTGGACCCCGAGAGTCCTGCCGTCCACGCCAAGCAGATGCTGGAAGACATCTATAATTATTATTGCAAGGATATGTATAATCCATAAACGAACAAGATATGGCAAAATTTAAAGGAGCCATCGTGGTCAACACCGACCGTTGCAAGGGCTGTGCACTTTGTGCTGAAGCCTGCCCGAAGGGTGTGATTGCCTTGGCCGCAAAGAAAGTTAATGTCCACGGATACCCCTATGTGGAAGCCGTGCGCCCCGATGACTGCATCGGTTGTGCTTCGTGCGCCATTGTGTGTCCAGACGGATGTATCAGTGTTTACAAAAAACGTATGGAGGACTAAGCACCATGGCAGAAGAAAGAGAAGTTGTATTGATGAAAGGCAATGAGGCGATTGCCCATGCCGCCATCCGCTGCGGTTGCGACGGGTACTTCGGTTATCCCATCACACCACAGAGTGAAGTGATTGAAACACTGGCTGAATTGAAGCCTTGGGAGACCACGGGAATGGTGGTGCTTCAGGCTGAGAGTGAGGTGGCTAGTATTAACATGGTTTACGGTGGTGCTGGTGCCGGAAAGAAGGTGATGACCTCTTCAAGTAGTCCTGGTGTGGCTCTGATGCAGGAAGGTATCGCCTATATGGCCGGTGCAGAACTTCCAGGTATCTTTGTGAACGTTCAGCGTGGTGGTCCTGGCTTGGGAACCATTCAGCCTTCACAGGCTGATTATTTCCAGTCGACCCGTGGTGGTGGTAATGGTGACTATTATGTGATTACCCTGGCTCCGAATAGCGTGCAGGAGATGGCCGACTTCGTTGATCTTGCTTTCGAACTGGCATTCAAGTATCGTAACCCCGCCATGATTCTCTCAGATGGTGTGATTGGTCAGATGATGGAGAAGGTTGTATTGCCTCCCTATAAGCCACGTCGCACGGAAGAGGAAGTTATTAAGCAATGTCCTTGGGCTTCAACAGGCCATACGAAAGACCGCGATATCAATGTAATTACCTCTCTGGAACTCCGTTCAGAAGAGATGGAGAAGCGCAACATCCATCTGCAGGAAAAGTATCAGGAAATCCGCGAGAAGGAAGTGCGCTATGAGACTCAGAATCTGGAGGACGCCGATTATATGATTGTAAGCTTCGGTTCGGCTGCCCGCATCTCCCAGAAAGCTATCGAGATTGCACGTGAAGAAGGTCTGAAGGTTGGTTTGTTCCGTCCTATCACCGTATGGCCGTTCCCCTCAATGCAGATTGCTGAGATGGCCCGTGGAAAGAAAGGTGTGCTCGTAGCAGAGATTAATGCCGGACAGATGGTGGAGGACGTACGCCTTGCCATCAATGGTGCCGTGCCTGTAGAACATTTCGGACGTCTGGGTGGTATTGTGCCTGAGCCCGATGAAATTGTCAATGCCATTAAAACAAAATTGATGTAATTATGGAAGACAACAAGATAATTGCTCCGGAGAATCTGGTTTACCAGAAGCCGAAACTGATGAACGACATGAACATGCACTATTGCCCTGGATGTTCACATGGTGTCGTACATAAACTGATTGCAGAAGTCATTGAAGAGATGGGTATGGAGGAGAAGTCTATAGGTGTTTCACCTGTAGGTTGTGCTGTATTTGCCTATCGTTATATTGATATTGACTGGCAGGAGGCTGCCCACGGTCGTGCACCCGCAATTGCAACAGCTATCAAGCGTCTGTGGCCTGATCGTCTGGTATTCACTTATCAGGGTGACGGAGATATGGCTTGTATCGGTACAGCCGAGACCATCCATGCCTTGAACCGTGGTGAGAACATTACCATTGTATTCGTGAACAACGCCATCTATGGCATGACGGGCGGACAGATGGCTCCTACGACTTTGATGGGCCAGAAGACGGCAACCTGTCCTTATGGCCGTGTGGCTGAACTTCATGGCTATCCACTCAAGATGCCTGAGATTGCTGCTCAGTTGGAGGGTACTTGTTACGTGACTCGCCAGAGTGTGAACACCGTAGGCCATATTAATAAGGCAAAGAAGGCTCTCCGAAAGTGCTTTGAGGCTAATATGGCTGGCAAGGGTTCTTGTCTGATTGAGTTCACTTCTACTTGTAACAGTGGTTGGAAGATGTCTCCGTCGAAGGCTAACAAGTGGATGGAAGAAAATATGTTCCCGTTCTACCCACAAGGTGACCTGAAGGATACAACGAAAGAATAAACCATTAAAATTCTACAGAAATTATGACAAAAGAAATCATTATATCCGGATTTGGTGGACAGGGTGTTCTTTCGATGGGTAAAATCCTGGCCTATAGTGGACTGATGGAGGATAAGGAGGTAACTTGGATGCCTGCATACGGACCTGAGCAGCGTGGCGGAACAGCCAATGTGACGGTGATTGTGAGCGACAAGCGCATTTCATCGCCCATCCTTAGTAAATATGACGTGGCTATCGTGCTTAACCAACCCTCACTGGATAAGTTCCTGCCGAAAATCAAGCCCGGCGGAATTCTCATCTACGATGGTTTTGGAATCATCAATCCTCCTCAGCGTACTGATATCACGGTGTATCGTGTCAACGCTATGGAAAAGGCTGCTGAGATGAAGAACTCCAAGGTGTTCAATATGATCGTTTTGGGTGGTCTTCTTGAAGTTTGCCCCGTAGTGAGCGACAAGGGCGTGGAAAAGGCTCTGTTTAAAACACTTCCAGAACGCCATCATTCATTGATTCCGCTGAATATGGAAGCCGTGAAAGCTGGCAAGGAAATCATTGAGAAATTGTAAAGTTCGAAACTGTGGAGTTCAGATGTGGCATATTTGAATGCCGCCGTATTCAACATGGTGGCTGAAACAATTTTTTAAAGGAAAAAGTCCTGCATAGACTCCACCGCAAATTAAAACGCCCCCGTGGGCAAAGATAGCAACCCTCTCGTAGGGTTGCTTTTTTAATTCGTCCAAAAACTCAGCAACTCGCTCAAAGAGTTGTGGGAAACTTTCTCCATTGGTAGCTGCCAAGTGCATGAAGTCGTCATACCATTTCAGAATGTGTGGGTCCGTCTTAGCAATCTCATCATAGGACCGCATTTCCCAATCACCCATAAACATTTCCTTCAGACGACTGTCCAGCTTGGGATAAGGATATCCGCAGAAAGCAGCCAACTTGCTTGCACGAGAGAGTGGGGAAGAATACACCATGTCGAAAGTCTTTCCGTGGAGCATTTCTTCGAGATTCTTTTTCGTCACGGCGGCTTCTTGTTCAAAGGTAGCTGCTGTAGGTACGTCTGTCCAGCCGTAGCATATTCCTTTGGGAACGCCTACGCTGGTATGTCGGATCATATATACTTCCATTACAATACTACTATGGTTAGGTAAAAAGAGAGTTCAATCAGTAGGAACAAAGCTCCGCAACAGTCACCCGTATAACCCCGAATCTTGCTGTTCATCATGTAATAAAGAAAATACATAACGATGCATGGAACAAAAATAAGTAGGCTATTGAACCTGAAATAATAGAATAAGGGTATCATGGGGAGTATTCCTTCAATAAAAAGAATCAGACCGGCCTTGATACTCATCTTGCGATATACGGTTTTGTTTTTGGCCGTTTCTTCTGTTCGTGCGTAGGGAAGAAACATGATGATTTGAGCCGCGAGCATCTTGCTATAAGCGTCACCAGCTAATACTGCCATAGCTGCTTGGAAAGGAGTAAGGCTGAAAAGACATGCAAAGAACAAAGCAAAATAGAAAAGGAGACCGAGAATGCCATAGGTACCGATATGAGAGTCCTTCATGATGGCCAGGATACGTTTACGGTCATTTCCTCCTCCACCAAATCCATCACAGAAATCAGCGAGTCCGTCTTCATGTAAAGCTCCCGTGAGCAAAAGCCTAATAAGGATAGCCAAAACAACAGCAACACTCCACGGCATGACCATACTGCCAAAATAGAGCGTGGCTGACATACATGAACCCGTAAGCCATCCTACCAAGGGCCAGTGCTCTACCACGGTGCTGTAACAGTTCTTCGGTGGCTGATACCATCGCCAAAGGGGAAGTCGTGTAAAGAAGATGAAAGCGGCATAAACACGTTGCCACCATCGAGTCTGGTCAATATGGATTTCCATTAATCAGAAGTATTTTGTGATATGTGCATTTTGAAAGTTGTTCATTTCGTTTACCATTCGGACAGCACTTTCGATAATAGGATAGGCACAGAGCGCTCCTGTTCCTTCTCCTAAACGCATGCCCAGATAGAGTAGAGGTTCAGCTTTCATCAAATCCAACATCCGTTTATGTCCACTCTCGTCCCCACAATGGCCGAATACCGCATATTCAAGCACTTGGGGGTATAGTTGAGAAGCTGCTAACATACAAGCTGTCATTATGAACCCATCTACCATTATTGTCATTTTTAATTCTGCTGCACGAAGCATGGCACCAATGGCTCCTGCCATTTCAAAACCGGCAAAGTAGATAATATGGGAGAGAGGAGAATGTGGAGAGGAGAGAGAATAGTTATCTACGGCTTTCTTGAGTATTATGCGCTTATGCTGAAGGCCTGGATTGTCGAGGCCTGCCCCTACGCCAATACATTCATCAAGGGGAATATTTCCGAAAAGATGCATCCAGATACTAGAGGGTGAGGTATTGGCAATGCCCATTTCTCCCATGCAGATAATATTACAACCATCTTGGTAGCATTGGTCTACCAAATCGCATCCCGTTTCGATGGCATGGTTGAATTCGGCTTCACTCATGGCGGGTTCATAAAGGAAATTCTTTGTGCCGTAGCCTATTTTACGGTTCAAAATAGCTGGATAAGCAGTCAAATCATGGTCCACCCCCATATCTATTATATATAAGGTGAAACCATGCTGGCGACAAAACATATTCACACCACCGCCACCGCGGGTAAAGTTAATCATCTGTTGCCACGTAACATCACGTGGAGAAATACTGACCTTTTCTTGCTCAATGCCATGGTCGCCACCGAAAAGTAAATGGCAGGGATGGTGAAGGGTAGGACTAAGATTCTGCTGAATCATGCAGATCTGTTCAGCCAGTGTTTCCAAACGTCCTAACGACCCTTTGGGTTTATTCAGGTTGTCTATCTTCTCCCGAATAGCATCCCTTAATGATTCGTTAGGTCTTTCTATGTTGAAATCTCTCATTTCTTTTTGCCTTTTTACTTTTTACCCTTTTAATTTTACAGGTATTCCGCTGACCATAAGAATAACCTCATCGGCTTTCGAGGCGACATATTGGTTGAACCATCCTTGTAAGTCTGTGAAGCGGCGTTGAACGGCATCAGTACTTACTCCGCCACTACCGATTTCATTGGTGACAAAAATAAAGGTGGCATCAGCGGAAGTGAAACGGTCGAATTCGTCTTTCAAAGCTTGGAGTGCTTCTTCAACAGAAGGTTGTTCCCATTCGTTGGCTGTACGGTCAAAAAAGAAATTTGTACACCAGAGCGTGATGCAATCCACGACAACTACCTTATTATATATATAGTCACAATGAAGGGAGAGCTGTTTTTCCTCCTCAATATTGGTCCATTGTGGCCCTCTCCGTTCTTGATGGCGGTTAACCCGTTGGCGGAATTCTTCATCCCAGATATGCGCTGTAGCTAAATAGACGGGATGATCAGAGAGACTTAAAGCAAGCGTTTCCGCTTGTAGACTCTTGCCTGAACGCTGTCCGCCCGTAATAAGAATAATCTTCTTCATCATGCCACAAAGTTAATAATTATTTGTTTAAAATGTTATTATTATTATTATAAATATCCGAAATAAGTCAAGTATTGTGTTCTATAACATAGATTTCTGTCGGAAAAATTTGGAAGTCTCGTTAATTTTTTATTACTTTGCACCCGATAAAGTAAAGATATTTTATAATTTAAATATTATTCATTAAAAAAAAGAGAGAAATGAAAAAATTATTTGTACTCTTTGCAGCCGTAATGATGACTGCTTCTGTTTCTGCTCAGAATACTGCAGTAACTAGTAACTACTTTGGTGACAACTGGTACATCGGTCTGAATGGTGGTGTTGCTACTCCTACCAAGGGTCATGCTTGGATGAAAGACCTCACACCGAATTTCGGCCTTCGTCTTGGCAAGAATCTGAATACCGTCTTTGGTCTTGCTTTGGAAGCAAATGCATATATGAAATCTGCTTGTGATGGTAAGGGTCCTAACTATGACACCAAGACTTTCATTGACGCAACAGATATTAACTTACTGGGTACCTTTAACTTGAGTAACCTCTTCGGTCGTTATCAGGGCAAGCCTCGTAATTTTGAGGTAATAGGTCTGTATGGTTTTGGCTGGGGACATATCTATGGCATTGACTATAAGTCCAACGCGCTGACTTCTAAAGTGGCTCTTGACTTTACTCTTAATCTTGGTGAGGATAAAGCTTGGCAGATCTATCTGGAGCCCTCTCTGAACTATGGTCTTGCAGGATGGACCGATGCTCTGGGCGCTACCATTGGATCTGGCATGAAGTATGATATCAACAACAGTAACTTCCAGTTGAATCTTGGTATAAACTACAAGTTCATGACTTCTAACGGCACTCACAACTTTGCAATTGAAGAACTTCGCGATCAGGCTGAGATCGATGCTCTGAATGCTCAGATCAACGAACTCCGTAACCGCAAACCTCAGGTAATTGAGAAGGAGAAGATTGTTGAGAAGATTGTTGAAAAGGAAGGTGGCGTTCGTGAGGTTAAGGTTGAGAATCTTGTATTCGTTACCTTTGCCCAGGGTAAGAGCGCTCTGACTGCTGATGCAAAGAAGGCTCTCGATGAGATTGCAGAGGGCAAGCATGTACAGATTGTTGGTACAGCTTCTCCTGAAGGAAGTAAGGAGCTCAACGACCGTCTGTCTCAGGCACGTGCAGATGTTGTTGCTGACTATCTGAAGGCTCGTGGCGTCAAAGTTGATGAGGCTACTGGTAAGGGTGTTCAGGGTACAACCTCTAACCGTCTGGCTGTAGTTTACGTAAAGTAATCATTTAAAAATACTAATAAGAAGAATCTCTGCTCCTTGAGTGGAGATTCTTTTTTATGTCACTTTGTGACGAATTGAAAGTATTACGGCCGAAAAACTTATGAATAATAGCCATAAAACAATTTTTGCACGGAATTTGTTGGCCGTTCAATAAAAACTTGCTAACTTTGCATCCCAAATATATAAAGCAATAGATAAACATTATGAAGCATCAATTACGTAGCGCTGTTTGTACAGAAGGAAGGAGAATGGCAGGTTCCCGCGCCTTGTGGGTAGCTACAGGTATGAAACATGAACAGTTTGGTAAACCCATTATAGCTATTGTTAATTCATTCACTCAGTTCGTTCCAGGCCATACTCACCTGCATGAGATAGGGCAAATAGTACGAGAGGAAATAGAGAAGATGGGCTGCTATGCAGCTGAATTCAACACAATTGCAATCGATGATGGAATAGCTATGGGACATGATGGGATGCTTTATTCATTGCCTTCACGTGACATTATAGCAGATTCAGTGGAATATATGGTAAATGCTCATAAGGCAGATGCCATGATTTGCATTTCTAATTGTGACAAAGTTACTCCCGGTATGCTGATGGCAGCCATGCGCTTGAATATACCTACCGTGTTCTGTTCTGGTGGTCCGATGGAAGCTGGTAGATGGCGTGGCGAGAATGCAGACTTAGTTACTGCCATGATAAAAGGTGCCGATCCCGAAATAAGCGATGAGGAAATGATGGAGTTGGAAGGTTGTGCTTGTCCTGGATGTGGTAGTTGTTCAGGTATGTTCACAGCCAATTCAATGAATTCTCTTACGGAGGCGATAGGACTTTCATTACCTGGTAATGGAACGATTTTGGCTACTCATGAAAATCGTATCCAGCTCTTTAAAGACGCTGCTCGTCAGATTGTGGAGAATGCCTGGAAGTATTATCGTGATGGAGATGAAAGCGTTTTGCCTCGAAATATTGCGACCCGAGATGCGTTCCTAAATGCTATGACACTAGATATTGCCATGGGTGGCAGTACGAATACCGTGCTCCATTTATTGGCAGTTGCACAAGAAGCTGGCACAGACTTTACTATTAATGATATTGATAAGTTGAGTCGTAAGACACCTTGCCTTTGTAAACTGGCTCCCAATACCCAAAAGTATTCTGTTCAGGAATGCGGACGTGCAGGAGGTATTCTTGGTATCATTAACGAATTGGCTAAAGGTGGTTTGATTCATAAAGATTGTAAGCGAGTGGATGGTAAAACACTCGGCGAGCAACTGGAGAAATACGATATCATGAAAGATGTCATTGACGATGAAGCAAATCGTATCTATCAAAGTGCTCCTGGTAATCGTTTCTCTACAAAGATGGGAAGCCAAAATGAACATTGGGGTAATTTAGATAAGGATCGCGCCAATGGTTGCATCCGTGACCTTGAACATGCATATACAAAAGATGGTGGATTGGCGGTTCTTTTTGGTAATATTGCCCAAGATGGATGTGTCGTAAAGACAGCTGGAGTTGATGAAAGCATATGGCATTTCGAAGGACCAGCCGTAGTCTTTGATTCTCAGGAAGATGCCTGTGATGGTATTTTAGGTGGAAAGGTTAAGAGTGGTGACTGTGTGGTGATCACGCATGAAGGACCAAAAGGAGGTCCTGGCATGCAGGAAATGCTTTATCCCACATCTTATATTAAATCCATGCATCTCGGTAAAGAGTGTGCTCTGATTACTGACGGACGTTTCTCTGGCGGAACATCTGGCTTGAGTATAGGACACATATCTCCCGAAGCTGCTTCGGGTGGTAATATTGGAAAGATTAAAGATGGAGATATCATTGTGATTGATATTCCCAACCGTAGCATCAATGTCAAGCTTTCCGATGAAGAACTCGAGGATCGTCCTCAGCAGCCATTAAAGCGCAGTCGCATAGTTAGTAAGGCTTTGCGTGCCTATGCTCAGAGTGTGAGCAGCGCTGACAAGGGAGGAATAAGAATTATAGATTAATTTATTAAAATGAAAGAAAAGATAACAGGCTCTGAGGCTCTGATGCGTGCCTTGCAAGCAGAAGGTGTGAAGACCATTTTCGGTTATCCAGGTGGAAGCATTATGCCTGTGTATGATGCTTTATACGACTATACGCGTGGTGAAAAGAAGGCTTTTGATCATATCTTGGTACGACATGAACAAGGTGCAACTCATGCCGCAGAAGGTTATGCACGGGTAAGTGGCGAGGTTGGCGTGGCACTTGTGACCAGTGGTCCTGGAGCAACAAACACGTTGACAGGCATTGCAGATGCCATGCTTGATTCTACGCCTATCGTTATGATAGCTGGACAGGTACCAATTGGCGCTTTGGGAACGGATGCTTTTCAGGAAGTTGATCTTGTGGGTGTGGCACAGCCTATTTCCAAATGGAGCTATCAGATTCGCCATGCTGAGGATATCGCATGGGCAGTGAGTCGCGCTTTTTATATCGCACGTAGTGGACGGCCTGGACCTGTTGTGCTTGATTTTCCCAAAAATGCACAGACTGAACTTGTGGAGTTTGAACCTCAAAAGGTTGACTTTGTACGTTCCTATATAGCCTATCCTCAACTTGATGAAGAGTCCGTGAAAGAGGCAGCCGATTTGATTAACAACGCTAAGAAACCATTAGCATTAGTTGGTCAGGGGGTAGAATTGGGTAATGCTCAGGAAGAATTGAAAGAATTCTTGGAGAAAGCTGACATTCCGGCGGGTCGTACAATGTTAGGTCTTTCGGCCCTTCCTTCTAATCATCCCTTGAATGTGGGTATGCTCGGTATGCATGGAAACTATGCCCCTAATTTGAAGGAGCAGCAATGTGATGTGCTTATTGCTATTGGTATGCGCTTTAGTGACCGGGTAACGGGTAGTTTGAAGACTTATGCTAAACAGGCAAAGGTGATTCATCTCGATATTGATAAAAGTGAAATCGATAAGAATGTGAAGACTTCAGTGGCAGTTGTGGCAGATTGCAAAGAATCACTGCCGGCTATTACTGCTTTATTGAATAAGAATGACCATAAGGAATGGAAGGAAAGCTTTAAGGCTTTGGCTGAAAATGAGCGTATTAAGGTCATTGAGCCTGCTATTCATCCAAAAGAAGGTCCTTTGTTGATGGGAGAGGTGGTAAATGTTGTGGCTGAAGCTACTAAGGGTGATGCCATTCTTGTAACTGATGTGGGTCAGAATCAGCTTTTTGCCACGCGTTATTTCAAATTTAACCAGAAACGAAGCATTTGCACTAGTGGAGGTTTGGGAACAATGGGTTATGCTATGCCCGCAGCAATTGGAGCGACATTTGTTACTGATCGTACCGTGATCTGTTTTATGGGCGATGGTGGCTTCCAGATGAATATTCAGGAATTGGGCACTATTATGGAAAACAAGTCTCCCGTAAAGATGATACTCTTAAATAATAACTATTTGGGCAATGTCCGTCAGTGGCAGGATATGTTTTGGAGGAAGCGAAAGTCATTCACAAGGATGCTCAATCCCCGTTACGAGATGATTGCTAAAGGTTATGGAATTCCTTATGAAGTGGTTACAGACCGCAATACTTTGCATACTGCCGTAGATCGAATGCTTGCTACAAAAGGTCCTTTCATTTTGGAGTGTGCTATCAAAGAAGACGATAATGTGCTGCCAATGACTCCACCGGGAATGAACGTCGATGATATGATGCTCGAAATGAAAGCCAACTGATGAAAAGGAAATTGAGATGGAAGATAAGAAATTATATACGTTGTTGGTATACTCAGAGAATATCGCGGGTATCCTTAATCAGATAACCGCCGTGTTTACCCGTCGGCAGGTTAATATAGAAAGCCTGAATGTTTCGGCATCCAGTATCCCTGGTGTTCATAAATACACGATAACAGCTTGGCATAACGATGAACGGGAAATTATAAAGATAACTAAGCAGATTGAGAAAAAGATAGATGTTGTAAAAGCCAGTTATTATACGGATGAACAACTTTTCATAAGAGAAGTAGGTTTATATAAGCTTTCAACTCCTGTCGTACTGGATAATTCTGAGATATCCAGACTGATTCGAAGAGCCGATGCTCAGATCGTGGAGGTAAATCCTACATATTGTTCTGTGGTGCTTAGTGGTATGACTGAAGAAATCACCAATTTATATTATGCATTGGAAAAATTTGATTGTGTGCTTCAATATACCCGTTCTGGAAGAATCGCCATTACACGTAGTACAGTGGAGCAGGTGAGTGATTTTCTTGACATGCAAGAACGTAATAGGTTATCAAAGAAGTAATTTTATAAATCCACAGAAGTTTCTTTTCCGGTAACTTGTTGTGTCATCCGGTGGGCTTTTCTGCCTTTTTCCGTGTTGACTTGTCCCTTGTGAGTCCCTGATTCATCCTTGCTTGTTTTGATTTATGTCAAGAAAGCCGAAAATTTTCCGTTCTGCGTGAAAAAATCCCCGTAAATATTTGGACGTTATTATTTTTTGGCGTACCTTTGCATCCGCTTTCGCCCTGAATCCAGGGTGCCGGCAATAAAGAAGCGTTCTTTGAACAAGATTACATAAGACAGATAAGTAGTAGTACAAGAAGCAGGTGGAGAAATCCACTTGGGTATACGAA
>CACZVX010000051.1 GCA_902784755.1 uncultured Prevotellaceae bacterium
AATGGCAAAAGCAGAATTGACGATGAATGCTAACCCCGTAGTGGCTTATTTACAGAAACCTGCGGAGTCGTTTACGAAGAATGACATTATCCGTTTCGTAGAGAACAACGACATCCGGATGATTAATTTCATGTATCCTGGCGGCGATGGCAAACTGAAGACCTTGAACTTCGTGATTACCAACAAAGCCTATCTGGAAACCATTCTCACCTGTGGTGAACGTGTGGATGGTTCGAGTCTGTTTTCATTTATTGAGGCTGGAAGCAGCGACCTTTATGTGCTGCCCCGTTTCTCTACCGCTTTCGTAGATCCCTTTGCTGAAATCCCGACTTTATGTCTGCTCTGCAGCTTTTTCGACAAAGACGGACAGCCGCTGGCCTCTTCTCCCGAGAATACTTTGCGGAAGGCTTGTAAGGCTTTTCAGGAGCAGACGGGCATGGAATTCCATGCTATGGGTGAACTGGAGTACTATGTGATTACGGAAGACGATGAAATGTTTCCTGCCATCGACCAGCATGGCTATCATGAATCAGCTCCTTATGCCAAGATGAATGATTTCCGTCAGCAATGCATGCTTTATATCGCACAAACAGGCGGACAGATTAAATATGGTCATTCTGAGGTGGGAAACTTCAAGCAGGACGGACTCGTGTATGAGCAGAACGAAATCGAATTCCTTCCCGTTCGTGCCGAAGAAGCCGCCGATCAGTTGATGCTGGCGAAATGGGTGATTCGCAATCTGGCCTATGAGATGGGGTTGAATGTCACTTTTGCACCGAAGATTACGGTCGGAAAAGCAGGCAGCGGACTCCACATCCACATGCGTATGATGAAGGACGGACATAATCAGATGATTGAAAATGGCGTACTTAGTGAGGCTGCCCGCAAGGCCATTGCAGGTATGATGGATCTTGCTCCCAGCATTACGGCCTTCGGTAATAAGAATCCCACGAGCTATTTCCGTCTGGTTCCGCATCAGGAAGCGCCCACGAATGTATGTTGGGGAGACCGCAACCGTAGTGTTTTGGTACGTGTTCCTTTAGGTTGGACGGCAGGTATCGACCTTTGTCATGCTGCAAATCCGTTGGAAGAGATTTGTGATATCGACACTTCCTCCAAACAAACCGTTGAGATGCGTTCTCCTGATGGTAGTGCCGATCTCTATCAACTGTTGGCAGGTTTGTGCGTGGCTTGTCGTCATGGTTTCGAGATGGACAATGCCTTGAAAGTGGCGGAAGATACCTACGTCAACGTAAATATTCACGATGCTGCCAATGCGGACCGTCTGGCTACGTTAAAACAGCTTCCCGATAGTTGTGTGGCTTCTGCTGATTGCCTGGAACGTCAGCGTGCTGCTTTTGAGGAAAAAGGCGTATTTAGTAAGGCCATGATTGACGGAATCATTGCCCAGCTCCGTTCGTTCCACGACGAAACGCTTCGTCAGGAAATCCAAGATAAGCCTGAAGAAATCAAGCAACTTGTGGAGACCTATTTCCATTGCGGATAGTCTCCTTTACCTCTTTAATTATCTCAACCATTCAAAGCGCTGCTGCCAGTCCTTGAGAATCGCTTCTCTCCAACGGGCTATGGTGGCAGCGCCTTGCCATTGCGCGTTCAGCTTCTGATAGTCCTCGTAGTCGCTGTTCCCGCCCATCAGCGTGGCATCTCCACAATCCGTAAACCATGTTTTGCCCACTTTGACGGACGCTTTACGGATGTTGCTATGCGTCTGATAAGTTTCGGGAGCAGGCCATTGATTGCCTACGGTGAACGTTCCTTCATGTTCGGGGAAACCAGACAGGGGAGAAGTGATGGTATAATGAAGCGTTGCAGGAGCTTTCGGAGCATAGCGTACCATGTAGCTTCCATTGCCTACGTAATAACCTGCCCAATTCTGCCTGTCTGTACGCATGGTGAAACAGGCGCTGTCGCGTGGGAAATCATCACTTAACACAGGACCTTCCAACTGCCATTCCATTATTGAATAGACAGGTATGGTATCGGTTTCTGCCAAAGGTCCCGTGATGATATAGCGGGGAGAAATAGTCATGGGTTCAAAACGGCCTCCCCAATGATCGCTACAGGGATTATCAGGATTGAATATCTGGCCGCCACGTTCTGCTAAATTCTCTGCGCTGTTGCCTATCAGATAGAGTAGGGTGGGGGTATCGCCCATTTTCACGATACCGTCGTAGTAGTTCTTGAAGTCGTTGCCCAAAGTGCCGCTGCCCTTCATGGCATTCTCCCAAAAGAACGCCTGATAATAAGAGGTGTCTTTGTTGTTGCCGATGAAGCCGCGATAGGTGGCATTGTTCTCAATAAACCATAAGTTGGGGAAGTGTTCCGCCACATAGTTATAGGCATTGGCACCCCATTTCTTGTTGGGCCCCCCAATCCAGTAGATTCTGATTTTGTCAGCAATATTGGGCGCATCATGCAAAGCCTGAGCCACATCTTCCAAAGCTCCCCAAACCAATATCCAAAGAGGACGCGCATCGTTTCGGAGGGCGCATTTCACAATCCATTCGGAACCCTCCGTAGGTTTTCCGAAACCCAAGAGTGGAGCAGCCCCACGGCGCCCCTGTTTACATAGTTTTCGCAAAGCTTTCGGTTTAGGGAAAGCCTTGTCATGTGCCTTGAGTTTCTTATAATCTTGTGCATAAAGCCCAATCATCCGCAGGATTTCCTCTTTACTGCCGCTGCCATACGACGGCGAAGAAACGAGTCCCTCGATTTCGAATTCATTGGCATACATCAGCAGATGAATCATCGACTGGTTATCATCGGGGTCAGTTCCGCCAATATCGGTACTGATCAGCACACGTGGTTTTTGCTGGGCATAAGTAGGGATGGCCACGAGAATGGTCATTATGAATATGATTCTACGTAAGCAAGGAATCCTTATTTCCATGGTTTTCAATGTTTTAAGCGTTTGTCTTATTGTCCTGAAAGACGAATGGTATCGCCTACAAAGATACGAACAAACGTCTACAAAACAAAATAATATCAGTTTTTTTTAATGGTCCGCAATAAATCTATAAAGAACGAAGTTATTAAGATAGTCGAACAAAGTTAATAGGATTGTTCATCAATCTTAATAGGATTGTTCAACGAAGTTAATAGGATTGATATATTAAACTTTTAAAATGAAATGATATGAGCTTATTAGTGAAACTTAAAAAGTATGAGAATCACACAAAGAGCAGTTATGGAAAGTGGTACACCGATACCGTTTATATGGGCGAAATCCATACAACGGAGATTGCGGAAATCATCAGTAAGAACACGACCTTCCGCCCTGGTGAGGTGAAAGGTCTTATCGATGAGTTGGTTTCAGAAATGAAAAACCAGTTGCAGAATTCCAAAGTGGTTGTTCTCGATGGTTTTGGAAGGTTTCGTTTAGTGGTTGAGAGTGAGGGCGTTGCCGAGAAAGAAGACTTCAATCTCAAGCATCACTTGAAGCGAATCGTCTGCAAATTCCTTCCCGCTGGAACCCATGATGCTGGTAATAATGGTAATAAAAAGAATGGCCCCATCAAGCGTAATTTCGCTGATGGAGCCAAAGTAGAGTGGTGGGTAGGTGAGTAATTATCCCATTGTTACTTCCACTATATGCTTGCCTTCGGAAGTTGGCACAATGTTGCCTTCAACGGGCTTGCCGTCTACGATGAGGCTCTTGACGCCCTTTTGTACACCGTCCGGGTTTTTGATGGTAATGTTATACTCACCTCCACGGAACTTGCGCTTCACGGTATATTCCTTGGCGGTGGATGGCACACATGGATCGATGAGCAGTCCGTTGTAGGATGGCTTGATGCCAAGGATATATTGCGAAGCCGTGAGCCACATCCAGGCGGCGGTTCCCGTAAGCCATGAGTTCTTTCCCTCACCAGGACGTGCAGCATCCTTACCAGCTACCATCTGACAGTTTACGTAAGGTTCCACCTTATGGAGCGTCTGGTCCTTGATGAATACGGGCGAAATCTTCTTGTAGAGTTCCCAAGCATCGTTACCGCGACTGGCAACGGTATCACCGATAATCACCCAAGGATTGTTGTGGCAGAAGATGCCGGCATTCTCCTTATAACCAGCAGGGTAGGAGCTGATTTCGCCCATCTCTACATGATAAATGGTGAAGGCGGGATTGTTCAACACCATACCATGCTCGGAATCAAGATATTTCTTGCATGAATCAAGCGCCTTGTCCACCATGCCTTCTTCCTGTCCGATACCTGCCATGGCGCACCATCCTTGGCTCTCGATGAAAATCTTTCCCTCCTCATTTTCGTGAGAACCAATCTTATTGCCGTAGAAGTCGTAGGCACGGAGATACCACTCGCCATCCCATCCGTCTTTCTTCACGGCGGCAATCATCTTATCGATTTCCTTTTCAGCCCTTTGGGCTTCAGCAGAATATTTACTAGTCGCACTAGTCTCACTAGTCCTACCAGCCAACTCTTTACAAAGCTCCACATAATCCTTGCCGCATACCACAAAGAGGCCGGCAATCATGAGCGACTCTGCCTTGGAACCCACGCTGTTGTTCTCGGTAGTCTGGAAACTTTCGTTAGGATCCCATGAGAAGCAGTTGAGATTCAGACAATCGTTCCAGTCTGCACGTCCAATGAGCGGAAGCTGATGAGGACCAAGGTTTTCCACCACATGATTAAAAGAAACTCTCAGGTGGTCGAAGAGTGATACCTCGGTGCCGGGCTCGTTGTCCCAAGGCACCATTTCGTCAAGAATGGAGAAGTCGCCCGTCTCCTTGATATAGGCCACCGTACCGAAAATCAACCACATGGGATCATCGTTGAAACCACCGCCGATGTCGTTGTTGCCACGCTTAGTCAAAGGCTGATATTGGTGATAGCAGCCGCCGTCGGGGAACTGTGTGGAAGCGATGTCAATGATGCGCTCGCGGGCTCTTGAAGGAATCTGATGGACGAAGCCCACGAGGTCCTGATTGCTGTCGCGGAAACCCATACCACGGCCTACGCCACTTTCGAAGAAAGAAGCAGAACGTGAGAAGTTGAACGTCACCATACATTGGTATTGGTTCCAGATGTTGACCATGCGGTCGAGACTATCGTTGCCCGTCTTCACCGTGTAACGGTCGAGCAAATCATCCCAGAAAGCCCCGAGTTCGGCAAAAGCCTTATCCACTTTTTCCACGGTATCGAACTCGGCAATGGTCTGCTGGGCTCTCACCTTATTAATAATGGTCCTATCCAAATCACCTAAGGAGGTAATCAACATCCCTCCCTTCTGGAGGGACTGAGGGCGGGCTTCATATTTCTCTTCCTGTGGCTGTTCCACATAACCCAGAATGAAGATGAAGTCCTTCTGCTCGCCGGGCTGCAGTTCCACTTCTATATAATGAGAAGCGATGGGACTCCATCCGTGGGCAACGCTGTTGCGGGGTTTGCCTTCCATCACAGCATCGGGATTCGCAAACTCATTGTAAAGCCCAACAAACGACTCACGATCAGTATCAAAGCCCTGAACGGGAACATTAACCGAATAGTAGGCATAATGATTGCGGCGCTCCTTGTATTCCGTCTTATGATAGATAACCGAACCGTCGATCTCCACTTCTCCCGTAGAGAAATTGCGCTGGAAGTTCTCCATGTCAGTAGCGGCATTCCAGAGGCACCATTCGGCAAAAGAGAAGAGTTTCAGATGCTTGGTTTCGCTGGAAGTATTCTTCAGGGTCAGTTTCTGAATCTCGCACCATTTCTTCAAAGGCACGAAGAAAAGCACGGAAGCCTCCACGCCGTTCTTGGCTCCCGTGATGCGGGTATAGCTCATGCCATGACGGCACTCGTATTTGTCCAATGGCGTCTTGCAGGGTTTCCATCCGGGATTCCATACATCCTTTCCGTCATTGATGTAAAAATAGCGGCCGCCATTATCCATGGGAACGCCATTGTAACGATAGCGGGTAATGCGGCGGAACTTGGCGTCTTTGAAGAAAGAGTAGCCCCCAGCTGTATTCGAAATCAGGGAAAAGAAGTCTTCATTGCCAAGATAGTTAATCCAGGGCCAAGGTGTTTTCGGATCAGTAATGACATACTCGCGATGGGCATCGTCGAAGTGACCATAAGTTTTGTTGTTCATATTCTTGAGTTTTTATTGATATTTCTGCGTGCAAAGATAATGATTTTCTTTTCAAAACATTGATACTATTTTGTTTTTTACTGGTATTTTCCTAATAATAAAATGAAAATGGTCTTAAATAGATTTAGGGATTTGCGGGGAATGATTTTTTTTCGTAACTTTGCATTGATATTAAAAATCTCATTAAATCTGGAATAATGATTAAAAAACTGCTATTGCTTATGGCTATCATGATGTCAGCCTCGTCGCTCTCTGCCCAAAGCTACAGCGAATTGTGGAAGCAGGCGGAAGCAGCCGCGAAGAAGGATCTTCCCAAGACCCAGATGGAGGTGTTGGAGAGAATCGTCAAGAAAGCAAAGAAAGAAAAAGCATACGGACAATTACTGAAAGCCCAACTCGGACATGCGAATCTTCAGATGAAGATAGCTCCGGATTCCCTCAAGCCTGTGATGGAACGCCTGGAGCAGCAGACCGCTGAGGCTGAGAAGAAAGACCCTGCTCTCGGTGCCGTGATGGATGCGGTGATGGCATCTGCCTATAAGGATAATTCCGAACTGGGTGAAGACAGCGGGGAGAAAAGTCAGGCCTATTTTAAAAAGGTTTTCAGCAATGTAAGTCTGCTGGCCAATACTCCTGCCAATCGGTTTAAGCCGTTAGTGGAGGAAGAAGCTGACAGCAAGATTTTCAACGATGACCTTCTCTCGTTGTTGGGGCTTCATGCGGCAGGTTATGGCTATAGTGAAGCCTATCGCCTGATGCATGATTATTATGATCAGCAGGGCAATCGGCTGGCTGCCATGTACACAGCTAACGAAATGGGGCAGGATGTTGACTCCCTGATAGCACGCTATCAAGACCTTTCCGAATGCGGTTATTTGGCAGAGCGGAAATTAAGCAGTCTCTCCGGGGCTGAGAAGCAGATAGAATATGCCAACTATGCCTTGAAGACCTGGCCCAATTATCGCAATGCCAATCATTTCCTTAATATAATCCAACACCTCACGCTTCCCAGCTATCATGCCTATGTGGAACGCTGTTTGAGTATCCCGTCACAGACGTGTAAGGTGAAGTTTCATGATCTTCGCAACATTCAGTGGCTGACCATGCGGATATCGAATGCTGACACCAAGAAGGAGGTCAACACGCAGACGCATCATTACACGGGTAAGAAAGCCTATGAAATCCATACGGATTCCATGACGATTCCAGCATTGCCTTTGGGTAATTATAAGATAGACTTTAAGACCAACGAGCCAAAGATTGAATCAGAAACAATTGACTATCATGTCAGCAATATCACGGTTATCTCGGAGAATATTCCTAACGATGCAACTCGCTATGTGGTGGTGAACGCTACGACAGGTAAGCCCATTCCTGGTGCTAAGATGTCTTTCCGTATCAGGGAAAGGCATGACAAGCCGTTGAAGACCGTCATCGTGACGGCCAATGCGAAAGGCGAGTGCGAATGGAAGAATGAAAACCATGTGATATCTTATTATGCCTACACGGCAGAAGACCATTACATGCCCAAAAACAATTCGGGGTGGGGGCGCTATACTTATTATGAACCGCGTTCCAATCAGAATGTAGTGAACATCTATACAGATCGTAGCCTTTATCGTCCTGGACAGACGGTTCATGCTTCTGTTCTGGCTTTTAATAATAAGAAAGGTGTTGAGGTAAAGGCCATCCCCAATATGAATGTCACGCTTTCTTTGAGGGATGCCAATGGAAAGGTGGTGAGCGAAGAGTCGCTGACTACTGACAGCTATGGCTCCGCTTCCGCTGATTTCCAGTTGCCTTCTTCGGGTTTGACGGGCATGTTCTCATTGAGAACCGACAACGGTGGCTATCAAAGTTTCCGCGTGGAAGAATATAAGCGCCCTACCTTTGAGGTGGAATTCGATGAGGTGAAAGTTGCCTACAAGGCTGGCGATACCGTGATTGTCCGCGGAACGGCCAAGAGTTTTGCAGGCGTTCCCGTTCAGGGTGCCAAGGTGAAATACACGGTGAAGCGCCGTCGTGCCCTTTGGTGGTGGGGACGTAATGATAATGGAGCAATAATCTCCGAAGGAGAAGCCGTTACCGATGCGGAGGGAGCCTTTGAAGTTCCGGTCTTCTTGGATTTGGATGAGGATTTGGATGAGGAGAATAGTTGGGCTGCCCGCTATTATCATTTTGAAGTGCAGGCTGACGTGACCGATCAGGCTGGAGAAAGTCATGACGGCAACACCTACATCCCCATCGGAACCCGTCCTACCGCCTTGAATGTGGATATTCCTGAGAAGGTGCTGAAAGGTACGCTGAAGACCGTACGTTTCAGTCGTCATAATGCTGCCGGAAAGGAAATCGACGGCGATGTGACCTATAGCATTGATGGTCGGAAGTCATTCACAGTGAAAGCCAATACCGAACTCTCCACCATTAATAAGACTTACGGGTTCAGTTCCCTTTCATCGGGTGAACATCTTTTGAAGGCCACTTGCGGGGAAGACACGCTGGAGAAGAAATTCGTTATTTTCTCTCTCGACGACAAGTGTCCGCCTGTGGAAACCTCAGACTGGTTCTATCAGAATGGTTCTGAGTTTGGCGACAAGCCCGTTTCCGTGATTGTGGGTTCTTCCGAAAAGGATGTCACCGTTTATTATTCCGTTTTCTCCGGCAGCCGTGAAATCGACCATGGTACGTTCCTGATTTCCAATAGCAACCGCCGTTTCGACTATACTTACAAGGCGGAATACGGCAGCGGACTACTGATTAATTATGCATGGATTAAGAACGGAATGATGTACACGCATCGGGCTGTGATTCGCAAACCGCTTCCCGATAAACGGCTCATTACCAAATGGACTACTTTCCGTGACCGCCTGACTCCTGGACAAAAGGAAACATGGACGCTTCAGGTGACGCATCCCGACGGCACTCCTGCCAAGGCACAGCTTCTGGCCACTTTGTTCGACAAGAGTCTCGACGATCTCTATAAGCACGACTGGAATCTTTCATTGGGCCTTTATCAGAATCTGCCCAACACCTATTGGAGTTGGAATGGCTCCACAGGCATGGGCGTGAATGGTTATTTGCCCTGGCAGGAACTGAAGACCGTGGGATGGAATTTCTCTCATTTCAGCGATGAGTTCCGGCTTGAATGTATCAGTCCAAGGTTCTACCGTAATGGCCGTGTCTTGATGGCCAAGGCCCCGATGGCTGCTGGTACGCGTGCTAATGTTTCGATGCAAGCTAGTGATGACGCTTTGCAAGAGGTGGTCGTTATGGGGTCTGCTGCAGAAAAGAAGACCGCTTATACAGGGGCCGTTGTGGAAGATCGGGATGAAGTGCAGGAAGCAGCGCAGGAAGAGCAGCAGCCTTCTTCTCCCCAAATCCGTGAGAACCTCAACGAGACGGCCTTCTTCTATCCGGCTGTGGAGACAGATGCGGAGGGAAACATCTCGCTTCGCTTCACGCTTCCCGAGAGTGTCACTACCTGGCGCTTCATAGGGCTGGCTCACGATGCGGAGATGAATAATGCCATTACCGAGGCGGAGACCGTTGCCAAGAAGGATGTGATGGTACAACCCAACGTGCCGCGCTTCATCCGTGAAGGTGATGTGCCCACCTTGAGCACGCGTATCATCAACACCACCGACCATGCCGTGAGCGGTACCGCTAAGATGCTGCTCCTTGATCCTGAGACGGAGCAAACGGTCTATGAGCAGTCGGTGCCTTTCTCCGTGAATGCCAACGAAACTTCTTCTGCCTCTTTCACCATAGATTTAAATAAGGTGAATGGTCAGAATCTCTATATTTGCCGTGTGCTTGCCGAAGGAACAGACTTCAGCGATGGTGAGCAGCACTATCTGCCGCTCCTTCCCAATAAGGAACAGGTGACCAACACGCTTCCCTTCACCCAGAATGGTCCCGGAACCAAGGAAATAGCCCTCTCCGCACTTGTTCCATCTGTTGCGATTCCATCGCAACAAACGACGTTCACCGTGGAATACACCAACTCCCCCGCATGGCTGATGGTTCAGGCATTGCCTTTCGTAAGCAAGGCTAATGAAGAGAATGCCATCTCCCTCGCTGCTTCCTATTATGTGAACTCCTTGGGTCAATATATACTCAGTCAGAGTCCGAAGATCAAGAACACCTTCGCCCAGTGGCAGCAAGAAACGGGTCGTGAAAACTCCATGCAGAGTGCTTTGGAGAAGAATCAGGAACTCAAGAATCTGGTGCTCGACGAAACGCCTTGGGTGAGCGAGGCCCGTCAGGAAAGCGACCAGAAGAAGGCACTCGCCAATTTCTTCAATGAGAATTCATTGGAATATCAGTTAAATCGTGCCCTTGAGGGTCTCCGTCGGCTGCAGCTTTCCGATGGCTCCTTCTCCTGGTGGAAAGGTATGAAGGGCTCGCCGGTGATGACCGCCGAGGTGTTGGAATTCCTCACGCGTCTGAATCTCCTGACCACTACCGACACCAAGACCCGTAATTTGCTCGACAAAGCCCATGATTTCCTGGGTAAGGTTGTCGTCAAGGAAGTCAAGGAATTCAAGGAACGTGAGAAGCAGGGCAAGCCCGTCTATATCAACGACTATCACGCCCTCCAGTGGCTGTATGTCTGTGCAGTGGATCATCGCACGCTTTCCAAGGACGAAACGGCTGCCAAGGAGTATCTTCTGAAATATCTTGGAAAACAGAAGCTCAAGGAGAGTATCTATGCCAAGGCGCTTATGACCGTGATTCTCGCGAAGAATGGAGAGCAGGCCAAAGCTAAGGAATATCTCCAGAGCCTGATGGAATACACGGTTTATACCGAGGAGAAAGGCCGCTATTACGACACGCCCCGGGCGGGCTACAGCTGGTGTGATTACCGCATCCCCACACAGACGGCCGTTATTGAGGCCCTGCAGCTGGTGAATCCATCCGACGAGCAGCGTGTCAACGAGATGCGCCGCTGGATCTTGCAGGAAAAGCGTACGCAGGCATGGGATACGCCCGTCAATAGCGTGAATGCCGTCTTTGCCTTCCTCAATGGCAATACAGGTATCCTGGCTGCTCAGGAGCCGACAGTTCTAAAACTCGATGGCAAGCCGATGGAGACGCCTCAGGCTACGGCAGGCTTGGGTTATGTGAAGGTGGTGAAGGATAACCTCGGCGCTTTGCAGAACACTACCTTTACGGCTGAAAAGACTTCTCAGGGAACGAGCTGGGGCGCGCTCTACATGCAGTTCATGCAACCCGTCACCGATGTGGAGGACGCCTCCAGCGGTATGAAGGTCACGCGTGAAATCGTGGGGGGTAACCGCGAGCTGAAGGTGGGCGACCGCATCAAGATTCGTCTGACCATTGAGGCTGACCGCGATTACGACTTCGTGCAGTTGGTGGATAAGCGCGCCGCTTGTCTGGAGCCCGTCCAGCAACTCAGCGGCTATCATTGGAGTTATTACATCGCGCCGAAGGACCATGCCACCAACTATTATTTCGATGTGATGGCCAAGGGCACGCACATCATCGAGACCGAATACTACGTGGATCGTGAGGGAACCTA
Source organism: uncultured Prevotellaceae bacterium (assembly GCA_902784755.1). Taxonomy (GTDB): domain Bacteria; phylum Bacteroidota; class Bacteroidia; order Bacteroidales; family Bacteroidaceae; genus Prevotella. The sequence goes on from CACZVX010000051.1 coordinate 11,660, forward strand.
TCAGACGGGTGTCTGCACCGTTCAGTGTGCCTATGCTCCCGAATACACTGCCCGCACGAAAGCCATGGTGATAAAGGTAAAAAAGTAAAAAACTGAAAAACTAAAATTAAATATGAAGAGAAAAAACAGTACAATGGTAAGAGGAGTAGCAGGTAGGGTAAAAGCGTTTTTACCTTTCTGCCTTTTTACCCTTTTACCTTTAAATATCCATGCCCAGCAAATTTCGGCTAAGAATGAGGTAATCGATTGTGGTAGTGTGGTCTACGAACAGCCAGTTACCGCCAAGTTTGAACTCCAGAACATGAGTTCCAATCCCTTGGTTATCAAGAATGTGAGAACCTCTTGCGGATGTACGACGGTTGAATATCCCAAAGGACAGATAGCCCCTGGTGAGTCTTTCGTGGTCAATGCCACTTACGACTCCCGTCAGATGGGACATTTCTTTAAGGACATTGCCCTCTATAGTGATGCCTCCCAACAGCCTTTCTACCTTCAGATTCGTGGAGTGGTGGTGGAGGAAATCATTGATTTCGCCGGACAATATCCCTTCACGATAGCCGATTTGAATGTTGACCGCAACAATGTGGAGTTTGATGACGTCAACCGTGGTGACCGTCCCGTTCAGAAGATCAACGTACGGAATGCCTCCACCAAGAGCGTTTCGCCGGTGGTGATGCACCTTCCTTCTTATATGGAGGCACAGGTATCTCCCACCACATTGGCTCCGGGCCGTCAGGGTGTCATCTCGCTCATCCTTGATTCCAAGAAGGTGCGCGACTATGGACTGACGCAGACGAGCGTCTTCCTGGGCATGTTCCCAGGTGACAAGGTTCATCCCGACAAGGAGATTTCCGTCTCTACCGTCTTGCTGCCGGCTTTCACCGAAATGACCGAATCCCAAATGGCTATTGCGCCCCAGATGCAACTTTCGGCCGAAGAGCTTAACATCACGTTTGGTGGAAAGAAAAAGAAGAGCGAGACGATCCTGATTCAGAATATGGGTCGCTCAGAACTCGAGATCTCGTCTCTGCAGATGTTTACTGAAGGCATGCAGGTGAAGCTCAACAAGACGCGTCTGATGCCGAATGAGGAGGCTAAGCTGAAGATCACGGTTGATGCCCATCAGATTAAGAAGGCCCGTTCGAAGCCCCGTATACTGATGATCACCAACGACCCGAAGCGTCCCAAGCTCATCATTAATGTAAATGTTAATTAATTAAGAATTAAGAGTTAAGAGTTAAGATTTGTCGGCTTTGCCGATTTCCAATTTATCAATTAAGATTTTCGCAGCGGATATTTCTTAACTCTTAATTCAATAATTCAAAATTGATAACTCTTAATTCATAACTCTTAATTGTTAATTGATAATTGCCGTAGGCAACAACTCTTAAATCTTAACTCTTAATTCAAAACATGGATCATCCCGAGAATAGCGAAGAATATAAAGGCTTGCAAGTCAATGCCGGCGTGAGCAGTCAGAGTATTGTTAACCCCTACCTGAAACGCGGTCATTTCCGTCGTCGTGAATATTCGGCGGCAGAGATGGTGGAGGGAATCATCAAGGGCGACGTCACCATTCTTTCCCAGGCCGTCACCTTGGTGGAGAGTGTCAATCCCAAGCATTATGCCAAGGCTCAGGAAGTCATCGACAAATGCCTCTCCCATAGCGGCAACTCCGTGCGCATCGGCATCAGCGGTGTGCCGGGCGCAGGAAAGAGCACCTCGATAGATGAGTTCGGTATTCATGTGCTCGAACGTACGGGCGGTAAGCTCGCCGTTCTGGCCATCGACCCTTCCAGCGAACGCTCCAAAGGAAGTATTCTGGGCGACAAGACACGCATGGAGAAACTCTCGCAGCGCAAGGAAGCTTTCATCCGTCCTTCACCAACGGCTGGCTCCTTGGGCGGCGTGGCGCGTAAGACTCGTGAGACCATCATCCTCTGTGAGGCAGCTGGCTTCGATAAGATTTTCGTAGAGACCGTCGGGGTAGGGCAGAGCGAGACCGCCTGTCATTCCATGGTAGATTTCTTCTTGCTCATCCAGTTGGCTGGCACCGGTGATGAACTGCAGGGCATCAAGCGCGGCATCATGGAGATTGCCGATGGTATCGTCATCAACAAGTGCGATGGTGAGAATGTGGACCGTTGCAAGATGGCCGCCACCAATTTCCGCAATGCCCTCCATTTCTTCCCCATGCCTGAGAGCGGCTGGCTGCCCAAGGTGCTATGCTATAGCGGATTCTATGGCTATGGCATCAAGGAAGTGTGGGATATGATCTATCAGTACATCGATTTCGTGAAGGCCAATGGTTACTTCCAGTATCGTCGCAACGAACAGTCGAAGTATTGGATGTACGAGAGCATCAACGAAAACCTCCGCAATTCGTTCTACAACAACCCCGTCATTGCCGACCATATCAAAGCCGCTGAGCAGAGTGTTTTGGGAGGTGAAAAGACTTCCTTCAAAGCCGCCGGCGACCTTCTCGATATGTATTTTAGGGAAATGAAAGACGTGTGATTATATTTAATGGAACACAAAGAAACGAAGTCACAAAGTTTTTACACTATTCTCTTCGTGTCTTTGTGTTCAGTTTAGATTGATATGCAAATAGAAATCGACAGTAGCAGCGGATTCTGTTTTGGGGTCACCGCCGCCATCCGCAAGGCCGAAGAAGAGTTGGCAAATGGCACCACCCTTTATTGCCTTGGCGACATCGTGCACAACGGCATGGAGTGCGAGCGCCTGAAGAAACTCGGACTCATCACCATCGACCACGACCAGCTCAAGCAGCTCCACGACGTGAAGGTCTTGCTCCGTGCCCATGGCGAACCGCCCGAAACCTACGAGATAGCGAAGCGCAACAACATCGAGATCATCGACGCCACCTGTCCCGTGGTCCTGCAGTTGCAGAAGAAAATCAAAAAACAATATGAAGCCCCTTCTAACTCCCCCATGGGGGAGAACCCTGATGCGCAATCAAATCATCCCCCCAAGGAGGGAACGAGGGGGGCTATCGTCATCTTCGGCAAGCCCGGACATGCAGAGGTGTTAGGACTCGTTGGACAGACGGGTGGCAACGCTATCGTCATTGCCCATTTCGACGATGTGAAGAAACTCGATTTCACCCGCGACATCTATCTCTATTCCCAGACCACCAAGAGCCTTGATGAGTTCCACCGTATCATCGAATACATCCAGGAGCACATCTCCCCCGAAGCCCATTTCCAGAGTTTCGACACCATCTGCCGTCAGGTAGCCAACCGTATGCCCAACATCTCAAAGTTTGCCGCCCGTCACGACCTCATCCTTTTTGTCTGTGGCCGTAAGAGCAGCAATGGCCGTGTACTTTTCGAGGAATGCCAACGGGTCAACCCCAACAGCCACCTCATAGAAGGCGCCGATGAAATTGACCCGTCGTGGTTAAAAGGAATCTCTACCGTTGGCATCTGTGGCGCCACCAGCACTCCCAAGTGGCTGATGGAGCAATGCCGCGAGAAGTTGCTTAATGAGTAATGTCATAATGAATAGTTTGCTACCGCCATCTAAGTCGCGCGGAAGCAAACAGTTCTTTATCACATTTTATTATTAATTATGACATTATTCATTATTTTGAAGCAGAGACACAGAGTTTTTGACTATGACTTCTAGACTTTGTGTCTTTGTGTTCCGTAATAACTCTTTATTCTTAATCCTTAACTCTTAATTCAAATTGCTTCAGCAGCCATTCATTCTGCTCTGGAATCGTCATGTTCGAGTTGTCCAGCAGCAGGGCATCCTCCGCCTGACGCAGCGGTGACACCTCACGGTGCGAGTCGATATAGTCACGCTCCTGCACGTTCTTCAGAATCTCCTCGAAGTCAGCTTCCTGACCCTTGCCCTTCAGCTCATCGTAACGCCGCTGCGCACGCACCTCAGCCGTAGCCGTCACGAACACCTTCAGTTCCGCATTCGGAAACACCACCGTACCGATGTCGCGGCCGTCCATCACGATACCCCCTTTCTTTCCCATCCGCTGCTGCTGGGCCACCATCGCCTCGCGCACAAACCCGATGGCCGAAATGGGAGACACATGGTTCGACACCTCCATCCCGCGTATTTCCTTTTCCACCAATTCACCGTTCAGATACGTGTCAGGCCGTTGTGCCTCAGGATTGAACTTGAATGAAATCTTAATCTCCTTCATCCGTTTTTTGAGTTCCTCCACCTTCACCGTCCCGTCTTCCTCAAAGAGGTTGTTGCGGAGGGCGAAGAGCGTCACCGACCGGTACATGGCCCCAGTGTCCACATACACATATCCAATCTTCTTGGCCAGATCCTTAGCCATCGTTGATTTTCCGCACGAAGAGTGCCCGTCAATTGCGATTGTAATCTTCTTCATATTGTTGAATTTTATCTTAATGCAAAGATACAGTTTAATTCAGACATATCCAATTATTTCACGCGTAAAAAAACTTAATTCCCTGAAACTGCGTGAACGAGCGTGATCGGAGATGTTTTCCTGTTCACATCAACCTCAAAGATGAATGAAGAAGGGGAATAAAAACGGCGTATTCCATTTGCCATTTATTCATCTGACGACGGAACATTACCTAAATGGATGTGGCGGATGCCTTCTTCCTGGGCGATTGCCTTGGCCTGATGGAGCGTAGCAATGGGAGTGGGGGCGTAGTCTTTTTGCAGTTGGTAGCGGGGGAAGAAACGGGTGAGATGGAGTGGGGTGTCGGCAAAGCCGTTGTCACGGAGCCAACGGCACATGGCACGGAACTCTTCGGCGGTCTCGGTGGTGGGAATCATCAGGTGGGTAATTTCTAACCAGACATTGCGCTCGCGGAGGGTTTTCAGGGTGTTGAGCACGGGCTGAAGGGTGGCTCCTGACATCCAGCGGTAGGTCTCGTCGCTGAAGTATTTCAAATCGATGTTGGCGGCATCGATATAGGGGGCGATTTGCTGCAAGGGCTCTTCGTTGATATAGCCGGCGGAGACGAGCACGTTCAGCATATTGTTGTCGTGGGCCAGACGGGCGCAGTCGAGGGTGTATTCATACCACGTGAGGGGTTCGGTGTAGGTGTAGGCAATGATGTGCTGACGGTGATTGCG
>CACZVX010000052.1 GCA_902784755.1 uncultured Prevotellaceae bacterium
GGCATCTACATCCGTAACGGCAAGAAAGTTATAAGATAAAGCGTTTATCAAGGGGTTGATACAGATATCGGGCTAAGTCTCATAGAAAAGGCTTAGCCCGATAATTTTTCATGTTGTCCGATTCCCGCTTTATATTCACAAGACTTCAACACTATCAACTTACCTTTATTTTAAGTGGATAGCAATAACTGATTATAAAGGGGATTGAGCGGATCTTCTGACAGGTGGACATCCCGACAGCCGTGGACGCATCAAAACAGGAGCGGAAGGTATTTCTCCGTAGCCACGAGTGGTGGGTTCCTTGATTTTCACACCGGGAACGGAGGGACAGTAGTTGAGAACCTGACGGGTGCGCTTGCGCTGCTGGGTGGTCAGACTGTCGGCAATGGTATACATGTAGTCCATCACGTTGTGGGCGAAATATTTCTCACTGGTCTGACAGTCTGTACGTTGAGGCAGATCCCAGAAAGAGACGGTGGCATCTTCCTTGATGTCTTTAAAGAAAAGTTCCACCTCGTCGATATAGGCTTCGTAGTCGCAGTTCTTCGTGTCAGAACAATAGTCATCCTCCTCGCATTTGTCTTCTGAGAAGGTATGCAGCAGTCCCAGATAATGTCCGAGTTCATGGGCGAGGGTGTTCCAGGCACACATTGGATTGATGTTTCCCCATTTCTGACTTTCCAGAATATATTGGCTGTTGATGGTAACCCCCCAAGGGTTGGCATATTTTGTGTGATTATTCAGGAAAGTGGCTGTCGTGTCGGGAACTCCTTCCATCGTGTGGTCAGATGGCATCACGGGCAGCACACTCATACCCATGCTTTGTTCATTTTCCTTATCGTAATGGAAGAGGTAGATATTGATGAACTTGTGGATATTCTGCGTGTATTCTCCGTATTTAGAACTTTCTCTGATGAAATTCATGGGATTCATGCTCGTGGAGTCAATTTCGTGGCGCATAATGCCTTTTTCGGAAAGTTCCTTGCCGTCTTCATCCTTCTCAGCCATTGTGAAGGTGATGTTCATGTGGTTGCGCTTGTAAAGGGCATTCACGCTGTCGAGCACCAATTTGAGCCGTGCCTCAGATGGATATTGTTTCTGGTCGTTCTTGTCCTTATAGAGCACATGGAAAACGACGGGCAGCTTATATTCGTAATCATCGCTGATGGTTTCTGCCGTCTCGTTTTCTTTTTCTTTCTCCTTATCGTTAATGCCGTCATCACCACCGCAACTGGCGAAAGCCATCAATATGCCTAAGCAGACGATGAGTGAAAGGCTTATGGATTGTGGGGAAGGGATTATGGATAATATCCTTGTGAGCAGATTCTTTTTCATTAGATAATGGTATTTATGGGGTAAAAAGGTCATCAATTGTTAGTGTTTGTTGGAAGATTCCACTGTGGACGCCATATTTCAGTCCGAAGGTGGTGACAAGCACCATCTGTACATTGTGGCGACGGCTTACTAACTGTTGAATCTGTTGAATTCGGTTTCGCAATTTCATGTCGTATGACTTGTCCACGTTAAATTCAGTTGAAGTGAACTTCATTTCGCAAAGACTGACAACGCGATCGTTCCTGTCTAAGATAAGATCTATCTGCATGCCGTCGTGTCCCTCGTCACCCTGCATTGTCCAAGGAGATGCTTCAGTAGCAACGCCGCTGATTCCTAGTGCAGACTTCAGTTGAGGGATGTGACAAAGACAGACATCTTCGAAAGCGATGCCCCGCCAACTGGCAATTGCAGGAGCATGTTCATGGGTTGTCCAAAAGTCTGGCGTGGTGGTATGGTCTTCCACAAAGCGGAGATAGAACAGGCAGAAGGGGTCTGTCAGTCTGTACAACAGGTGCTTTCGGTCGTTTTCAAATGGTTTGTAGCGTATGATGAAATCGCTTGACTCCAAAGTGCGGAGCATTTTGGTGAGGTCTTTTCCTGAAGGGATTCCAGTCATTATGGAAATATCATCCCGGCTATAGCCAATATGGCGTTTTGCCAAGAGTCTGACAATCTTTTTATAGCGGTCTGGCGATATGAAGATGGAATTGAATAGTCTGTCAAATTCATTCTGGAATTTCGATTTGTGGTTGAAAAAAAGAATGTCAAGCATTTGCGCCAAACTCTTCCCAGGTTGAAAATAGGAGAGATAATAAGGTATTCCACCAACAGCCATATATGCCTGGACAATGTCATAACGGCTCATGTTTACACCAAGAGCGTGAAGCATCTGTTCTGTTTCATACAAGGTGAAGGGGGAAAGCTGTATCTCGGCTGTAGTTCGTCCATAGAGCCCGCCATAATTATTAATAAGGTGATCTTCAATCCAAGAGGTGGCACTTCCACAAACCACCATCATCAGGTTTTCCTGTCCAGAAGCCCATCCGTTCCAAAAATGCTCAAAAGCACTCATGAAGCCGGAGCGTGGCGTGTCCATCCAAGGCATTTCATCTAAAAAGACGACGATACGCTTTGATTTGTCTTGTTCTGTGAGAAAGTCACGGAGCCAATCGAAGGCCTCTATCCAATTCTTAGGCTTTCCGTTGATGGCTGCTCCGGAAAAAGTGAGCGTTGAAGCAAAAGCCGTCAGTTGTGCTTCTAATAGATTCTGCCCTTGAATTTCTATGGGAGAAATGCCTGTATGATAGAAAACGAAATGTTCTTTCAGAGTCTCTCTTATTAGAAAAGTCTTACCTACACGGCGACGTCCGTAGACGGCTACAAGATCGGCTTGTTGACGATTCAAAATTCTTAGCAACTCATCTCGCTCTTTCTTTCTGCCAATAATCTTTGCCATAACTTCTTCGTTTTCTGTGGCAAAGATAGGAATAAATAGGGATTTCTCCAAATAATCAGACGCTTATTTCTCCAAATCAAACATAAAATGCATTCATTTGGAGAAATAAGCGTCTTCTTGTTCCTCCGTAATATTAAGAAAACGGCCTTATTTGGAGTAATAACAGTTTGTTTTTTACTGTAAATTAAAAACGCCTCCCTTAAGAAGAGAGGCGTTGGAGATGATTATGAAGGCTCTTTATTCGCTCTTCATGGGGATGATGTTACCCTCAGCATCATACTCGAGAGGCATGATTTTCAGGGAACGCAGCCAGGTGGTGTCGTTGCTGGGCACACAGTCGTGATGGAGCAGATACCACTTGCCCTGATATTCTACGATAGAGTGGTGGGTGGTCCAGCCCACAACGGGCTCCAGGATAACACCGCCAAAGGTGAATGGTCCGTAAGGATTGTCGCCCACAGCATAGCAGAGATAGTGGCTGTCACCCGTGGAATAACTGAAATAGTACTTTCCGTTATACTTGTGCATCCAGGAGGCTTCGAAGAAGCGGTAGGGATCGCTGGCGCGTAGAGGCTTGCCGTCCTTTCCGAGAATGATGACATCATGGGGAGCTTCAGCAAACTGCAGCACGTCGTCAGTCATGCGAACGACGCTACTGGGCAGTGCTGGCGCATCAGGGCGTGTATAGAGCAAGGCCTGTTTGCCGGGAGCATTACCTAACTCCACACCTTCCTTGGTGTATTCCTCTGGTGCCTTATACCACTGCAACTGGCCACCCCAAAGGCCGCCGAAATAAACATAGACCTGTCCGTCGTCATCCTTAAAGGCACAGGGGTCGATGCTGAAACTGCCGCGGATGGGACTGGGCTGTGGGGTGAACGGTCCTTCAGGACTGTCGGCAACGGCCACACCCAGATGGAACACGCCGCCATGGTCCTTTGCGGAGAAGATGAGGTAATACTTTCCGTTTTTCTCTACCACGTCGTTATCCCACATCTGGTTCTCCACCCAGGGCACTTGGTCTTGATCGAGAATCATGCCAAGGTCGGTGGCTTCCACTTCCATAGGGTCGCCATCGATGCGGAATACGTGATAGTCGCGCATCTGGAAATGCCCGCCATCGTCGTCGAAGGCGTGGTCGGTCTCCACATCGTGAGAGGGATAGATGTAAAACTTGCCATTGAAGACATTGCCGGCAGGATCTGCCATGTAGTCCTTCGGGAAAAGATAATGTGCTTTTGCCATAGTTATTTTCTTTTATTTTTCTTTGTTGTTTGTTCAGGTTTTACTAAGTTGATGATTTCCTGAATCATGCCTTTGGGCTGATTCTGGCGGTCGTAAAGAGTAGCGTAATCGGAACGTCCCTGGATGGGGAAGTCGTTGCGCCATGAGTTTGCGTCGTTGAGACACCAGAAATTCACGCGGAGAATGTTGTCCTTATGAGGAATCAGCATCTTGTAGAAATCCACCCAATACTGGTTGATCTCAGCCTCTTTCTCCTTGGTGAGTCCATCCTTAAAGGGGTCTTTTTCAGGTGTGTAGGTGAAGCGGTCGCTCACATTGGCACCCGAGAAACCATAGGGATTGGGCAGAACGGAGAGATCGAGTTCTGAGAAGAACGTGGGAACGCCCAAAGCCGCAATGGTTTTGATGCTGTGGTCGTACTGCGGAAGCAGTTCCTTGGCGTCTTCCAAGATCATGTGTCCCTGCATGCCGATAGCCGTGACGGGAAGTCCTTGCTCAATGAGCGGGCGGAAGAAATTGGCCACACCCTCCACTTTCGTGGGCTTGTTCATGGAGTAGTCGTTGTAGAAGAGCTGCACATTGGGGTCAGCCTCATGTGCATACTGGAAAGCCAGGGGGATGTAGTCGGTGCCCAGAATCTGCCAGAACAGACTCTTGCGGGGGGATCCGTCGTCCTCGAAACATTCATTGCAGACATCCCAGGCATCGATGCGACCCTTGAAATGACTCACAATGGTATAGATATGCTCACGCATGCGTTTCTTGAGTTCCTCACGGGAGACGAGTTTGCCGTCCTTGTCAAAATGGAACCAAGGAGCACACTGGGAATGCCAGATGAGGCAATGACCCTGTACTTTCAAGCCAGCAGCCTTCGCCTTGTCTACGAACTTGTCGGCAAGGGTAAAGTCATAAACACCCTCTTGCGGATGAATCACTTCACACTTCATGCAGTTCTCTGCCACCACCCAGTTGAAGTTCTTGGTAATGACATCCCAATGGGATTCCTGATTGCCCTCCACTTCCCATTGGTTCACGCTCACGCCTGTGTACCAATAGTCGCGATAGGCCTCTGCAAGACTCTGTGCATGCAGTGGCAAGGCCACCGCACACAGCGCGATAATGATTATTTTCTTCATTCTTTATGACGAGCTTCAATCTCCATGTTAATCTTGTCGATCACATCATCCTCAAGTTCATACTTGCTGATAATCCACATAGCGAGAAGCAGCAGAATGGCAGGAATCACACAGACGAGCCAGAGGATACCCTGCTCTGCCAATGCTGTCTGCTGTGGGAGTTCGGCATTGAAGCCTACAATGGCCAGTACCAATCCGGGAACGACGCCGCCCAAAGCCATACCAGCCTTGAAGAAGATACCTGTCAGGGCGTTCACGATACCTGCAATACGACGGCCAGAAGTGTATTCACCGTAAGAAACTACTTCAGGAACCAATGCCCACATATAACCTGTGGCTACGATGATACCGGTGCTCTTAACGAACTGGGCAATGCAGAGAAGCCAGAACTGCTTGAGGGCAGGGAAGGTGACGAAGATATACATCATGGCCATACCTAAGATGGCAATGCCCAGGAAGAGGTAGAACATACCCTTCTTACCGATAGCGCGCTTGATGGCGGGAACCATGGGCATGAAAATGAATGCGGGAATCGTACCTAACCACATGAAGGCGGTGGTCATCATCGGGGTAGCACCTACGTTATAAGTCATGAAATAAGCATCGGCAGCATTACCCACACTCATCATAGCGAAGGCTGTGATGAAGAAGAAAGCCAGGATGCGCAGAGGACGGTTACGCAAGAATTCCATCCAGAGGTCGCTCACTTTCACATTGGCAGCCTCTTTCTGATCCATCACCACACGCTCCTTACACTGGCTGAAACAGAAAATCAGCAATGCCAGACCTGCCAAGGCAAAGATGGTCATGGTAATAAACCAGGCCGATGCAGCATCAGGTGTGTTGATAATGGCTTCTCCGTTGGCGGCTTTAGGTGCGTAGATGGCAATCACCAATGGCAGAGACTTAACGATAAGTGCACCGAGGTTGGCCATGAACATACGCGTAGAGGTCAGGATCGTAATCTCGTTGGTGTCACGGGTCAGTGAAGAGTTCAATGCGCCGTAAGGAACATTTACCAACGTATAGCACATACTCATGCCCACATAGGTGATGTAGGCATAGATAACGGAACCACTGAAACCATTCCAGAAACAGAGAATTGACAAACCTACCAACGGGATACCGCCTAGGATAAGCCATGAACGGTATTTACCCCAACGGGGATTTCCCTTGTCAACGAAGGTTCCGACAATCGGATCCCAGAGCACGTCTACAAGACGTACGACGAGAAACATCAATGCTGCTGTTCCAGGGTTGAGTCCATAGACATTGGTGTAGAAGAACAGCAGCCAGATGCTGATAGTCTGATAGATCAGATTTTGTGCCATGTCACCGGAGCCGAATCCGATGCGCTGCAGCCAATTCAGTTTGTAGAAGCCCTTGGCTTCATTCGTTGTGATGTTAGTTTCCATACTGTTGTATTTTAAATTAATTATTTATCATTTGTCATTTCGCGAAGCGCTCATTTTCCTCCGATGAGCCAGTTCAGCCTGCATCTTCTCATTGTAGCTTTTCGTAATGGGATAGAAATACATGACAACGACACCCATCGTGAAAAGGAGGGCAGGAACAAGGCTCGTCACCAGGCGAATGCCCCATACGGCTGTTTCTGACTGTGTATTTCCAATACCTGACATATAGCCAAAGATGGAAAGGATCAGGCCTGCAATGGCTCCCCCGATACCCATTCCCGACTTCAGGGCGAAAATAATGCCCGAAAAACAGAACCCCGTAGCGCGGCGATGATTGATGTATTCCATATGGTCGGCAGCATCGGCTATCATTGCCCACATCAGTGGAATCGTAGGTCCGTAGCTGAGGCTCTTCAGCAGGCAGAGTGCATAAACCATTCCGACATCCCGTGGTGAAGGCAGGTAGAATAGGGCCGTGAAGATCGTACAGAGAGCGAGTCCGACGGTGAAGGTTGTTTTCTTGCCAAAGCGGTTGGCTAATAGCTCAGAAAGGAAGAGTACACCCATGAACTGTACCACAGCATTGAGTGTGTTAAACAGACTGAACCCCACGGTATAGGCTTCATTTTTAGAAATGTTGAAGCCGAAATTGCCAAGGAATTGCTGAAGGGTGTTCTGATCAAGATAGCTTTGGAAGTAGAAATTGGCGGATGAACCGAACATGGCTATGGCGATGAAGACGCACAGGACCAGCACAAACAGCACACGCCAGGGCGTGTTGGTAAAGGTCTCGCGAACATCTTCCTTGATACTCATTGACTGATGAGGCGGTGGCTGGATACGCTCCTTGGTACTCAGGAATGAAATGATGAGGAAGACAAAAGCCAAAACGGCAAAGAGTATGATGGTGCGAACCCAGCCATGAGCTGCATTGCCATTACCCAAACGGTCTACCAAAGGCAAAGTGAAGCCTTGAACCACAAATTGGGCGATACTGGTGCAGATGAATCTTACTTTGTTGAGGCTGGTGCGTTCCTGAATGTCGTTGGTTATGACTCCACCTAATGATGCATAGGGCGTGTTGTTGAAACCATACATCGTGAGAAGGAGCAGATAGGAAACTGTGGCATAGACGGCCACCAATCCCTTGTCCTCGATACCAGGATTCCAGAATGCCAATACATAGAACACACAGAAAGGAAGGGCCGTCCAGATGAGCCATGGACGATATTTTCCCCAGCGGGTATTCGTGCGGTCGGTAATGAGGCCGATGAACGGATCTATAAAAGCACTGGCGAGAGGGGCAATGAGCAATACGGTTCCAGCGATGGCTCCATCAAGGCCGAAGATATCCGTATAGAACTTCAGCTGATAGATCATCATCATCTGGAAAGCAAGATTGGCGGCTACGTCCCCTAAGGAGTAGCCGACTTTCTCACCCATCGTAATGCTGTGCTTCATGGGTCGCTATTTAATCTGTTCAGCGGCGAATTTACCCATGGCCTCATAACCTGCAGGATTGAGGTGAAGCCAGTCGTCGCTGTATTTTTCAAGGAGTTGTGAAGGATGCTCAGGATCGCGCACCAAGGCGTCGAAATCAACGATGCCGTCGGCTTTCTTGTTGGAACGGATCCAGTCGTTGACCACCAGACGGGCAGCCTCATGGAAACGTGATTCATAGAAACTCTTTCCGAATGGAGTTATTGTACCCATATAGACCTTGATGCCTTTAGCATGTGCCTTGTCAATCAGTTCACCATAAACCTTGATGAGTTCTTGAGCCACCTGTTCGGCATTGCCTCTTGAACCACCGATATCATTTACTCCTTCGAAGATAATCAGTTTTTTCACGCCACGCTGTCCAAGGATGTCACGGTTGAAACGCTTCACGGCAGGGTCGGAGAGACCGTTGCGTAGTACACAGTTGCCGCCGATGCCCAGATTGAGTACGCCCACCTGACCGTTTAAAGCCTCGGCGAGGAAATCTGTCCAGCGGTTCTGCATATTGGTCGTCGTTCCGCGTCCGTCGGTGATGCTATTGCCTAAACAAGCCACAGCGGGTGCATCAGCTTTCACGTCAAGTGCTGCGATGTTATACCAATGATCCACATCCTCCGTACCCACAAAACGAGTCTTAGGTTTGGCGGTACCATTATATATATAAGAGGTGGTACGGGAACCACGATGGGAGGTTCCGCATTCTGGAACGGAATCTCCATAGCAGATGGTGATGGCCAGCCGCTGAAGCGGTTTCAACGGATATTCAAAGACATCGCTGTAGACAGAATCCCCTGCGGGAATTGTGCATTTCTGCTTGCCGTTGAATTTCAGGTAACGGGCAGAACGAACATCAATTTCGCTTCCTTCCTTGGCATCCGCAATGAAAACCGACTTGATTTCTACGGGAACTGAGCTGTAGACATTACTCATTTGAAGGCGCAGCTGGCTGCCACCAATCGAAACGTGTACAATCTGTCGGATGCTACGTCCGGCTAATGAAAAAGCGGGCATGTCTTTCAATGTCGTAGGCTCAACGGCAGTTGCCCAAGTTCCTACCCATCCGTCTTCAGCTTTGACTTGTTGCGTGATACACAAAAGGAGTAGGAGAGTGATAAATTTTAAGAATCGCTTCATGATGTTGATAATGATTGTTTATTTGACTGCAAATTTAAGCCATCTCATCGATAATACCAATTAAATATGTAACGCATACGTTTGTTTATGTTTCATTTTTAAATTTTTCATGAATATAATTCGAAGGATTTGTCTCAAAAAACTATCTTTGCAAGCAAACAATTATCAAAACCTATGCGACCGATTAACTATTTTATTGTATCCCTTTTATTCCTGACGGTAACTACGGGCCGTGCAGCAACTCAGTTTATAGACTTTCAGAGCGGTGATTTCCAGCTGAATAAAGGAAATCAAGTTACCATCGGAATTGCTGATAATGAGCAGCGTGGTGTGCTCCGGGCTGCCAAGGATCTCAGCACTGACATCCAAAAGGTCTGTGATGCTCAGGTAATTGTTGGCCAAGAGTCCTCTGCCACTATTGTGGCTGGTACGCTTGGAAGTAGTAAAATTATCGATGAAATGGCCAAAAATCGTATCTTTGATGCAAAAACGTTGAAAGGGAAATGCGAGAAGTATGTCATTACAGTTACTGATGGGCAGGTGGTGATAGCAGGAAGTGACCGAAGGGGTACCATTTATGGTATTTATGAATTGTCACGCCAGCTGGGAGTCTCCCCTTGGTATTATTGGGCTGACGTACCCATCGAACATCATTCTGAAATATATATAAAAAAAGGTAGCTATACCGACGGCGAGCCGGCCGTGCGCTATCGTGGTCTGTTCCTTAATGATGAAGCTCCCTGTCTGACATCCTGGGTGAAGAACACTTTTGGAACGAACTATGGTGACCATCGCTTCTATGCGAAAGTATTTGAGTTGATTCTGCGACTGAAAGGAAATTACATGTGGCCAGCGATGTGGAGTTGGGCTTTCTATGCCGATGACCCTGAGAATCTGAAAACTGCTGATGAGATGGGCATTATGATGGGAACTTCCCACCATGAACCCATGGCACGCAACCATCAGGAGTATGCCCGCGACCGAAAAGGTTGGGGTGCCTGGAATTATAATACCAATCAGCAGAATCTGGACCGTTTCTTCCGTGAAGGAATTGCGCGAATGAAAGGTACAGATGATATTGTGACCATTGGCATGCGTGGCGACGGAGATGAGGCTATGAGTGCGGAAGCAGATACGAAGCTGATGGAGCGTATTGTGAAGAATCAGCGGAAGATCATTGCTGATGTGACAGGCAAGCCGGCTAAGGAAACTCCACAAATATGGGCCCTTTATAAAGAAGTGCTCGACTATTATGAAAAAGGAATGAAAGTTCCTGATGACGTGATCATCATGCTCTGTGATGACAACTGGGGAAATGTGCGCCGTGTGCCCAATGCCCAGGAGCGGAAACACAAAGGTGGATGGGGTCTCTATTATCATGTAGATTACGTGGGAGCTCCCCGCAATTCGAAATGGCTGAATGTGACACCTTCACAGAATATGTGGGAACAGCTTTCGCTGGCCTATAACAATGGCATTGACAAAATGTGGATTCTGAACGTGGGTGACCTGAAACCTATGGAATATCCTATTCAGTTGTTCATGGATATGGCATGGAAGCCAAGTTCCGTCAGTAGTGATGTTATCGCTACACACACCACGTCGTTCTGCGAGGCCACTTTCGGCAAGGACCAGGCTGCCGAGGCTGCCCGCCTGTTGAATAGTATCAGTAAGATGAACGGCAGAAGCACGGCTGAGATGTTGGATGCCACTACCTACGCCTTAGATGAGTGGCCGCGTGTAATCAGCGAATACCAAAGTCTGGAAATTGCTGCTTTGGAGCAGTTTTCGGCAATTTCATCGGAATATCGCGATGCTTACCGGCAAATCATCCTGTTCCCTGTTCAAGCCATGAGCAATCTGCATCAGATGTATTATGCTGTGGCTAAAAACCGTCAACTCTTTAAGGAGCAGAACCCTGAATGCAACCGCTGGGCCGATGAAGCCGCACGTTGTTTCAAGAAGGATTCCGTACTGTGCGCCTATTATAATAAGGTGATGGCTGACGGAAAATGGGACGGCATGATGACACAGAAACACATCGGTTACCGTTCATGGAATGATGATTTCGCACCTGGTAATGTGATGCCTGTCGTAAACCGGATTGAAGAACAGCAAGGCGGTAATGTCTTTGCGGAGAAGAATGGCTATGTCGCCATAGAAGCAGAGCACTTTTATCAGAAAGAGGAAGCAGACGGTTCTCCACTTTTGGTGATTCCAGGCATGGGACGTACGTTGAGCGGTGTTCGTATCGATGGAGGCAGCTTGTTCTATAAGTGGGAAACGACGAGTGATTGTCAGCAGGCTACTGTTCACGTCATCGTGAAATCTACACTTGACTACCTTAATAAAGGTGGTTTGGAATATGAACTCAGTATGGATGGCGGGACACCTGAGATCGTGAATTTCAATGCCAATTTGAATGAGAAACCTGAAAATATCTATAGTCTTTATTATCCGACGGTAGCTCGACGCGTAGTGGAAAGTAAGGTCAGCTTCCCTATGAGTAAAGGACTGCATACCCTGAAGTTCGCACCCAAGGATCCGAATATCATCCTGGAGAAAATCGTGATCGACCTTGGAGGTTATCACAAACAATTCCTTTTCGGCGAAGAATCTCCGCGGAAATACGAACAAAAATGAATGAAACATTTTGAAATGTTGAGTTAAAACCGTATTTTTGCAGTTGAATACCTTTTGATATATGAAGAAATTACTAGCCATTCTTGTTGTTATACTGACCTCAGCGATGATGAATTTGCATGCCGATATAGGTCATCTGTACACGGGTGACCGGATGTCGAGTTCACTCATCGAATGCCTGACACAAGATAAATACGGCTTTTTGTGGGTGGGTACGGAATACGGTTTGAATAAGTTTGACGGCTACCGTTTTACCAGTTATCTTTCCGATTCCAAAGACAGTACATTACTTGTGGGTAATGAGATTGTCCGCCTGTTAAGCGATAGTCAGGGACGCCTCTGGGTGGGACTGGGTAAAGGTCTTATGAGATTTGACTATGAGCACAACAATTTCCACCGTTATCAATTCCCCAACAAAGAAATCCCACGTGTAAATGCCCTTATCGAAACCGCTGAGGGAGATATTCTTATAGGAACTGCAGGATATGGACTCTTCAGTATCCGTAAGGGAGAGGATCATATCACTCAAGAGAAAGCTTTCTGCAAACGGCCTGTTGACGATTTCTTTAGCCGGGTCTTTGAAGACGATCAGCATAATCTATGGCGCAGTTCGCATCTGAATACCATGACTCGTTTCACGGTCAGCAACCGTCGTCCCCAAAGTATCAAGGATTTTACGTCGCCTTTTGGTTCACCGATTAGTTTTATAAAAACGAATGACGGTGGATTCCTCGTCATCTGTATTTCGGGCATCCTGCGCTATGATTACGCCACGGAACAACTCGCCGATGCCGGTTTTGATCTCTCGGCATTAGGACAGCAGGTGTCCATCAAGCGCGGTCTGATGGACAGTCAGGGTGATATCTATATTGCCACATCCGGCAAAGGCCTGATGGTGATTCCCCATAACACGAAAGTGTTACAACCCGTGGAGTCATATAGCGGTCGTTTTAATCTTGCTTCTTCCAATATTGCCGACCTGATCGAGGACAAGGACCATAACCTTTGGTTAGGCTGTTATCAGAAGGGACTTTTCCAACTCAACCAAGGGGAAGATGCTTTCAGCAGCTGGAATTTCTCGGAACAGAATTATTCAATTGGCAGTAGTGTGTATTCCATTGGAAGTGATGATGCCAGCGGTGACTTACTCTGTACCGTACAGAATAATGGCGTTTACCGATTCAATCGTCAGGGCCGTATCATTGCACATCCCTCAACGCCCATGGGCGTCACCTGCATCCATCATGACCGTCAGGGACAATGGTGGCTGAGTACGTCGAATGCGCTGTATGCCTTTAATCCAAGCACGGGAGCCAGCCAGCAAAGGCTTTCCTTTGACGGATGGGGCGTGAACTGTATGATCGATGACGGACAGGGAAGGCTCTATATTTGTAATTTCGGTAAAGGAATGGTCATTTATGACAAGGCTTCCGGCAATACGACCAAGGTATTCATGCAGAATCAGGAAGGTATCGGAAATACGCTTTGTAACGACTGGATCAAGAGTATGTTTATAGACCGTTACGGTATGCTCTGGGTGGGTACAAGCAACGGTGTCTCCTGCCTGAATACCAAGACGGGCCAATTCAAGCAGTTTGGCAAGGAGGTTCTGCTTAAAGGTTATTTGTGTACTTCCTTTTGTGAACAGCGGCAGGGCAATATCCTGATCGGCACCAACAACGGCCTGTTCGTCTATGACCGTATCAAAGGGCAGTTGACTGAACTCCCTGGCGCAGAAAATTTTCACAACAAACTTATTTGTGGAATTGTTTCCGACCGCGATGATGACCTCTGGATCAGTACATCGATGGGTATCTGGCAGTATTCTCAAAAGTCAAAGCAGTTTATCCCTCATATCAATGGTAACGGACTATCTAATAAGGAATATGTGTTGAATGCGGTGACACAAACTGCCGATGGCCTGATTGCCTTTGGAACCAATGAAGGAATCACGACCTTCTATCCCAATAATGTAAAGGAAAGCAGAATGGAACTGGGCGAAGTCTATCTCACCAATTTCATTGTAGGCAATCGTCTGCTGAATTGTCTGGACGATTATTTTGAAGTTCCTTATGACGAAAGCACTTTCACGATGGAATTCTCACTGCTCACCTATAAGAATACGGAGAATATTACCTTTGAATACCGGATTAACGGCGCTGAGAAATGGACTTCCACCAACGAAGGTCAGAATGCTATTTCCTTTAATAAAATGAAGCCCGGAAAATATGTCATCGAGGTGCGGGCCGTGAGTAACGGACAGACTTCTGAAGCAGTCAAGACTATTACGGTTATTGTGCTGGCTCCCTGGTACGCCACCACATGGGCTTATCTTTGCTATCTTCTTCTTTTAGGCGGTTTGTTCATGTTAGGCGTTTATTGGTTTGAGCGCCGCAGGAAGGCAGACCTTGAGGAGTCGAAAATGCGCTTCTTGATTAATGCCACTCATGATATCCGTTCACCACTGACCCTGATTATGGGCCCCTTGAAGAAACTGAAGATGCGTGTCAACGATGAGGAAAGTCTGGAAGACATTGAGACGATTGACCGGAATGCGCAACGTCTGCTGCATCTGGTTAATCAGATTCTTGACGAGCGGAAAATCGACAAGGATCAGATGCGACTGCATTGTCGGGAGACTGATCTGACTTCGTTTATACAAGGTATTTACAAACTATATGAATACAATGCGCAGCAGCGCAACATCCACTATACTTTCACTGCCAGCAAATCTGTAAACGGTCATCCTGTGACCGTAGACGGAACCGCCCAGCAGCCCAAAATCCTGGCGTGGGTGGACCGTGTGAACTTTGATAAAGTGATTTCCAACCTGCTTTCCAATGCCTTCAAATACACCTTCGACGGTGGAGAAATCAATGTGGAACTGGTGGAAGAAAACAATCAGATTGTCATCAAAGTCCGTGACAATGGTATCGGACTCGATGAGGACAAGCCCGAACGGCTCTTCAACCGATTCTACCAAGGCAGCAATACCCGCGACCTGCATCTCGACGGAACAGGCATTGGTCTCAATCTTTCCAAGGCCATCGTCAACATGCATGGCGGTGAGATTACTGCCATGAACCGCGAAGACGGCATGCGGGGGACGGTGCTCACCATCATGCTCAAAAAGGGTAACAGCCATCTGAAACCAGAAGAAATTGAAATCGTTGATGAGCAGGGAGAAAAAGGAAGGGAACCTGCAAAGAAACAGGCTTCTAAGAATTTCCGTATTCTCGTTGTAGATGACGATATAGAGATAGCCAGTTATATTCGCAACGAGTTGAGTAATTGGTACCGTTTTGATGCGGCACCCAATGGAAAGGAAGCTTTGAAAGCCCTGTTGACGGGTAATTACGATCTCGTCATCAGCGATGTGCTGATGCCAGAGATGGATGGTATCTCTTTACTGAAGAGCATCAAGGGAAATCCGAATATCAGCGACATACCTGTGATTATGCTAACCTCGAAGACGGAGGTAAGCGACCGTCTGGAGGGCCTGAAACGCGGTGCCGATGCCTACCTCTCCAAGCCGTTCAACATGGATGAGCTGCATATTCTGATAGACAACCTGATAGATAATGTGCGCCGTTTGCGCGGCAAGTTCTCCGGTGCCCAGAAA
>CACZVX010000053.1 GCA_902784755.1 uncultured Prevotellaceae bacterium
AAGAATCTAACGGTTCGTATACCCAAGTGGATTTCTCCACCTGCTTCTTGTACTACTACTTATCTGTCTTATGTAATCTTGTTCAAAGAACGCTTCTTTTTGTGCTCTTTTTCAAAAGCGAGTGCAAAGGTACAACTTTTTCTTTAACCGCCAAAACTTTTTGAAGAAAAATTTGTGGAAAAATGAAAATTTTCTCCTTTTCGAACAAAATAGCACCTTTCGGGATGAGCTACACCTTTTTATATATAAGGACAATACAAAAAGTAATATCAAAGCACTTTTTGCATGGCATCAATAGCTTGCTCTAAGATGGAACGAGGGCATGCCAGATTGATACGAACATATTTTCCCGTATTGTCTCCATACATCTCCCCTCCGTTTAGCAAAACATGCTGATGACGGAAAAGATTATCAACAAATTGTGGTGAAAGCTTACCAGAACCAGAAATATCCATCCAAGCCAGATAGGTGCCTTCCAAAAGAGCAATCGAATACTGCGGAAAAGACGCACATAACAGCTGATAATTGATATGAATATATGCATTTAACTGGTCAAGCCACTCCGCACCCCCTTCTGTATAAGCTTCCTGCAGAGCAATGACACCGAAAGGATTTACGTCACAAATTTCATGAAGGTTGATGGCGCGATCGATACGTTCGCGCTTTTCTTCATCTGGAACAATGATATTTGCAATCTGAAGTCCGGCAATATTGAAACCTTTTGTTGGCGAGACACATGTGGCAGAATTGTAGAAGAACTCCTTACAGATAGAAGCAAACGGCGTATATTTATGGCCAGGCATCACCAATTCGCAATGAATCTCGTCAGCAATGACAAAAACGTGATGTTTCAGACAGATTTCACCCATACGCTGCAATTCGTCTTTTGTCCATACCCGCCCAGCCGGATTATGAGGATTACATAACAGAAAAAGACGAACCCGAGGATCAGCACAGGCATCCTCGAAACGATCCCAGTCCACCTCATATGAGAAGGTTTGGCAGTAAGATTTCCCTTCATTTGCAACTTGTGCTTCAAAGGGAGTTTTGTCATTAATACAATAGCGAACCAATGGTGAGTCTTCAATCAGACAGCCTTGATTTCGGATGCTGCTGAAAAAACAATTATAAACAGGCGTCTGAATAAGGACCTTATCACCAGGAAGTGTCAAACCACGGATAATGGCCGAAATGGCTGGCACCACCCCACTCGTATAAATAATATCATCTTGATGAATACCCTGCCAGCCATGACGCAGAGAGAACCAGTCTATAATCTTATGATAATAAGAATCGGGAACATGAGTATAGCCAAAGATACCATGTTCTACCCGACGCTTTAAAGCATCGATGATTCCCGGATAAGTTCGGAAATCCATATCTGCGACCCAAAGTGGAATGATGCCTTCTTCAGAAGCCTCATCCCATTTCACGGAGTTTGTTCCCCGTCGGGGGATTATCTCATCAAAATTGTATTTCATACGTGCACTTTCTTCTGATTAGGATTATTTATTCCTTTCAATTATTTCACAATTTGCCGGCTGACGGATATTCTCGTCTATCGTAACAGAACCTACACGATCGCAAACAATTCTACCCGTACGTGGATTCTTGATATTGGTAACACTTCCGATAATATTTGCCTGGACATCAGAATCTTCAAACATTCGGTCGCAGTCTTCACCAAATGTACAATCCTCAAGAACCAGTCCCTCCACATAACACAGCGGTTGTTCGCCAGTGATATGGCAGCGAACCAACTTCACGTTTTTGGAATGCCAAGCCAAATACTCTCCATTGAGTTCTGAATCATAAATCTCAATGTTCTCACATTCCCAGAAAGAATCTTTGGTCGTAATGGAGGAATTACGAACGACCACATTTTTACAATATTGGAAAACATATTTGGAATCGCTGACCAGATGGTCCACTTCTACATTCTCACTGAACATAAAGGGATAAGTACCCTCATGAAGCGTCACATCCTTGATTTTCAAACCGTTAATTCTCCAAAACGTTTCATCGGCATCCTTAAACTGCACCTTTTCGACCACGACATTCTTCATCTCACGAAACAGTTTAGGAGCGTCAATCACACAATTCCGCATAATCATATTATCGGAATACCAAATTGCAGAACGGCTTCCGACCTCGAAATAGCAATTAGTGATCACTGAACCGTCTACATGCCACAAGGGATATTTTCCAATAAAACGGCAATTATCCGCCTCTATGTTCTCACAGCATTTGATACCAGATTCTCCTTCCGTAATGGTCACATTCTCTAATCGAGTGTTCTTTATGGCAAACAACGGACGTTCACCACCAAAATTCTTATCCTTAATTAATTTCATCATACTTAATAAACGAAAATCGACTGCAAAGGTACTAAAGAAAAAGACAAAACATGTTGATAAATTCCTTAAAAATATACCATTTTTACTGTTTCTGATATAAAAATATGTAAAATTGACAGATTGTCAAATTCTTTTTTTATTTTTGCATTCAAATTATACTCAAGTATTCAATATCAAACAATTACAAATAAAAAAATGACCAAAGGAAATGTAAAGCCAGCTGATGGAAAGCTTGGTATTATGGTAGTTGGATGCGGTGCTGTTTCAACTACATTCATGACAGGTGTTTTAATGGCGCGTAAAGGACTCACAAAACCAGTGGGGTCAATGACGCAGTTCGACAAAATCCGCGTGGGACGTGGAGCAGACAAGAAGTATTTGAAATACGACGAGATTGTTCCTATCTCTAAACTCGAAGATATTGTATTTGCCACTTGGGATGTTTATCCGCAGAACGCCTATCAAGCTGCCATGTATGCCGAAGTGCTTAAAGCTAAAGACATCGAACCGGTACGCGATGAGTTGGAGAAGATCAAGCCTATGAAGGCCTGCTTCGACAAGAACTATGCAAAGCGCCTTGACGGTGACAATGTGAAAGACTGCAAGACCCGTTGGGAAATGGTTGAAGCTCTTCGCAAGGATATCCGGGATTTTAAAGAGCAAAACGGCTGTTCCCGTATTGTTGTGGCCTGGGCGGCATCCACGGAAATCTATGTTCCTGTTAATGAAGAAATCCACAACACCCTGGATGCGTTGGAAAAAGCCATGAAAGCAGATGACCGCGAACACATCGCTCCTTCTATGTGTTATGCCTACGCAGCTCTGGCAGAAGGTGCTCCCTTTATTATGGGCGCCCCAAATACCACCGTCGATATTCCCGCCATGTGGGAACTTTCGGAAAAGACTCAGATGCCTATTGTGGGTAAGGATTTCAAAACTGGCCAGACGCTGGTGAAATCAGGTTTTGCTCCAATTATCGGCACTCGCTGCCTGGGACTGAACGGATGGTTCTCAACAAATATCCTTGGCAACCGTGACGGACTGGTACTCGATGAGCCGCAGAATTTCCATACCAAGGAAGTTTCGAAGCTCTCCACTTTGGAAACCATTCTGAAAGGTGAAAACCAACCCGAGCTTTACGGAGATTATTATCATAAGGTACGCATTAACTATTATCCTCCCCGCAACGACAACAAAGAGAGTTGGGACAATATCGACATCTTCGGATGGATGGGCTATCCCATGCAGATCAAGATCAACTTCCTCTGCCGTGACTCCATCCTTGCTGCCCCCGTTTTGCTCGACCTTTGTCTGCTTAGCGATCTGGCTGCTCGTGCAGGGCGCTACGGTATCCAGCGTTTCCTCAGCTTCTTCCTGAAAGCTCCTATGCACGACTATACCAAAGGTGAAGAAGCCGTCAACAACCTCTATCAGCAATACACTATGCTGAAAAACGCCATCCGTGAAATGGGAGGTTATGAACCTGACGAAGAAATAGACTAAAGATTTTCTGATTTTTTCTTTATTTTCAGAAAAGATTGATTACTTTTGCATACGCGTTAACAGCGTTAAAGCAAAAGATGAAATCAAAATCTATTCAGATAGGTAAGAAGAAACAAGCAGTGCGAATCATCCTCGCACTGCTTGTTATCGTTTCACTTATCCTTCTGATTCGTCCTTTCCTCCCCATCAACAAAGAACGACGCCAACACTGTATGGCCGAGCTGGAATACGAAAGATGCTACCAGTTGAACATCAATGGCAAACCCGCTTTCTATATCAACGAGTTGGAAGCAGGAGCCGGCATGACAAGCGTCAGTACCAATCTTGACTCTATAATATGGCACAAGGAAAAGCTGAAAGGCTGTTGGATTAACCGCTTTCTGTTCTCCCCTATTTGTGGTGGACGTATCTTAACGACCAATCCCGACTATAGTGAAACAGAGCGTCTCAAAAAGGCTAATGAACGTATTGATACCATCATCAGCCAGAATATCATCCTATTAGACCAGGAATGTGAACGGCTTAAGCGGCTTACACGAAGACTGAACTACTATCTAGACGTACATAATGTAACCGATGAAGGATATAACACTATTGCTTCTTTATCGGCTGATGTACTGACAACCAGACAGCAAAGAGAACGTGTTCTGGATATTCTGAAAGCCATCAAGCCCAACGAGGTGGTTGAGTTGAAGCTCGTACAGCACTACACCCTTCTCAGTACAGACAAAAACGGAAAGACCATACGCACCGAATGCGAGTTGCTGGAAAACGAATATGATGATGAAGTGGCAACAATTCAGACGAGAAGACATTTTATGCCTGACTCAGCCCGATCTATCTACTACAATTCAACCACCGCAACGTTCATCGCCAAAGCCATCCTCCACGAAAAGCCTGTATTGCCCAAGATTTTGTATCGAGGTGAAACCAAAGACGGGAAACGGTCAGGCCATGGCATCCTACTCTCAGACGACGGTTCCTATTACGACGGAATGTGGGATGACGACCAGCGAAACGGCTTCGGATTCGCCGTTGACACACTCGGAAAAGTGTTTGTCGGCGAATGGAAAGACGACATTTATAAAGGAGAACGCCTTATCTATACCTCAGACCGTATCTATGGCATCGACATTTCCCGGTATCAGCACGACATTGGGAAAAAGCATTACGGCATCGATTGGAGCAAAATGCGTATCACCCATTTAGGAACCATTAGTAACAAACGTATTCAAGGGGCCGTTGACTATCCTGTTTCTTTCTGCTATATCAAAGCGACAGAAGGAACCACTATAAAAAACCGGTATTATCATAACGACTATACCCAGGCCCGACAGCATGGTATTCTGTGCGGCACCTACCATTTCTTTTCCACCAAAAGCAGTGCTACCGATCAGGCCAAATACTTTATTCAAAATGCTCATTTTAACAAAGGCGACCTGCCACCGGTGTTAGATGTAGAGCCCTACCCCAGTCAGGTAAAAGCCATGGGAGGCACGGAAGTGATGCTCAACAAAGTACGTACCTTTCTGCGTATGATAAAAGAACATACAGGTGTCAAGCCCATCCTCTACGTCAGCCAGTCATTTGTGAACCGTTATCTCACCGACGCCGTTGACATTAAACGAGAATACAAAGTATGGATAGCCCGCTACGGTGAATACAAACCAGACATTCGTTTGGCCATCTGGCAACTGTCACCCGACGGAAGGGTTGCAGGAATCAGGGGCAATGTAGATATCAATGTATTTAACGGCTATCAAGACGAATATCAGGATTTCCTGGAAACACAGCTCCTCAAATAACAGATTATCTGCCCATCACTTTCCCGTCATAAATATAAAGTCCTTTTTGTGGAACGCTCTTCAGCCTACGGCCCTGTAAGTCGTAAACCTTTGCCTTACTCTGCTCAGCATTCACCTTCTCCAGCCCGTTCGTATATTCTCCATCAACTTTCAGCACATGCCCGATAAAGAGAACTGCGCCTGTCTGATTATCTTCGATAGTGAAATAGAAAGGATGATCCACAGAAATTGATTTAGGCTGACTAGGTACAGCCGTTTCCTTTACCCCGATTACGGTGACAGCAGATGCCACCGTACCCTTTTCATCGACCGCAATATGGGACAGTTGTTTCACAAAATCAACAAATAACTGCCCAGATGACATCAGAGAGAAATCAGCGACGCCACTAATAAATGCATCATTCATGCCCATATCCTTGAGCACATCCGTAAGTTCCATTTCCCCGTCGGTGGTGAAACGCGGCATGGAGAGTTTAATACTATTATTCTTCAACGCCTTAGAAGCTGCCTGCCATTGAGAAAAGCCCAAGAATTTTTGCTCCACACTGCCATCCGGGACGAAGAGTGTCATGCTAAACCGTTGATCATAACAATAATAGAGTCTCAGTACGTCATAGCCATCGATATGCGCATAAGGCAAAGTTTCCAGCAAGTGCATCATCGGGACGTTGATAACATCTGAGCCGTTATTATAAAACTGACCTGTTTGAGTGGATTCTTTCTCAAAAGGTTTCTCCCAACTGCCTTTAAAATAAAGTGCATTCACGAGCAGCATCCGCAGATAATCGTCCGGGTCAACATTCACAGATTTAATCGTACCATGAGTCTTGCCATCCACCCATTTGTCTACCTCTTTTATTGAAGCAGGTAAGGAAAGATCAAGTGTACGTAACTCTGCCTCATAATATTTCTGATTGATATTGTAGAAGGAATCGTAAAAGGGATAGCCGGTATCCGACCAAATGCTGTTGGCCGTTTCTAATACAGGAATGAGTTCTTTGTCAGATTCACTCCCGCTACTGGCCCACTCTGGCACTTCTATATGGCTTAATTGCTTGACCAGTTTCTGATTAAACAGGTTTATATCATCTACCGAAAAACCTGAACTGTTCATGGCTTGTTGCATCTGAGCAAGCGTATTATTGGCGGCTCCATTCTGCAACATACTCAAAGCCAGCCATGCTGAAACGGGTGACAATACCACATTGTCCTTGGGGTCTTTTTTATGCTGCTCAGCCTTCTCCATCAACTGGAAAGCAAACGATCCATAGGCGTCCATCAGACCTCCTGTTGTCTGTGCCCCTGCCAGCAGAGTCCCCCCTGCTATGGCAGCAATGATTATGAATGATTTCAGGTGTTTCATAAAGCTATTATCTTGAGTGTTAGTAGATGAAAGAACGGCCTGTTCCATTATCTTGAAACAGGCCGTTCTTATTATTACCGGCCATTACGGGAGCGTTTACTCTTCAGGAGCCTTATCTATCAGCTCCATAAACTCATCGAGCTTCGGCGTGATGATAATCTGGGTGCGGCGATTACGCTGCTTACCTATAGCTGTATCGTTGGTTGCCAACGGATTGTATTCACCACGACCACCTGCGGTCAGACGCTTCGGATCTACGCCATAGTCGTTCTGCAGGGCCTGAACCACTGAAGAAGCACGCAGACAAGAAAGGTCCCAATTGTTACGGATGTTCTCGCGAGAGATGGGCACATTGTCAGTATTACCCTCAATCAGCACATCGTAATCCTTGTAGTCCTTGATAATCTTTGCAATCTTCGAAAGCGTCTCAGCAGCACGGTCGTTAATCTCATAGGACCCACTCTTATATAGCATATTGTCGGCCAGTGAGATATAAACCACGCCCTTCAGCACCTGGACATCCACTTCCTTGAGCTCTTCCTTGCTCAGAGAGCGGGTCAGGTTGTTGGTAAGCACCATATTCAGTGAGTCACTCTTGGTCTTCAGATCGGTCAAGTGACGGATATACTGGTTGCTCTCATTGATTTGGTCCACCAGCTTCTCAATAGAGATATTGTTCTGACTACTGTTGGCCAGACTCTTGTCGAGTGATCTCTGTAACGACATATAAGCCTGTTTCTGCTGTGACAGTTGTTCTTCTAAAGAAGTCACGCGGGCATTTGCAGCGGCAAGCTGTTCTTTTGTCACTTGATAAGAAGTGTTGAGTTCCTTGTTTTCATTCTGGAGATTCTGGTTATCCAAACGGCAGTTCTCCAAATCTTTCTTACTGGCACAACTGCTCAGAATCAGTGCTCCAGCTAATAATGTCATCGTTAAAACATTCTTTTTCATATTCATTTCAATTATTAGTGAGTATTCATTTTTACGGGTACAAATTTATGGATTTGGCGTAAGAAAACAAATAAAGTTGTGGTTGATTAGAGAATTTTAACCGTGAATGTGCCATTTTTAATGTATCTTTGCCACAGAAAACGATTATTAATTCCAAAATTGCGGAAATAATGAAACATCTGAAGTCCATCTTATTGATGACGGCTATTGCATTCAATACTATTGGATACGCGATACCCGTAGAGAAAGGGGTATCAAAAATCTTGGCCGAATATAGGGCTGAGTACCTTAAAAACATTCTTTACGATCTCCATTTCAATATTCCAGCTCAAAGGGAAATTTCCGTGACAGGCAAGGCTAACATCAGCTTCAGCTATGACGGAACAGAGGATTTGCAGCTCGATTTTCAGGGTACACTCAAAAATGGAGATCATCAAGCTTTCATAAATGGCAAAAACCGTTCTATTCGCTATCAAGACGAGCATCTTATCATCCCACGGAAATACCTCAAAAAAGGCGACAAAACCAACCTGATTACCATTGAGTTCGAAAGTAACGACAAGACATTGAACCGCAACGATGACTATCTTTATACACTTTTCGTTCCTGACCATGCCCGCAGCGTATTCCCCTGTTTTGACCAGCCTGACTTGAAAGCCCTGTTCAACCTCAAACTTGATTTGCCTGAAGGATGGACAGCTATCAGTAACGGCTCATCAAAAGAAATGAGCCGTCAGAACAAACGGACGCTTGTTTTCAATAAGACGCAGTTGCTGCCCACCTATCTCTTCAGTTTCACGGCAGGAAAATTTGAAGCACAACAAGCAGAACGCGATGGACGAACCCTTACCTTTTTATATAGGGAAACTGATCCTAAAAAGGTAGCTCAACTTCCTCAGATATTTGATGAAATAGCCCTTTCACTAAAATGGTTGGAAGAATATACCGGCATTCCCTACCCATTTGAAAAATATGCTTGTGTGGCTTTGCCCGGTTATCAGTTCGGTGGAATGGAGCATCCTGGCTGCATACAATTCCGTGATGCAACTATCTTCTTAGGCGAGAATCCCACACCCGATGAAAGAATGAATCGTCTGAATCTCATCGCCCATGAAACTTCCCACATGTGGTTCGGTGATTTAGTTACCATGCGCTGGTTTGATGATGTATGGACGAAAGAGGTCTTTGCTAACTTCATGGCTGACAAAATAGCCAAGGAACATTTCCCGGAGATTAGCCATGAACTCAACTTTATCAAGACACACTATATTCCCGCCCTCAGCACTGACCGCACAGAAGGGACCCATCCTATCCAGCAGCCTTTAGCGAATCTGAATCAGGCAGGATTGCTTTATGGAAATATCATCTATCATAAAGCGCCCATCATGATGAAAAAGCTTGAAGAAAAGATAAGCGAAAAAGACTTGAGGAAGGGACTCCAGATTTACTTACGCAAATATCAATACAGCAATTCTTCCTGGGATGAGCTGATTGCAATTCTGGATAGTATCAAACCGACTGCCGGTATTCGGGATTTCGACCGAGAATGGGTAAAAGGCAAGGGCGTAAAGACCATTGAATGGAATTTAGCCCAAGGACTGCCCAATTATGACGGAACCGACTACGCGCGCTATCTGCTAAAAGATTCTGTTGCCGTGGAAGACTATGTCAACGAATGGACAGAACTCAAAAGTGAACAAAGTCTTCTGGCAGCAGTCATGACGCTCTATGAGAATTTCCTTGCCCACCGGGCAACGGCTGGTCTGGCTTTTACGGGTGAATGGATGCTAGCCTGTTCCATCCAGAACGAGCAAATCCTTTCGGTCTGTGCATCTTATCTGAACAGCATCACATTGCAAATGGAAAAACAGGAGCGCGTAGAGTGTGAGAAGCTCATATATCATACGGCAATGAAGCACCCCGTCAGATCATTCTCCCAGAAACTGTTACGTTCGCTTTCAATGACCTGTATTCACCCTGAGATTACTGATAGCATCTATCACATATGGGAACAAGGGAACAATCCTTTATTAAATGAGCGAGATTATATGCGAATAGCCTACCATTTAATGATAGAATTACCTACTCGCACAAATAAAATAAAAGAAATTCAAACAAAGCGTCTTTCAAGTGAAGATCGTCGGAAAGAATTTGATTTTGTAAGTCGAGGATGCACGGCAGACACCCTTCAACAGCGGAAAATATTTGAGAGTCTGTTACTGGCCGAAAACCGCAAAATAGAACCTTACGCCTCTGAGTTACTTGCCCTGCTATCCGATGCAGACCGTGGCCCTCAGTGTGAACAATACGTTCGTCCAGGATTGGAAATCATTGAAGAGATCCAGCGGACAGGAGACATTTTCTTCCCGCTCAACTGGTGTAACAGCCTGCTCAGCGGTCAGCGGAGCAAGGAAGCAGCACAAGCAGTCCGTCAGTTCCTCGGCACCCACCCTGAGCTTTCCAACAACCTCCGTGGTAAGATTCTGCAAGCTGCCTTCCCATTGCTTAACCGATGGAAATAGACAAAAACTTCACAGGAAATAATCCAATTATTATTTGGTTTTTTCACTCGTTTGCACTACCTTTGCACCCATTATTAATAAAGCATTATTTTTTTAATTTATGATTCTTTTCTTCAAGACAACGCAAAAGAGCGTGATTGCCACGCAGGTGGACCATCAGCTCAATGAACAAGAAATCAAAGAACTATGCTGGCTTTATGGTGATGCGACCTTACTTGACGGTGAAACCTTAGACGGTTATTTTGTTGGCCCGCGTCGCGAGATGATTACTCCATGGAGTACCAATGCTGTGGAAATCACTCAGAACATGGGTCTGAAAGGCATTCAGCGTATTGAGGAATATTTCCCGGTGGAAAGCAAGGATGCTGAACACGATCCCATGCTGCAGCGCATGTACAACGGCCTCAACCAGAACATCTTCACGGTGAATATCCAGCCCGACCCCATCAAACATGTGGCAAACTTGGAGGAATACAACGAGCAAGAAGGTCTTGCCCTAAGTCCTGAAGAAATAGAATATCTGCATAAGGTGGAACAGCAGCTGGGCCGTCCACTCACCGATTCCGAAATATTCGGCTTTGCCCAGATTAACTCTGAACACTGCCGCCATAAAATCTTTGGTGGTGTGTTTATCATCGACGGCAAAGAGATGGAATCGAGTCTTTTCAACATGATCAAGAAAACCACCAAGGAGAATCCCCACAAAATTCTATCGGCCTACAAGGACAATGTGGCTTTCTCACAAGGTCCCGTTGTTGAACAGTTTGCCCCGAAAGACCAGAGTACTTCCGACTATTTTCAGGTGAAGGAAGTGGAGAGCGTCATCTCCCTGAAGGCAGAGACTCATAATTTCCCTACCACGGTGGAGCCTTTCAATGGCGCTGCTACTGGTACGGGTGGTGAAATCCGTGACCGTATGGGCGGCGGAACAGGTTCTTGGCCTATAGCCGGAACAGCTGTCTATATGACTTCATATCCTCGCAAGAAGGATGATATTCAGAAGTGGGAAGAACTTTTGCCCGTTCGTGAATGGCTGTACCAGACACCTGAGCAGATTCTTATCAAGGCTTCTAATGGTGCTTCCGACTTCGGAAACAAGTTTGGACAGCCGCTGATTACGGGTTCTGTACTGACTTTCGAACATCAGGAAGGTAATGAGCGCTACGCTTATGATAAGGTGATTATGCTGGCAGGCGGTATCGGCTATGGTACCAAGCGCGACTGTCTGAAGAAAGAACCTCAGAAAGGCAACAAGATTGTTGTCGTCGGTGGTGATAACTATCGCATCGGTCTCGGTGGCGGTAGTGTATCTTCTGTGGATACCGGCCGTTACTCAAATGGCATTGAGCTGAATGCCGTACAGCGTGCCAATCCCGAGATGCAGAAGCGTGCCTATAATCTGGTGCGTGCACTCTGCGAAGAAGATGTAAATCCTGTAGTCAGTATCCATGACCACGGAAGTGCCGGTCACGTGAACTGTCTCTCGGAACTCGTGGAAGAGTGCGGTGGTGAGATTGATATGACCAAACTGCCTATCGGTGACCAGACTTTGTCTTCAAAGGAAATTATCGCCAATGAGAGTCAGGAACGTATGGGCCTGCTCATCGATGAGAAACATATCGAACACGTGCGCCGCATTGCCGAGCGCGAGCGTGCACCGCTTTATGTAGTTGGCGAAACCACGGGTGATGCTCACTTCAGTTTCAAGCAAGGCGACGGCATCAAGCCTTTCGACCTCGATGTGGCTCAGATGTTCGGTCATTCGCCCAAGACCTATATGGTGGACAAGACCGTAGAGCGCCATTACGAGAATGCGCAGTATGCGAAACAGCCTGAGAATCTGGACAATATGGTAAAGGACGTACTCCAGCTGGAGGCCGTTGCCTGTAAGGATTGGCTCACCAACAAGGTGGACCGTTCGGTGACGGGTAAGATTGCCCGCCAGCAGTGTCAGGGTGAAATCCAGTTGCCGCTGAGCGACTGCGGTGTGGTTGCCCTCGACTACCGCGGAGTGAAAGGCATTGCCACGGCCCTAGGCCATGCACCTCAGGCAGGATTGGCTGATCCAAAGGCTGGTTCGGTGCTCACAGTCGCAGAATCCCTGACCAATATCGTATGGGCGCCTATGGAAGAGGGGCTCGACAGCGTGTCGCTTTCTGCCAACTGGATGTGGCCTTGTCGCTCACAGGAAGGTGAGGATGCCCGTCTCTACAGTGCTGTGAAAGCCCTTTCCGATTTCTGCTGTGCCCTTCATGTTAATGTTCCCACGGGTAAGGACTCGCTCTCCATGAGTCAGCAATACCCCAACGGTGACAAGATTATCGCCCCTGGAACGGTTATCGTTTCCTCTGGCGGTGAAGTTTCGGATATCAGGAAAGTGGTGTCGCCTGTTCTAGTTAACGATACCAATACCACTCTTTACCATGTTGATTTCTCCTACGACGAGCAGCGTTTAGGCGGCAGTGCTTTTGCGCAGACCCTTGGAAAGGTGGGCGACGACGTTCCTACCGTGAAGAACCCGCAGTATTTCCGCGATGCTTTTAATGCCATTCAGGATCTCATTAACCAGGAACTCATCCTTGCAGGTCATGATATTTCCGCCGGTGGTCTCATCACTACACTGTTGGAAATGACTTTCGCCAATGTGAATGGCGGTCTTGATATCGACCTGAGTAGCTTCAGCGGTGAGGACATCGTAAAGAATTTGCTGGCTGAGAACCCTGGGGTGGTGATTCAGATAAAGGACAGCGACATCGATTCCGTGGAAAATCTCTTCGACGAAGCTGGCATTTCTTATGCACCTATCGGTAAGCCCGTTGCTGCCCGCTCCATCAAAGTCAAGAAAGATATAACCATCAACCATCAGCCATCAACCATCGGCCACACTTTCGATATCGAGGAGATGCGTGATGCCTGGTATAAGACCTCTCACCTGCTCGACCGCAAGCAGAGTTTCAACGGACAAGCCGACGAGCGTGCCAAGAACTATAAGAACCAGCCGCTGGAAATGAAATTCAACGACGATTTCCAGGGAACGCTGGCCCAATACGGTCTCAATGCTGACAGATGGAGAACACAAGGCGCCGACGACAAACAGAAAGTGCGCGCTGCCATCATCCGCGAGAAGGGTACCAACGGTGAGCGCGAGATGGCTTACTCGCTGTGGCTGGCCGGATTTGAGGTAAAGGACGTGATGATGACCGACCTCATCAGCGGCCGTGAGACTTTGGAAGATATCAATATGATTGTCTTCTGCGGTGGCTTCTCCAACTCCGACGTGCTTGGTTCTGCCAAAGGATGGGCTGGTGCATTCCTCTTTAACCCCAAGGCCAAGGAAGCCCTCGACAAGTTCTATGTCCGCGAGGATACACTTTCATTAGGTATCTGTAATGGCTGTCAGTTGATGGTAGAACTTGGTCTTACAGGTGCTAAAGGTGCTAAGATGCTCCACAATACTTCTCATAAGTTTGAGAGTGATTTTGTTTCACTGGCAATTCCGCAGAACAACAGTGTAATGTTCGGCTCTTTGAGCGGTAACAAACTCGGCATCTGGGTAGCTCACGGAGAAGGCAAGTTCTCACTGCCCGAACCCGAAGCCAGTTACAACATCATCGCCAAGTACAACTACCACGGCTATCCTGCTAATCCGAACGGTTCCGACTACGATGTGGCAGGTATCTGCTCTGCCGACGGACGCCATCTGGCCATGATGCCTCACTTGGAGCGCGCCATCTTCCCATGGCAGAACGCCTGGTATCCCGCCGACCGCCGTAAGGACGAGGTGACTCCTTGGATTGAAGCCTTCGTCAATGCACGCAAGTGGATTGAAGAAAAAGTTAACAAGTAAAAAGGTTTAATTCTGACGACCTTGAACGTATTCAATAAGATAAAGCCCAATGCCATTCCCCTTTCCATGAAGGGGATGAAGGAGGCTTTTCTTACCTTCTTTAAGATTGGCATAGTCACCTTCGGTGGTGGTTATGCCATGATACCCATGATAGAAGAGGAAGTGGTGAACAAGCATCACTGGACCAGCAAAGAGGAACTTTTGGACCTCATCGCTATCGCGCAGAGTTGTCCCGGCGTCTTTGCGGTAAACATCAGCACCTTCATCGGTTATAAACTGAACAAGAAGGCCGGTGCTTTCTGCACCACGCTCGGTGCCGCCCTGCCCTCTTTTCTCATTATCCTCCTGATAGCGATGTTCTTCCACCAATTTGCCGACAACAAAGTGGTAGCAGCCATGTTCCGCGGCATTCGTCCGGCAGTAGTTGCCTTGATTGCCGCCCCTACCTTCCGGTTGGCAAAGAGTGCCAGAATCACGCTTACCAATTGCTGGATTCCCATCGCCTGTGCGTTGGCCATCTGGGCATTGGGTGTTTCACCCATTCTGATTATCATTGTGGCCGCAGTAGCCGGCTATGTATATGGACAATTCATCAAGCCTACGGAATGATATACCTCTATCTGTTCATCACGTTTTTTGAAATCGGAATCTTCGGATTCGGAGGCGGCTACGGCATGCTGTCGCTTATTCAAGGCGAGGTGGTACACCATTGGCATTGGATGACGACAGGTGAATTCACCGACATCGTGGCCATCTCGCAGATGACGCCCGGTCCAGTAGGAATCAACTCCGCCACTTATTGCGGCTATACAGCCGCTATCAATGCAGGCTATTCCGTGCCCATGGGCATCTTGGGCAGTTTCGTGGCCACCTTCGCCCTGGTACTCCCCTCCTTTATCCTGATGATTCTCATTGCTAAGATGTTTATGAAATACATGCACACTTCCACTGTGCAAAGCATCTTCGAAGGACTGCGCCCTGCTGTCGTCGGACTTCTGGGAGCCGCAGCCTTGATGCTGATGACGAAGGACAACTTCAGTTCTCTCGCCGAAAGTCCCTGGCAGTTCTGCATCAGCGTGTTCCTTTTTGCCGCTACTTTCATCGGCACCT
>CACZVX010000054.1 GCA_902784755.1 uncultured Prevotellaceae bacterium
GAAGGTGACAAAACCATCCAGGGACAGACCACTCCGAAGTGGATTGGTGGTTTGACCAATACCTTCACCTATAAGAACCTCACGCTGAGTATTTTCATCCAGACCGTACAGGGTCTGAAGCGCAACAATTCTCTGTTGGCCATGGCCAGCGATGAGATGGGTCGTCGTAACTCTACCACAGAAGTTGGTTACTGGTCAGTTGACAATCCAACGAATGAGTTCCGCTCATTGAGCAAGACCTCTAACCGCTGGGGCTATGGATTCCCACGTAATGCAAGTTTCACCCGCGTGAAAGATATTACGCTGAGTTACGTATTCCCACAGCAGATTACCAACAAGTTGCACATTGGCGGACTGACAGTCTATGCCAGCGGCCGTAACCTCTTAACCTTCACAGATTGGATTGGATGGGACCCCGAGTCTGATATCACCCAGCGTGGTTGGGGCGGCTACGAGAACAACTATCCTATGACCAAGAGCTATGTTTTCGGTCTGAATGTGACGTTCTAAAGGTGAAAAAGAAAAGACAAAAAAGTAAATTCTACAATTATGAAACTCAGAAACATTATATATTCAGTATTGGCTGTCAGCACACTGGCTGTAACCTCCTGCAAAGACAGCTATTTGGATGAGAAGATGTTCTCTAACTACGGTACAGATGTTGCCGATGTAGAGGCAAAAGTCATCGGTTTGCACTATAAGTATGCTGCCCTCTGGGGTATGTCTAGCCGTCAGGGATTCACTGGTATCTGGCAGGACGGTACCGACGTGGGCGCTCCTGGCGATACCGAGGGTGTTGAAGTTCCCTTCTTCCAGTATGGCTCACTGAACTCTGAGAACGGCGGTGTCAGTTTCCTTTGGGAGAACCTCTATAGTATCATCAACAGTGCCAACATCATCATCAACACCGAAGGTGTGGATCCTGCAGGAAAGGCAGAGGCAGAGTTCTTCCGTGCCTACAGCTATAACTTGCTTGTAACACTCTGGGGCCCTGTACCCCTCATCACCGAGAGCAAGGCTGAGCCACGCACAGACTTTACCCGCAACGCCGTTGCTGAGGTTGATGCCGTCATCACAGCCGACCTAAACGACGCAATCGCCAATCTGCCTGAGGTGGGCAAGACCAAGACACAGAACCGCATCAATAAGGACTGTGCCCGCATTCTGGCTGCCGAAGCATTCCTCCGCATGGGCAAGGCCGCAGAGGCAGAGGCTGCTGTAACGCCAACCATCACCAGTGGCAACTACAAGCTCGTGTCTGAGCGCTATGGTAAATTCCTCTCTGAGGCAGGCGATTATTACAGCGATATGTACCGCTGGGGCAACCAGCGCCGCTCACAGGGCAACACTGAGGGCATCTGGGTATTCCAAATGGAATATAACCGTGATGTGACAGGTGGTACGATCGACAGCCCGCAGCAGCGTCGTAACTGGGTGGCAGCTTTCCACAAGATCAACGGTATGGTGAATGCCGACTCTATCGGTGGTCGTGGAAACGGTCGTTTGCGCTTGAGCAACTATGTGAAGTATGGTATTTATGAGAAAGGTGATATCCGTAACTCTAACCATAATATCCGCCGAGT
The DNA here is from genome assembly GCA_902784755.1 of uncultured Prevotellaceae bacterium. GTDB lineage: Bacteria > Bacteroidota > Bacteroidia > Bacteroidales > Bacteroidaceae > Prevotella. The sequence continues at coordinate 1,584 of CACZVX010000054.1, forward strand.
GCTCTACTACAACAAACCAAATTTCAGTGCTGAAATTTACGTAAAGGACGGTTTCCGCGTAGACGAAGGTACAGCTGGTGCACAGAAAATCACAGTGAAGACAGGCGACCGCGCTTATTGGACGGTGAAAGATACACTGAACGTAATGTATCCGCACACCACCAAGTGGGGTGGCTATGATCCGACCGATGACTTTGGTTATGCTATCGTTAAGGACTGGCCCGTCATGCGTCTGGCAGATGCCTATCTGCTGCGTGCCGAAGCCCGTATCCAACAGGGTAACAAAGCTGGTGCTGCTGAGGACATTAACGTGCTTCGAGACCGTGCCTTTAAGACCTATCGGGCTGAAACAGGCAATGTAAATGCAGGCAAAGTAACCGCTGCTGAAATGACCATGGACTTCCTTCTTGATGAGCGTATCCGCGAATTGGTTGGTGAGGAGAACCGTCGTTATACCCTCTGCCGTACAGGTAAGTTAGCAGAACGTGTTCAGATGATAATCAGCAAGTGGGCTGAGACCACCCAGAGCAAGGCCATTACAGGATTTGATCCCAGCAAGCACACTTTACTTCCTATTCCTCTGTCAGAGATTCAGTTGAATAAGGATGCTAATCTGGAACAGAACCCTGGCTATTAATATCCAAACAATTAGGTTTTTTAGTATTATTTTGTCTGAGAAGACATTCACTGCAATTAAGGACAAATCCGCATGGATTTGTCCTTATGTTTGTTTATATGGCTGATGGATATTTGTTTTTCTATGTAAAATCTCTAGAGATTTTTTTGTAAAAATGCCATTATTTGCAGGCAAAAATGCCATATTCGCGCAAAATTCTCTAGAGATTTCTGCAAATGACTGTCTAGAATCTTAAAGAAGTCTGGAAAACACGATTTCGCAAAAAAACATAAAAGGTTTGGATAATTCGTGAATTCTTTCTATTTTTGTAACCTTTAAGCAATCTCTATATGGTTACGGTCATCAGGAATTTTATTATATTTCTCGTGCTTTTCCTGACTTCTACGGATGTTTCAGCACGAAAATATTTTAAAGTTATCAATAATATACAAGGGTTATCTGACAACTCTGTAAAATATATGGCACAAGACAAACATGGTTTTGTCTGGATGGCCACAGCTAACGGATTGTCCCGTTATGACGGACTGATGTTCACGGTTTATCGCCATGATGCCCATAACGCTTTTTCTTTGGTTCAGAATGATGTGTTATGTCTGCTGCCCATAGACGGCGGGATGTATGTAGCCTGTACAGGAGGTCTGGATTTTTATTCTTTCCATGACGGATATTTTCATCGTTGCCAACTTTCTGAAGGAGATTCGACACGCAATTTGAATGTAAGGTTGAACTCGCTGGTAGAAGACGGTAACCAGATTATGGCTACTGACGGCTACGGTAATTTTTTTGTAAAAAAGAATAATAGTGAATCCTTCGTACTTGTAAAGGAGAAAAAATTTTGTTACCTCAGCAACTATCAACAAGGAAGGGTACTTGGCGTTGCCGCTGACGGCCTCTATCTGATAGATAGTAAGACGCTGAAGACGGTGGCTCATTACAAAACGAAGATTCCCATCATGAGCCATATCAATCTTTTTTATAGCAAAATCCGAAAGACGGCTTATGTTGGTAATGGATACGGACAACCGTCCATGGCTTTTCACATAAACGGGCATCAGATTGAAGTTTCCAATGAAAAAGTGCCCGACAACCTGATGGCCGTCACCGATTTCGGAAACCGTACGGCATTTGCACTCGATGGTCCTGGACTATTAATCCGCCAAGGTAGCACAGAAGAATGGTTCTCACCAGAAAACAGCAACATGAGTGGAGACGCCTTGTATTCATTATGTGCTGACCGTGGTGGTAATCTGTGGATTGGCACCTATAGGGCCGGCGTGAATTTCTTTAACGACAACCATGACCGGTTTGTGATGCTCAACAAACAAAACGGCGATATACCATACAATCTTGTGACAGCTGTTATCCCTGACAAGAACCGACTATTTATCGGACTCGACGGCGGCGGATTGTGTATCTATGACAAATCCACAAAGTCTTCAAAGACTTTCACCACGAAAAATAGTCCCATTGCCGGCGATAACGTCATCTCGATGACCAAAGACAATGATGCCTTATGGATGGGATTCTATACGAAGGGACTTGTTCGCTATGACCTGAAGACCGGAAGTTTCTCCAATTTCACCATGCCCAAGAAGGAAAATGGTACGGAGAATAATGTATGGGTTGTCTGTGATGACGGCATTGGAAATCTCTGGATAGGAGGTGCCGACATGAACCTTTTCAACAAGCAGACACATCAGATAGAAACCATAAAAGAACTGAAAGACAGCTACTGTGCATCAATGTTTGTAAGGGGCAACCAGATATGGATAGCCCCGAAGAACAATGGTGTCTTTATGCTGGATAAGCACACAAGGAAAATACTCAAGCATTATACGGCCAGTAAAGAAAGTGAGATTTGCCTTCCTGATAATGACGTCAGGTATATCTATATGGACTCCCGCGGAATTCTCTGGGTCTCCACCATCTTTTCCGGCTTTTGTTCTCTCAATCCGAAAACCAAGGAACTCAAGTCGTATGGCATAGAAAAAGGCCTTACCAACACAAACGTTGCCTCGATATCAGAAGACAGACAGGGTAATCTCTGGATGGGAACCTTTAACGGACTCTTCAAATTTGATCCAAAGACGGATATGTTTGTCCGTTTCGACCAAGATGAATGTATCGCTTCCACATTCACCTATGCCTCGAGCACCTATCAAGACGGTATCGTCTACATGGGAAGCACACAAGGACTTCTGACATTCAATCCCGAGAGGGTGAACTATGAACAGCTTTACGATCATGTGTATTTCACCTCCTTGAATCTTCTGAACGACAATAAAATATTCAACCTTAATGGCAGTCATCCGGAGGGAATCACCTTAAAACATGACCAGAACTTCTTTACTGTTCTTTTCTCTGTTCCGGAGATGCAGACTCCCAAACGCGTTCGTTTCTCCTGTTATCTGGAAAACCTGGAGACGGGATGGAGAGAGATTTCCGGTGACAGAGAGGCAACCTATACGAATGTGCCTCCTGGAAAGTATCATTTCTATGTGCGTTGCACGGACAGCAACGGACAATGGAGCAAACCTTCCATCTTGGAAATCACCGTAACACCACCTTGGTGGGCTACTTGGTGGGCTAAACTATTGTGGGTGATTCTCACATTGTTGGCTCTTGCTGGAGGAGCACTTATCTATCTGCATAACCTGAAAAACAAGCATCAGATCGAAATGGATGCCGTGGAGAAGGAATCGCTGAAGAAGCTCAATGATGCCAAGCTGAACTTCTACACAACTATTACCCATGAACTGCGCACCCCTGTCTTCTTGATCTCCGCACAGTTGGAAGAACTGCTCAATGCTCATAAATCTATTGTGCCTGTTCCGTCCAACTATTTGATATCCATGCACCGCAGCAGTTTGAAACTCAACAAACTGATCAGCCGTATCATTGATTTCCGCAAAATCGACTCCGATAAAATAAAACTATCACCAGTAAGAGCCGATGTCATCGAATTCTGCCGCGGCCTTATCGGTGACTACACCCAGATGTGTGAACAGAAAAACATCTCGTTCACCTTTTGCCACGAAAAGGATATCCTACTGTTGGATTTCGATCCATCGAAACTGGAAATCATTCTGACCAATCTTGTTTCGAATGCCTTTAAATACACAAACGAAAACGGTGCTGTTGAACTTATTGTGGAAGAAGAGCCCGACCGTGTGGTCTTTAAAGTGAAAGACAACGGTATTGGTATTCTGGAGAAGATGCGCGACACGATTTTTGAGAATTTCTTCCGTACTGAACGTGGAGAAAAACAGAGTGGCGGTGACGGTATCGGACTCTCCGTTGTAAAATCATTGGTGGAGTTGCACGGTGGAACTATAAAGGTGGATAGTGAAGTGAACAAGGGCTCTGTGTTTACTTTCTATATCCCTAAGATATATCAGGAAGAATCGCTTGCTGGAATGGTGAAACCTGAAATGAGTCGCGAAACCATAGAGTCCGTTACGACACCACCTTCTTCCGTTAGCGAACAACATCTGGTCAATCCCACTGCCGTACATAGCATCTTGATTATCGATGACGAACATGAAACCGTAGATGTCCTGGAGCGTTACCTTTCTGCCGATTTCAGGATTTATAAAGCCTTCGATGGCAATGAAGGTCTGGCTGAAGCCGAAAAGGAACTCCCCGACCTGATTCTCTGCGACCTCTCTATGCCAAAGATGGATGGACTGGAATTCCTTAGAAAAATGAAGGAAGATAAGAAACTGAGCCATATTAAGGTGATTATCTTCACTGCCAAGATTTCTGAAGAGGATATGATTACAGCCTTCGACTACGGGGCTGATGCCTATATCACCAAACCCATCTCCTTGAAATATCTGCGGAAACGCATCGACCGGCTGATGGCTCAAACCGACAATGCGCTAATCACCAACGATGTGATTTCCCAGAAAAAAACATATAACAAAGAAGAACAGATCTTCCTGCTGCGATGCCGGGAGATTATCGACAACAACTTGCAGAATGAGGAGTTCAATATAGATTTCCTCGCAGACAACCTTGCCATGAGCCATTCTTCTCTTTACAAGAAAATAAAGGCCATGACAGGAATGTCACTGATAGAGTTTATCAACGACTACAAGATTTACAAGGCTATACAGATGTTTAAGCAGGGGGCTACGAGTGTAGAGTCTGTTTTCGAACAATGCGGATTCCATGACGCCAAGAATTTCAGGGAAACATTCAAACGGAAGATGAAAATGACGCCCAAACAGTTTATTCAGTCGTTATAATATGAATCCCGCCCTTTTTTTGAACGATATCACCCCCATGATTTGTAGTGAAATAACGTATATTTGCCAAAAATAACAAAACATAGATATGAAAAGACAAATCACAACACTCTTGGTCCTGATGCTGACAGGACTCGGATTAAACGGACAGACATTCACGGAGTGGCAAAATGCTTATGTGAATCAGGTGAACCGTTTGGAGAATCATGCCAGTTATAAAACAGACGAATCCACTTTGTCGCTCGACGGACAATGGAAATTCAATTGGGTAGAAAATGCGGACCAGCGTCCTACTGATTTCTTCAGGACTGATTATAATGATTCATCCTGGAAGACCATGCCCGTTCCTGGCATGTGGGAACTCAATGGTTATGGTGATCCCGAATATGTAAATATCGGTTTTGCCTGGCGCGGACATTTTGACCAACTCACGATGAAAGAGGCGGAAGAAAACTTGGAAACAGGAAATCTGCGCGTACCAGTGAAAGATAATCATGTAGGTTCTTATCGCCGTTATATTGAAGTGCCTTCAAATTGGGATGGCAAACAGGTGATTGCCCATTTCGGAAGTGTCACGTCCTGCATCTATTTGTGGGTGAACGGACAATTCGTTGGCTATTCCGAGGATTCCAAGATAGCAGCTGAATTTGATATCACGCCGTATGTCAAGAAAGGCAGAAACCTGATTGCTTTTCAGGTGTTCCGTTGGAGTGATGGTTCCTGGTGCGAAGATCAGGATTTCTGGCGCCTGTCCGGTGTTGCCCGTGACAGTTATCTCTATGCCCGCGACAAAGCAAGTCATTTGGATGATTTCCGCATAGAGACTTCACTTATCAACGACTATCAGGATGGCGTGCTGACCTATTATCCGAAACTGACTGGAACCCCGAACCTGAATGTATCTCTTTTCGATGCTAAGGGTCATAAAGTGGGAGAACGGCAGGACAGCCTCATCACGGTTAAGAATTGTCACAAATGGTCTGCCGAAGATCCATACCTTTATACATTGGTGGTGGTTTGTTCGGAAAACAAGATGATAGCTGGTCGCATGAGGGTTATTCCCGTACAGACTATTTATCAGAAAGTAGGATTCCGTTCTGTGGAAATCAAGAATTCCCAGTTACTGGTCAACGGTCAGCCTATACTCATCAAAGGTGCTGACCGTCATGAGCTGGACCCCGATGGCGGCTATGTAATCAGCCGTGAACGCATGATACAAGACATCCAACTCATGAAGCGTTTCAACATCAATGCCGTCCGCACCAGTCACTATCCCAACGATCCTTTATGGTATGACCTCTGCGATGAATTTGGCATTTATCTGGTGGCGGAAGCCAATCAGGAAAGCCATGGATTTGGCTATCATCCCGACCGTTCACCTGCTTACACCCCACTTTTCGGCCCGCAGATTCTGGAGCGCAATCAGCATAATGTACAGGTAAACTTCAACCATCCTTCGGTGATTATCTGGAGTATGGGTAACGAAACCATCAACAGCGACAACTTCACGGCTGCTTATGAATGGATCAGAAGCCAGGACAGCCAGCGTCCCATACAGTTCGAACAGGCCAGAACAGGAGCTAATACGGATATTTACTGTCCGATGTATCTCTCTCAGGAAGGCAGTGAAAAATATGCTGCCAACCCCGAAAACACAAAACCGCTTATTCAGTGCGAATATTCTCATGCCATGGGTAACTCATCGGGCGGTTTCAAGGAATACTGGAATCTGGTACGTAAATATCCGAAATTCCAGGGTGGTTTTATCTGGGATTTCGTGGATCAGGCTCTCCATAAGAAAGACGGAAGCTATGCTTACGGTGGCGACTATAACAACTATGACCCATCCGACAACAACTTTAACTGTAACGGTTTGGTAAGTCCTGACCGCGTGCCTAATCCACAGCTCTTTGAGGTAGGCTATTTCTACCAGAACATATGGACAAGTCTGAACGGTAACCGGATTACGGTCAAAAACGAAAATTTCTTCCGCACCTTAGACTATGCCACGCTGACGTGGACACTTTTTGCCGATGGTAAGGAAGTGAAACGCGGAGATATTAGCAGTTTGAACATTGCTCCCCAGCAGACAGCTTCTTTCACGCTTCCCATCGATCCTAACGATCCTGCATACGAGGGTCGGGAACTGCTCTTGAATATGGACTACCGCCTCAATGCTGATGAGCCTCTCATGAAGAAGGGCATGACTATTGCCCACCAGCAGTTCCAGCTTTCCGACTATCAGATGAATCCCGACAGGGTGACTGTCAAAGCCAGAAGCCTCAAAGTGAAAGACGACAAGAGGAATAAGGATCTGACGGTCATCAAGGGAAAGAATATACGCATTGTTTTTGACAAAAAAACAGGATTGCTGACCGAATATGAAGTAAATGGTGTGAAGATGCTGGGCAACGGTGGAACTATCAAACCAAATTTCTGGCGTGCCGTAACGGATAACGATATGGGTTCACAGATTAATAAAAAATATAAGATGTGGAGAAATCCCACGCTGAAACTTTCTTCCTTCAATACCAAGAAAAGTGAAACAGAACTGGGCGAACCTTGTATTAACGTGGTGGCAAGCTATAAGCTTCCAGAAGTAAAGGGCAAACTGAAAATGACCTATGCCATTACTTCACAGGGCAAGATGATCGTCCACATGAATATGGATGCCGACAAGAAACCGGAAGTAGCTAACATGATGCGCTACGGTGTTGTGATTCAGATGCCTTTCCGCATGGATATCAGCGAATATTATGGACGCGGACCTGTGGAGAACTATGCTGACCGAAAGGAATCCCAGCGTATCGGCATCTATCGTCAGACTGCCGATCAGCAGTTCTACCCTTACATCCGTCCACAGGAAACGGGAACAAAGACGGATATGCGTTGGTGGAAGCAGACCAATGAAAGAGGGCAGGGACTCCTTGTCACCAGTAATCGTGAGTTCTGTGCTTCCGCACTTCATTATGCCATGGAAGATTTGGATGATGGTGATGAAAAGGAACAGCGTCATATAGAGGATGTTCCTGGTTCTCACTTCACCAATCTCTATCTCGACTTGGAACACGCTGGTGTAGGTGGTGTTGACAGTTGGAGTGGTTGGGCAGAAGCCTTACCTCCCTACCGCGTGAAATATACCGACAAAAAATTTAGCTTCGTATTAACCCCCAATTAATTGCCCGAATATGAAAAGAATCCTTTTTGTGCTGAGTCTGGTCGTTAGCTCGCTTCACGTCTGTGCTGGTGATATCTATGTGAAAAAAGACGGCTCCGTGGCTGAAGCCCTAAAACAAGCACGTGAGTGGCGGCGACTGAACAGTCCGGAAGTAGTTGGCGGTATCCGCATCCATTTGGCCGATGCTGTCTATCACATGCAGAAACCACTCTACATCCGTCCTGAGGATAGTGGCACAAAGGATTCTCCAACCATCATTCAAGGTGGTACTCTTTCTGGCGGTTTGGCTGTAGGTCCATGGAAACGTGAGGGAAAGCTATGGGTTGCTGAGGCTCCACGCGATGGCAACCGAATCGTCTATACCCGCCAGTTATGGGTGAATGGGCAGAAAGCCCAACTGGCCCGTGGTCCTTTCTTGCGGCTCACAGATTTCAATCCAGAGGCTTCAACCATCACCTTACCGTTCAATGAATCTCACTCCTCTCTCCTCTCTTTTCTCTCCTCTTCTGCTGAACTTTTCCTCCTCCAACGCTGGGCCATTGCCATTCTCCGTGTCAAAGAAGCTCAAAATGTCAACGGCCAGACCGTCCTCACCTTCCACGAACCCGAAAGTGAACTGGAATTCTCACATCCCTGGCCACAGCCTGTTATCAACGGAGAGAAAGGCAGTAGTGCTGCTTTCCTGCAAAATAGTCGTCAGTTGCTCGATGAACCTGGTGAATTCTGGCAGGAATACCCCAGCGGTCGTATCTACTATTTCCCCCGTCCGGAAGATATTGCTAACGGGGCTCCGTGTGATGCAGTGATTCCCCATCTCTCCACTCTCGTGGAATTTGCAGGCAGCGAGGACCGTCCCGTTTCCTATATCAGTTTTGTCGGCACACAGTTTGAACATGCTTCCTGGTACGCGCCTTCCTTGCAGGGACACGTAACTCTTCAAGGAGGCTTCCCTCTTATCGATGCCTATAAACTGCAAGAACCAGGACTCTTTCATAAAGCTGCACTTGAGAATCAGGCTTGGATAGCAAGACCTGAGGCTGCCGTTATGGCTAATTATGCACGTAATGTCCATTTCACAGGATGTTCGTTTAAGCATTTGGCAGCTACGGGACTTGACTTAAACCGACAAATCCAGAAAGCAAGTCTTACTGAATGTCAGTTTGAGGATATCGGCGGAACGGCAGTTCTTGTCGGACCTTTTGGTGAAGAAGGATTCGAGACACATATCCCCTATCATGGCAATTTGATTTGTGACAGTATCAGCATCGAACGCTGCCACATCCACGATGTCACCAACGAAGACTGGGGAGCCGTTGCCATCGGGGCTGGATATGTCAGGAACACGGAGATAGTACAAAATGAAGTTTCTCACGTCAATTATTCAGGAATCTGTGTAGGCTGGGGATGGACTTCCCTCGAAAGCGGTATGCGCAACAACCGCATCGAGAACAATGTTGTCAGCGACTATGCCCGTCAGCTCTATGATGCCGGCGGCATCTACACGCTCTCCTATCAGCCTGGTTCCGTAATCCGCGGCAACCGCATCAGTGCGCCTACGGTGGCTCCCTATGCCACTAACGACCGTGCTTTTGCCATTTACTTCGATGAGGCCACCAATGGTTTTACGGTAGAAAACAACCAAATGGACCCGGAGAGCGTAGGTTGGAATCAGCCCGGTGCAGAGATGATTTTGAGAAACAACCATAAATAAATGATAAAAACAAACTACCATCTTTTTGATTTTCTTGATTTTGACGAGGAACTGAAAGACAACAAATCGTTATGGAAAGCCTACCAGCCCACCGCTGTTTATGAGCGTGAGGGGGATATTCTTATTGACATCCCTTTCCAAAAGCAAGTCCATGCTAACGATATGGCTCCGGATTTTGATATTCCACAGGAGACCTATACCCTTATCGTCCGCTATTATGAACCGATGATTATCCGCCTTTATGCGAGGTTTTCTGAAAAGTCTGAAGATTCAGGAAAAACTGGTAATACAGACATTCCCTCTGATGAAAGCGAGATGCTCCAGTTCAGTGAACGCATCTTAAGAAAACCGCTCAGCATCGAACAAACGCCCGATGGCTATCTTCTCAAGACTCCAGATGGTCTTACCCGGGCCTTTATCAATATGGCTATCGCTCCCATCGACCATTGGAGCGACCTGCAACCCGCGCCACAACCAACGGTAGATATCCGCTTCTACCCTGAAGGCGGTCCCCATAAAGAGATTGCCTTGGCGGCCTACGACCACTTCTCGCCTCCGCGCTACGATGCCCTTCCCATCGGTTTTGTAAAGGATAGCGCCGAACCGTCTACCGGTCTACTCTCTTTTGCCTGTCAACCCGATGAATGTTTCGTGGGTACAGGCGAGCGTTTCAAGAAGATGGATCTCAGCGGACAGTCCTTCTTTCTGAAGAACCAGGATGGACAGGGTGTGAACAACAGCCGCACTTATAAGAATATACCTTTCTATATTTCCAGCCGCATGTATGGATGTTTCTACCATACCACGGCGCATGCCAAACTCGATCTCGCTGCCCATTCCACCAGAAGCGTACAGTTCCTAAACTACCAGCCTGAGGTGGATGCCTTCCTTATTGGCGGACAGGATGTCGAAGAAATTCTCCGTGGCTACCGGGACTTGACGGGCTATCCCTCCATGCCACCGCTTTGGAGTTTTGGCGTGTGGATGAGTCGCATGACCTATTTCTCGGCTGATGAAGTAAATGCCATCTGCGACCGCCTACGCCAGGAGCATTATCCTTGTGATGTCATCCATTTGGATACGGGATGGTTCAAGACCGACTGGCTCTGTGAATGGAAATTCAACGAAGAGCGTTTCCCAAATCCACCAGCTTTTATCAAGGGTTTAAAGGACAAAGGCTTCCGCGTCTCACTTTGGCAGTTGCCTTATGTGGCAGAAGGAGCCGAACAAATCACCGAGGCGCGTGAAAACGAGTATATCGGTCCATTGACCAAGAAACAGGAATCCGAAGGTTCCAACTTCTCCACTCTTGATTATGCCGGTACTATTGACTTCACCTACGACAAGGCCACCGAATGGTATAAGGGCTTGTTAAAGCGATTGCTCGATATGGGCGTGAAATGTATCAAGACCGATTTCGGCGAGAACATCCACATGGATGCGAAATACAAGAACATGAGTCCGCAGTTGCTCAACAATCTCTATGCCTTGCTTTATCAGAAGGCTGCTTATGAGATTACAGAGGAAGTGACAGGCGACGGCATTGTTTGGGCACGTTCTGCATGGGCCGGTTGTCAGCGTTATCCCTTGCATTGGGGTGGTGACTCCTGTTCGTCATGGGACGGTATGGCAGGTTCCCTGAAAGGTGGCTTGCACTTCGGACTTTCTGGCTTCGCTTTTTGGAGCCACGACGTGCCAGGATTCCACACGCTGCCAAACTTCATGAATGGCATTGTGCGTGATGATGTTTATGTGCGCTGGACACAGTTCGGTGTTTTCAGCAGTCATATCCGTTATCATGGAACCAACAAGCGTGAGCCTTGGCATTACCCGAAGATTGCGGATATTGTGAAACGCTGGTGGAATCTTCGCTATGCACTCATTCCCTACATCCTGCAGGAGAGTCTCATTGCTACCGAGACGGGACACTCTGTCATCGAAGCCCTCATTTTCCAGCATCCTAAGGATCGCACTTGCTGGCATATCGATGACCAGTATTATTTCGGTCAAGACTTCCTCGTCTGTCCTGTCATGAACAGCGAGAATTGTCGTGATGTCTATCTCCCTGCCGCTGCTTCACAATGGGTGAACTTCTTCACAGGCGAACGCTACGAAGGTGGTCAGTGGCTCCATCTCAAGGATATCCCATTGGAACAGATGCCAGTCTTTGTGCGTGAAGGTGCCCAGATTCCCATGTATCCTGAGCACGTGGAATGCACCGATGAGATGGACCTCGAAAAGACCATTATCCTCAACATTGATCAAAACTTCAAAGGTTATAAGATATGAACACCTGGAAACCAAATATGGAGGAAACCAAACGACACTACATCGATTGGTGGAATCATAAGGGTATTGTATTAAATATGTGGGAGCATTTTCAGGATGGGGTGACTCCACATGCAGACATTCCTGCTCCCCCTGCCCCTAAAGACCTGAATCAGAAATGGTTTGATCCGCAGTGGCGTGCAGATTACCTTGACTGGTATGTCGCCCACTCCTCGCTGATGGCCGATATGTTGCCCGTAGCCAACACCCAACTGGGTCCTGGTTCTCTGGCTGCTATCTTAGGCGGTGTTTTCGAAGGTGGTGAAGATACCATCTGGATTCATCCGGACCCTAACTATACCGATGAAATCCGTTTTGATGAGAACCACCCCAACTGGTTGCTCCATAAAGAACTTCTGAAGGCTTGCAAAGAGAAATCCCAAGGCCATTACTACGTGGGTATGCCAGATTTGATGGAGGGTCTTGATGTGTTAGCTGCTATGAAAGGCACTGACAAAGTGCTCCTCGATACGGTGATGCAGCCCGAAGTGCTGGAACACCAGATGCAACAGATCAATGACATCTATTTCCGTGTGTTCAATGAACTCTACGACATCATCCGCGAGGGCGACGAAATGGCTTTCTGCTATTTCTCCGCATGGGCACCGGGAACTATGAGCAAGCTGCAGAGCGATATCTCCACAATGATTTCAGAGGATGACTATCGCCGCTTTGTTCAGCCATTCATCCGCGAACAGTGTCAGCATATCGACTATACGCTCTACCATCTCGATGGCGTAGGCGCCATGCATCATTTGCCGTCTCTCTTGGAGATCAAGGAACTCAACGCCATCCAGTGGACACCTGGTGTGGGCCAGCCTCAAGGCGGTTCTTCCAAATGGTACGATCTATATCGGAAGATTCTCGAAGGCGGCAAGAGTATCATGGCTTGTTGGGTAACGCTTGATGAACTCCGTCCATTGCTCGACAATATTGGTGGTGATGGCATCCATCTCGAAATGGATTTCCATAATGAACAGGAGGTAGAACAGGCCATGAAGATTATCGATGACTTCAAGACAGCCGTTCATATTCCCAGCAGACCCTCTCCCACCCCTTCCAATAGGGAGGGAGCAGATACGCTTGAAGCTCGTGTTCAGGCTATTATCGAAAAGGTGGAGTATGAATGCTCCATTCCTAAACAGGAAGGGTCAGGGGCGAGTATCCCCCTTGCTGAAGCAGCAGCGCAGCGTGTCCTTGTCCTCGATGGTGCGATGGGCACGATGATACAGCGTTATCGTCTTCGTGAAGAAGACTTCCGCGGCTACCGCTTTGCACGGCATTCACAGCCACTCATGGGTTGCAACGATTTGCTTTCTATGACCTGTCCTGTTGTCATCCGTGATATCCATCACAAATATCTCGAAGCTGGTGCTGATATTATCGAAACCAACACCTTTAATGCGCAGCGCATCTCTTTGGCTGACTATGGTTTGGAAGATCAGGTTCGCGACATCAATCTCGCTGCCTGTCAGTTGGCACGTGAAGAGGCGGATGCTTTTGCTACAACCGATAAACCTCGTTATGTCTTGGGTAGCATCGGACCTACAGCGAAGACAACTGGCAAAGAGCCCCCATTGGATAAAGCTGTGTTGAAAGAGGCCTATCGTGAACAGATTGATGCCCTTGTCGATGGTGGTGTCGATGGTCTTCTCATTGAGACTATCTTCGATGTAGAGAATGCCCGAGTGGCTATCGAGGCGGCACAGGAAATCTTACAGGAAAAGGGGAAACAACTCCCCATTTCCCTCAGTTTCTCCGTCAGCACTCCCGATGGCCACAACATGCTTGGCCAGAGCATCTTCGATTTCCTCGATTCCCTCAATCACCAAAATAGCGAATTATTCTCCGTTGGCATCAACTGCTATGCCGACGTCCGTGAGATGATTCCACTCATCCAATGCCTTGGCACTCGGTATAAGTACCTCATTTCTGCCTATCCCAACGCAGGAATGCCTGACGGTAAGGGGAAATATAATAAAACGCCAGAACAGCATCAGCATGACCTTTGGCCTATGCTCGATGCCCACCTTCTGAATATCGTTGGCGGATGCTGTGGTACCACAGATCAATTCATCGCGAAGATTGCGGAATTGGTGCAGCCGGCGAAAGGCTGTTTCATGAGTCCCAAAAGACCCTTCTCCAACCCTCCTCAGAGGGAGGGAGCAGATACTCCTAAAAATAATTTTTCTATACCAGATAAACCCTCTTTATCCGCCACCAATAGTAATCACTCCTCCCCTGTAGGGAAGGCGGTGGTGGGGTCTGTCTCTTCCTCCATCATAGCTGGTAATGCTGCCGACTGTGCTGCTGCCACCAAGGCTGCAGTGGAAGCGGGAGCTTCTCCGCAGGATATCATCAATGGAGAGATGATTGCCGCTATGAGTGAGGTAGGTCAGCGATTCCAAGACGGCAAGGCTTTCGTACCACAGTTGCTGATGGCAGGTCGCGCCATGAAAGCCGGACTTGAAGTTCTCAAGCCCCTGATGGCTGGTGAGGAATCCACGAGTATCGGCAAGGTTGTCATCGGCACCGTGAAGGGTGATCTCCATGACATCGGCAAAAACCTTGTAGCTTCCATGCTTGAAGGTTGTGGTTTCGAGGTTATCAATATCGGTATTGATGTCTCAGCCGACCGTTTTATCGAAGAGGTAAAGAAAAATCAGCCCGACATCCTCTGTATGTCAGCCCTGCTCACCACGACAATGGGCTATATGAAAGAAGTCATCGACGCTTTGGAGGCTGCAGGTATCCGCGACCGTGTGAAAGTGATGGTAGGTGGAGCTCCTGTCAGTCAGGTCTTCGCCGATGAGATTGGAGCCGACGGCTATAGTGACAATGCCAATTCCGCCGTTCAGGTGGCCAAGCAACTTCTAAACCTCTCCTAATCTCCCCAAGGAGAAAAATTCTTTTATACGAATAAAAACATAATTCAAATACTAACCTTTTTGCAAGCCTGATATATCCCCCTGAAATCTGTCAGGCACTCCCCTCCTACGGAGGGGTTGGGGGGTGGTTCAATGATACATGCACGCTTTCTCGGTTCCTTAGACTGGACCATCTTGATTGCCTATTTCGTAATACTACTCATTATTGGTATCTGGGCTAGTACCAAGCGAAAGAAGGGCTCTTCGCTTTTCCTTGCCGAACACTCCCTGCGCTGGCACCATATAGGTTTCTCTATGTGGGGTACTAACGTCGGCCCTTCCATGCTGATAGCCTCTGCTTCAGCAGGTTTCACTACGGGTATAGTTTCAGGTAACTATGCTTGGTATGCCTTTGTGTTCATTTTCTTACTGGCCTTTGTCTTTGCTCCCCGATATCTCGGCAGTAATGTGAGTACCCTGCCGGAATTCATGGGTCTTCGTTTCGGTCAGCAGACACGCAATATCCTCGCTTGGTACACCATCGTCACCGTACTCATCTCCTGGCTTGCGCTGACGCTTTTTGCAGGAGGTATTCTCATCCGTCAGGTCTTTGGTATTCCCATGTGGGCCTCAGCCCTCATCTTGCTGGCCATTTCCGCCTTCTTTACCATGCTTGGTGGACTGAAAGCCGTCGCTTATACCAATGTATATCAGATGATTCTGCTCATCGTCGTCTCAGCCACACTCACCATCGTTGGACTCATCAAGGTGGGTGGTATCAGTGGACTTACGGATGCCGTGCCTGCCAGCTACTGGAATCTCTTCCAGCCTAACGACGACCCCGACTTCCCGTGGTTGCCTATTCTTTTGGGTTATCCTATCATGGGCGTCTGGTTTTGGTGTACTGACCAAAGTATGGTGCAGCCCGTTCTTGCCGCCAAGAACCTCAACGAAGGACAAAAAGGTGCTAACTTCACGGGATGGTTGAAGATTCTTGATGTGGCCCTCTACATCCTCCCGGGTATTCTTTGTCTGGCTCTCTTCCCCAACCTGCAGAATCCTGATGAGGCCTATATGACCATGGTCACCAACCTCTTCCCCATGGGCATGGTAGGACTTGTCCTTGCCGTTCTCACCGCAGCCCTCGTTTCCACCATCGGTTCTGCACTCAATGCCTTGAGTACCGTCTATACGATGGACATTTACGTGAAACACAATCCTGAAGCCACCCAGCCTCAGATAATCAGCATGGGACGCCGCGTCACCGTTGTAGGAGCTATTCTCTCAGTGGTTATCTGTGTGGCTATCGACAGCATCAAGGGTCTTAATCTCTTCAATGTCTTCCAGTCTGTGCTGGGCTTCATCGCACCGCCCATGTCAGCCGTCTTCCTCTTCGGCGTGTTCTGGAAGCGATGCACCACCCGTGCTGCCAACATGGCTCTCACTTGGGGAACCGTGTTTTCCATCGGTACGGGTATTCTCTACCTCTTTGTGCTCAACGGAGCTTCTTTCTGGCCCCACTTTATGATGCT
>CACZVX010000055.1 GCA_902784755.1 uncultured Prevotellaceae bacterium
ATGAACAGTTTGTGGAAGAAAAACATGACATTTGTTGATTTTAACACTTTAAACACCCATACTACCGATATTTTAGTTATCTTTGCACCGCGAACTACAAATAATTGTGATCTAAACAATCATTCAGCCTAATTATAATAATGTACCATATTATTTTTAACTAAAACCTAAAGCAAATGAGAAAAAATCTACAACGACTCTGTCTGTTGCTATGGATGAGTATCCTGGCATTGGGCGCTTATGCCGGTGACAATGACCTGACCTGGGACTACACCGAGACTGCCCCGGGAGCAAACCCAGACAATGGACTTTATTATGCCTCCAAGGTCAATGACCCCGCAGGTACCAATAATGGACTGAAAGGCATCAAGCTGAACAGTTCCGGTTGGGCTGCTTTCAGCAAAGCTGCCGTAGCTGGTAAACTGACACTATCATTCGGCGTAAGAAACGGTTCAAAAAAGTATGCCGTGGATGTATATACCTGCAGCAATGTGGGAGCAGAGGCTTCTGCCGGAACCCTGATTGCAACAACCCCTGAAGTTGACGACTTCGGAAGCGTCACCATTGATATCGCTGCCAGCGTGACCGGTATCTACATCAAGCGAAATACAGGTGCTGAAGGTGTGCTTAGCAAAATCGTTTTCAAAGAGGAAGTGGCGCGAACATTCGTAGATTTCGAAATCAACTTGGTCAGCCTTGCCTCTGAATTCGACACTTCTACCCTGCCTGCAGGTGTGACTTTCACGGGTACTTATAACAGCGATACACACGGCTATCGCAATGCTACCGTCACGGTACCTGTTGACGGCACTGTGAAATTCACTATAGGAGGCTGCCAGTACAGCACCAGGACAATCAATGTGAAAGACAAGGACGGCAATGTGATTGCGACACTTGACTCCAAGACTGCAAACTGCTACCATCAGGACAAGTCGGCCATCACCTATTTCTATACGGGTGATCCCAATACGCTGACTTTCGAGAATATTCAGTATCTGCCCTATTTTAAGGCTGAAGCAACCGAAGTGACGGAAGCCACTGTCACTTATAAGGACCAGAACGGTAAAATATTAGGCACGAAGACTGTGTTTGAAGGCGATGCCATTGGTGAAGTGCCCTACACGGAGGCTGACCTTACTATTCCTGAGGGCTACAAACTCCGCGGATGGGTTTACAGCAACAAAGTGAAAGTGAATCCTAACGACATCGTAACAGGCGACATCACGGTGAAGGCCAGTGTAACGGCCATCGAGAGTGTTACGCTGGGCAGCGTTCAAAACTACGAACTGACAAACAAGACATTCTATCCCGAAGACCATGAAACTTTCAGCGTGGACAAGGGTGCATGGCACGACACCCAGCACGGATTCGAGATTCAGACAGGCGGTTCATTTACGGTCGATGTAGCAGGCAATGCTCAGATTATCATCAACTTGTGCCAGTATAGCAGCGAAGGAACAATTACGGTTACCGATGCCAATAACAATACCATTGCCGCCGACATTGCTGCCAAGGTAACAAACGACGGCACGCCCGCTGTGGTGAAATACACCGGAGAGGCCACACAACTGACATTCACCTGCTCAGCAGTTGCCTATATCCACAAGGTGACCGTCTATAACGTGATTGACTTCCTTGAAAAAGATGAAGCTACAGGCTACTACATCGTTCCCAAGGACGATGCAGCATCCCTGCTTCTAGCCATCAACTCCGCCAGTGCGGAGACAGGCGCTAAAATATTCCTGCCCAACGGAACCTATGATTTTGGCGAGACCGTGTTGACCTCCATCTCAGGCACAAACGTATCACTCATCGGTGAAGACATCGACAACACCATCATCATGAATGCACCTCCCGTAGAAAAGGAAGGACTGGGCAGTGCCGATCTGCTGCAGAACACCGGAACGGGGCTCTACATCCAGGACCTCACCCTGAAGAACGCTCTTGACTACTATAGTGCAGGCAGCGCAGGCCGTGCCCCAACACTCCACGACAAGGGCACGAAGACCATCAACAAGAATGTGAAGCACCTGTCATATCAGGATACCTACTATTCGCATAAGACGGGTGGTCTGTACTATTTCGAAGGCGGTGAACTTCACGGTACCGTTGACTATCTCTGCGGAAACGGTAAGGCCTACTTCAATGAAGTTAAGATCGTGAATGAGAAGCGCAGCAGCGCAACAATCTCTGCCAACAGCGAACTTTACGTGTTCAACAATTGTACCGTGGAGAATAATGCCGATACGTACAACTTTGGACGTGCTTGGAGCGACAACCCTGTCTGCATCTACCTCAACACCACGCTCAAAGATCCTTCGAAACTGGCAGGCTCACGCTGGAACCTCACTGGCATCAATTGCGATTACAGCATTGCTGGAGAGTATGGCACCAAAGACGCTGAAGGAAAGGACATTACGCCTGCTTCAAACATAGTAACTTTCACCAAGGCAAACACCAAACTCAACACGATTCTTGACGCCACAGCCTTAGAGACATACGCCATCGACAATGTGCTGGGCACATGGGCAGAAACCGCTCAAGAAGAGGCCAAGCAGGTTTCCATTTCGAATGTGAATACGACCGATGCCGAGGTGACTTGGACCGATCCGCTGGAAGATGGTGTGCAGATGCTTTGCTCACTGGATGCAAGCGGTAAGTCGAGTATGATTGCCCTGGGCAAGTTCGGCGGCAAGATGTCTGTTTCCGACTTGAACAAATATCTGGAAGAGAATGGAGCTGAGAAATTGGCCATCCGCGCTGCCAACAGCCGTGGTGGATTCGGTCCTGCCGTTGAAATATTCAGCACTTCAACAGGCATTTCAGAAATTGCCGACGAGTCACAACTCGTTTCAACCACCTATTTTAATGCAGCAGGCCAGAAGGTCGGTGTTCATGCAACGGGCGTACTGCTGAAAGTGCAGACAAAGAAAAACGGCCAGAAGGTTGTAAGTAAAGTGACAAAGTAAAAAAAACTCCAATATCCACTAATCATCAAGAGGCGCATCCAGAACGGGTGCGTCTCTTCTTTTGACAATTATTTTGGACTATTGTTGTGCTATATAACAGAAATATAAACCTAAAAACCCGTTTTGGTTAGATTTTACCCTAAAAATGGCAAAATTTCACTTGTTTTTTAAAAATTTTATATTATCTTTGCAACCGATAAGTAACTGCGATAGCGGACTACGATTTTTATAAACAAATCAAATATAACTATTTCTAATTATTAATTTAAATTTCAACAGCATGAAGGACGCAATGAAAGTATTGTGTAAAGTATGCCTTTTGGTTACGCAATGAAAGTATTGTGTAAAGTATGCCTTTTGGTTGCTTTTTTCCTTACGCCACTTTCTGCCCTGGCTCAGGCGCAGATCAGCGGACAGGTGGTTGATGCGACCGGTGAGACAGTCATCGGAGCCACCATCGTGGAAAAGGGTAATCCCAAAAACGCAGCCGTGACGGATTTTGATGGTAATTTCTCCATCAAGGTTGCCGCCGGCAAGACCCTCGTTATCTCCTATGTTGGTATGAAGACGCAGGAAGTTCCTGCTGCAGCCGGCATGAAGGTGACAATGGAAGACGACAACGCTTCACTCGATGAAGTGGTTGTAGTAGGTTATACCAGCCGTGCCCGTAAGGACCTGACAGGTTCGGTGGGTTCTGTAACTGGTGCTAAACTGGCCGTAGTGCCTGTGTCATCAGCAGCTGAAGCCCTGCAGGGTAAGATTGCCGGTGTGCAGATTACAACGGTCGACGGTCAGCCTGGTGCAGACATCAACATCCGCGTTCGTGGTGCCACGTCAGTGACCTCTGAGAACCGTCCTCTCTTTATCGTCGATGGCTTCGAAGCCGACAACATTAACGATATTCCTCCATCGGATATCGCTTCTATTGACGTTTTGAAGGATGCTTCACTGACAGCTATCTATGGTGCCCGTGGTGGTAATGGTGTAGTTGTGGTAACCACGAAGTCAGCTCAGGCCGGTAAGGTACAAGTGGGCTTCAATGGTCGTTTGACACTAGCTACTCGGGCCAAGAAACTCGATGTGATGAATACATACGACTTTGTTCGCTATCAGTGGGACCGTGCCGCTGCCGGTGCAACCCGTAGTAATGCCGCTGACTATTTCCGTGGCAACTTTGGTAACCGCTATGATATGGACATGTATTTTGGTGCTCCCACGCACGACTGGCAGGACGAAGTGATGAACGAAAAGCCTCTGAACTACTCAGCCAACGTGACTGTGGGCGGTGGTAACGACAAGGTAAAGTTCAACATCTCTCTTACACAATCTGAAGATTTGGGTACCATCCGTTCTTCAGGTGTTCGCCGTACAAATCTGAATACAAAGTTTGTAGTTGAGCTCACCAAAAACCTGACGCTGAACTACAATCCTAAGTTCTCTTATCGTCGCGATATCGGTGCCGGTGGTGAAGGTGTAGGTTCCGGTGGTATCATAGATGTGCTCCGCTATCGTCCCACCAATGGTCTGCGTGAGTTTGCTTTCTGGGACCCCAAGACTGTTGATCCCGATGATGAGGCCATCTTCGCCTATACTAACCCAGTGGCCGACATCGACCAAAACCAGCGCTTACAGCATCAGTATTCTTATGTAAACCAGGTTAGCCTGAACTGGCGACCCATTAAGGGCCTCACTCTGAAAACAGAGTTCTCCCATTCTATGAGCTTCCGTGACAACAACGAGTTCTGGGGATTCATGACAAAAGAGGGTCAGGCAAACCAAAGTGAAGGTGTAGCTGCCATCACAAACCGTAAGACAGAATCGTACACCTGGACTAACACTGCAGCTTACGATATGACCATTAAGGACGACCACAATCTAAGTTTCCTCATTGGTCAAGAAATCCATAACAGCCAGGCAACGCAAGAATATATGCGTAACCGCTATTTCGGCCGTGATATTAACTCTCGTGCCGCTTGGGCTAACATGACTCTTGGTCAGGCTTGGAATGCAACCTCTACAATTAGTACAGCTGACCGTCTCGCTTCATTCTTCGGACAGGCTTCATATAACTATAAGCACCGCTACCTCCTTTCATTGACGATGCGTGCTGACGGTAGCTCTAAGTTCGCTCCAGGTCATCAGTGGGGTTACTTCCCTTCAGTATCTGGCGGTTGGGTTGTTTCTGAAGAGCCCTTCATGAAAGATATTAGTTGGATAACACAGTTTAAGATCCGTGCTGCTATTGGTCTTTCTGGTAACAACCGTATCGGTGATGACCTCTGGCGCTATCTCTACTCCATTAACGCAAACGGTGGCCCCGGTTTCGGCGAGTCTGCACAATATGGCGACCAGTATTACAGCGTTGGCAACACATTGGCTAACGAGGCAATCAAGTGGGAAACGACACTGACTCGTAACCTGGCAGCTGATATCAGCTTGTTCGATGGTCGTCTGACAATTACTCCTGAAATATATTGGAATAACACGCGCGATCTTCTTTATAAGTCACCGCTGGCTAACAATACCGGTTATACTGACCAGACACAGAACATCGGTGAGGTAAGTAATAAGGGTTGGGAATTGACTTTGAACGGTGACATTCTCCGCGGTAAGGATTATGTGCTGAGTGCAAACTTGACCTTCGGCCACAACAAGATGGTCGTAGAAAAGCTGAATAATACTGACGTGGCTATCTGGCAGCAGAATAGCCGCTGGAAGTCGAGCTTCAACGACTACTGCCTCCGCGTAGGCGATGAGGTTGGTTTGATTTACGGTTTCGTATACGATGGTCTCTATGGCTTCGACGAATTCGACTTCGACCCCAACCAGAACTTCTTGGCAGTACCGAAGGAAGGAACCATCAACATGGATGGTGTATACAACGACTCCAATTCGGGTGTAGCTACTCTGCCTGGTAAGATTAAGTTCAAGGACCTCAATGGTGACGGTGTCATCACTGGTTCTGATGACCCCAACGTAAGCGATGACCGTACCGTGATTGGTAACACCAACCCGAAGTATGTGGGTGGTTTCGGTTTGAGTGGACAGTGGAAGAACTTTGACTTCGCAGCCAACTTCACCTATATGCTTGACTTCGACATCAACAATGCAACGGCTTATGCCCTTTCATCTGTTTCTGGAAGTTCTAAAAACACCCAGTACACTAATGTACTGACTGATTTCAAGGACGGATGGCGCTATACCAGCGATACCGACTACGAGAACCTCTATAAAAACTATTATGATGACGGTGCTACCGATGCTTACATCGCTATGAACACAGGTAAGTCGCTTTGGAACCCCGAGGATGTTCGCAACAATGTAACCCACTCTTACTTCATCGAGGACGGTTCGTTCCTGCGCTGCTCTGACGTAACCTTAGGTTACACCTTCCCCACGAAACTTATCAAGAAGATCGGACTCTCCAAGTTGCGTCTCTATCTGAGTGCATCTAATCTCTTCATTATCACCGGCTATTCTGGCTTCGACCCTGAAGTCGATATCCAGACGGGTCTTACCCCGGGTATGGACTACAACCGTTACCCACGTTCCCGCAGCTTCACTTTCGGTGCTAACATTAACTTCTAAACCTCAAATTGTAAGAAGAATATGAAACTGAAAAATATTATATTGACAGGATTAGCCCTAATGGCTCTCACAGCCTGCAACGACTATCTCGAAGTAGAGGCACCGTCGAAGCAGACCAACGAGTACATCTTCAGCAGAGAGTCGGAAGTTAGTCTTGCATTGAACAATATCTATGTCCAGATGCTCAGCAACAACACATACGGCCAAAACTTCTGGACTAGCCTGACTTTCAACAACGATGTGGAGTTCGCCGCAAACTCAAGTGATGCTGCCGGTGAAAACAACTTCCAACGTTTTGACGGCACTAGCCAGGGCGGTAACGCCAGCAATGCCTGGAACCAGCTTTACAAGAGCATAGAAACAGCCAACAACTTCATCTACAATCTGGAGAATGGTCCCCTCTATGAGAATCCTACTGAGGAAATTTATCAGATGATGGGCGAGGCTAAGTGCATGCGCGCCATGTTCTACTATGATCTCACCTGGTATTTTGGTGATGTGCCCTTCACCTTCGAACCGACTTATATTCGTGGTGACGTAAACACGCCTATTCCCGTTGTTGACCGTACTACCATTTTGGAATCTCTCATTGCCGACTTGGAGGAGATAGCTCCTCATATGCAGGGTACTAGCGAATGCACTGTAGAACGTCCTTCTCAAGAGTTCGCATATGCCATGATAGCCCGTATTGCTCTTACAGCTGGTGGCTATACACTGCGCCCAGACACAAGCAATCCATCCAGCTACGGTTCGATGCAGCGTCCAAGCGATTATCAAAAATACTACCAGATAGCTCGTACGGCTGCCAAGAAGGTTATTGATTCTGGAACACACAAGCTGAACAAGTCTTATCGCCAGGTATTCATCGATGAGTGTAACTACATCATAAATAATGCTGACGACCCCATCTTTGAGCTACCTTTCGCTTATCAGCAGTCTGGTAACATTGGTTACAACCAGGGTCCTCAGGTCACTTCTTACGAGGATGCCACTACAGGTATCAACGTTTGGGGTCCTTCTAGCGGAAACGCCCGTTTGAATGCTTTCTATCGCTACTCTTTTGACCCAAGTGACCTTCGTCGCGACTATGTTGTAGGTCTATGGTACTACCTCTATGATGGAACACCCACCATGCGTGCTGACTACACTACCCACAACAACAAATGGTCAAAGCTGTGGACAACAGGCGGTGCAGGTAAAACTCTCAACACTAATACTGGTTCTACGGGTATTAACTTCCCATACATGCGTTATGCGGATGTGCTGCTCATGTTTGCCGAAGCAGAGAACGAGGTGAACGGCCCAACATCTGAAGCACAGGAAGCTCTGAAGACTGTTCGTCGCCGTGCATTTGATCCTGCAGATCACGGTGATCTCGTAGAGTCTTACGTCAGCTCTGCTGCAGCATCGAAGGAGACCTTCCTGAAGGCTGTACTCAATGAGCGTAAATGGGAATTAGCAGGTGAAGGCTCACGCTGGCGTGACCTTGTCCGTAATAATCTCTACAGCGAAGTGCTCTATTGGACTTTCCTCCGCTATATCAGTGTAGGTGAGAATGCCGGTGGTTCTTCTATGTACGAAGATGCCGTTCATGAATACGATGGTGTACCTGAGCGTCTGCCCGAAAACATGTACTACAACATCGTTGACAACCCTGTTAATATCAATATCTATCCTAATACGACACTGCAGGTGCTTGATATCCTCAATCCTTACGAAGGTGTCACACAGCACCCAGACCACAAGCTCACCTCAAACTTCTACCAATGGTGGAACGACGGAGCAGGTAAGCCAACAAACCAGTGTCTGTATTCTCTCTATGGCTTTGCTCGTGCCGACATCGGTGGTCTGTATAAGATTATCGAAAACGGTGTTGAGAAGGACTTCCCCTTCCCCATCTCAAGTACCAGTCAGCTACCTGTTGTTCGTTACATCCTGCCTTATCCTAATGCCGCTATCCAGCGTGCCGCAGGTGTTTACAAGAACTATTATGGCTATAGTAACTAATCTGAATATAAAATAGAAAGAAATTATGAAAAAGATATTTCTGTATGCAATGACGCTCCTGCTGAGCGCTCCCGTGCTGAATTCCTGCACTGACAGTGACAACGGCACTACGGGCGAAGACCCAGGACGTGAATTCATGACTATGTTCCGCATGGATGACACCACAGGCAAGGGCGCATATCCTAACGACCCTTATGCTTGTCATGCCGACCCAGAAAAGGTAAACACTATTAAACTCTACTGGTATGGTGTGGATGATTGTGCCGGATACGAAGTGAAGATGTCAATCCCCGCTTATGTAGCTTCTGGTGAACCCGTCGATTGGGAAAATCCTGAGAAAATACTCTGGCATGAGATTGTTGGTCCCGATGTACTGGATGCTACAATAGAAGACCTTGAATACTCTAACGATTATCGTTTTGCTATCCGAACACTTTCAAAGAAAGCCCTTCCTGCCAGTGGCAATCTGCAGGATATTGATCTTAATTCTCCTTACCATTCTAAATGGTTTGGCTATGGAGCAGGACGCCGTTGGGGTGAGTATTGTGGCGTGACTACGGGTGAGCGTTATGAGGTACCTGCTGTAATCTCTCAGGCAGCCATCACCAAAACGTCTTTCCGCATCAATCTTGACCCATCCTATGTGGAAAAAGAGGACCAAGAAAATGGTTATACCAAACACTTTAACACCAATGACGAAAAGACGCAGTATAAGATCGATGTGCTCCACGTGACTGCCGCTGCTGATAACCCCACAGCCACCATCGATCCTAAGTGGGCAAATTATAAGTTGACAGCAGAGGACATTGCCCGTGGATACGTAGAAATCGAAGGCGTAGATGAGAACTCTGTTTATTTGGTCCGTATAGAAGATTCTACTAACCCTGTAGCTCAGGTGGACCGCTATTATAACGACTTGTCTGTCCGCACTGATGGTGAACCGGGCGATCCTATCTTTATTGAGCACAATGTGGCTAATCCTGAACTCCGCATTCTGAAGTACCGCAACAACACAGGTGAGGAATACGAACAGGTCAATACAGAATTGACTCCTGAGGAAATTGCCGGTGCCCAGAAGTATGATGCTTGCCGCATAGACAACATCATCAATAACTTCATCAACGACCAGACGCTCGCCGAGGGTCAGGTATTCGAGCTAGAAGGCGGTAAGGCTTACTATTTTGCTACCAACGTAAGTCTGTCAAAGGGATTCACCCTCCGTACCCGTCCTTCAGATATCGAGGCTGGTAAGGGCCGTGCCATTGTCTATTTGAATGGACTTTATAAGAATGGTAATGCTCCTGTCACCAGTAACTTCATGTTCGGTCGTCAGCCAAAGAGCGGAGAATCTCCCGCACTCGTTATCTACGTGAAGCACCTTATTTTCGAAGACCTGGAATTTGACTGCCCATTAGCTGTGCAATTCAATGGTGCCACAAACGGTACTGGCAACTACTTTATTAACATGTATAGTAATGGTATGGGAGTAACCCTCCAGTCATTCGAGATGCGTCGCTGCAAAGTTCAGCGTTTGATTCGTGGTTTCATTCGCGTACAAGGCTCGCGTATTAAGACCTTTGAGAACGTAACAATTGAAGACAACGAGTTCTTCAACTGCGGTTTCTACGACAACAATGGCCGTGGATATGCTTGGATTGCAGGCGACGGAAGCAGTGCAAAATCGAATATATATAAAGATATGGTAATTCGTAACAACACCTTCTTTGACAGCCCACGTACATGTATGTTCACCGACAACGGCAAGAACCTTGACTGGAAGGCAGATATCCAGTATAAGATTACGCTTGAGAATAATACCTTTGTGAACTTCTCTACTCGTTCTTCTGGACGTCAGATATTCGATCTTCGTTATGTGCCTACAGGCAGCCAGTTTATTTGTAAGAAGAACCTCTTCATCCTCACCAAGCAGTCGGGTGATACACGTCCACTCTATCAAGGTGGTGCTGACGTCCGTCAGGTGAATGGTAATCCTATTGCTCTGAACATCGACTTTGCAGACAACTATTCCACCAACACCAACCTCACTGGCCAAGGTTCAGCAGCTCAGATTTTCAGCGCCAATGCATTCAATGCCTCTAAGAACAGCTTCGGTAATTCTTCCTTCGAGGAATTCTGGAAGAATGGTGAGAGCAGTTTGGCAGTGATTGTGGATGACATTTCGCCAGAGGAACTTATGCATCAGCCTAATCCTCCATACAAGACAACCAATGAGAATGGTACAGGTCAGGATGTAGACAGTGATGCCGATGGTGTTACCACCATGCACAACGCCACGAGTATTGATGGTGAAGGCAGCAATTCTGCCAACCTTTACTATCGCAACACTGATAAGGTAAAGAACAGTGCCATCTACAGACTCGGCATCGGTGCAAGCAAGTGGCGTGAAGGTATCCGTTAATCTTCATTGCGATAATTAAGACTAATTACTATCTGCGAGGCTATACATATGCCTCGCAGATTTTTTATCCACATGCTATATTTTATCATTTCTACTATCAATAATTGTTATTCATTAATATTTTAACTGTTTCTTTGATAGGCTTTTGCTGAAAAATAAGTAAATTTGCAAACAGAAATAATTCTCTAAAACAAAGCAAAACATGAAAATTGTTAGAAACATCCTTTTACTCACAGTGCTCCTCCTTGCAGGTACACTCAGTTCAATGGCTCAAAGCAAAGTTATTGCCTTCCCTGGTGCTGAAGGATTCGGACGCTATGCTACGGGTGGACGCGGCGGTACGGTGAAGCATGTCACGAACCTGAACGATAGCGGAACAGGATCATTGCGCGCTGCCCTCTCTGGAACAGCCAAGAAGATTATCGTTTTCGACGTGTCGGGAACCATCCATCTGAAATCTGAACTGCCCATCTACAGCAATACCACCATCGCCGGACAGTCAGCCCCCGGCGACGGCATCTGTATTGCCGACTGCCCCTGTACCGTCAAGGGTGACAATATTATCGTGCGCTACATGCGCTTCCGCCTGGGCAACAAGAATATCACTGAAGCTGCCGCTGCCAGCGGAGCCTATGACGGCTGGGACGGCTTCGGTGCGCTCGACCACAACAATATCATCGTGGACCACTGCTCAGTCAGTTGGAGCATCGACGAATGCCTGTCAATGAGTGGCTGCAAGGATATCACCGTACAGTGGTGCCTCGTAGGACAAAGCATGGTGAAAGGACATTCCAAACTGTCGCACGGCTACGGTGGCAACTGGGGCGGTGCCGGTTCCAGCTACCATCACAACTTGCTGGCTCACCACAACAGCCGTACCCCACGACTTGGCCCGAGACCTACCACACAGCTCGATGAACGCATGGACATGCGCAACAATGTCATCTATAACTATGGCGGCAATGGTTGCTACGGCGGCGAAGCCATGAAAGTGAACATCGTGAACAACTACTACAAGCCCGGAGCTGCCACCAAAAGCAAGAACTATCAGTACCGCATTGCTGCTCCCGGTATCCGCACAACTGACTATTGCAAAAACGATGATGGCTCTTGGAATGCCTACTATCCCGCCTGGCACATCTGGGGAAAATATTATGTAACGGGCAACGTGAATCCCAATTATCCTGAACTGAGTGCTTCTGATGCTAACCAGTGGAACATGGGAATCTATGAGCAGATTGATGCTTCGGGTAACGACGGTACCTTCACCGCCGTCACCAAGGACACCATCAGGATTACGGAGCCCATCAACTATGTGGCCGTGACGACTCACTCCGCTGAACAAGCCTACGAGAAAGTGCTGCAATATGCCGGTGCAAGCCTCCACCGCGATGCCTTCGACGAACAAATGGTCAGCGACACCCGCAATGGTACAGCAACAGCAACAGGCAGCGGCAATAGCAGTGGTATCATCAACACTCAGGACGATAACACGGCCCTCATTGCCAAGTTCGGCTCTGCATGGCCCACGCTCAACAGCGAGACAGCCCCCACCGATACTGATGGCGACGGCATACCCGACAGTTGGGAAACGGCTCACGGCCTGAACCCCAACGATGCTACCGACGGCTCGAAGCAAGCCTCCGGCACTTGGTACACCAATGTGGAAGTATATCTGAACTCTATTGTAGAAGATATAACCAATGCCCAGAACGAAGGTGGAGCAATGATGGGTGAAACACTTGAAGGCGAGTCCTCTCCCGTAGCCTATACAATCTCTGAACAGACATTCCAAAGCGAAAGTGATGGTCTGTGGAATTTCGGTGAGGTTTCTATGAACAGCGGTTTCGGTCATTCTGGCTATAGCTTTAATACCATTCAGGTTAACAGTGGTACTCAATATACTATTTCTATTCCCGAAGGTGTTTGCATTACTAGCGTTACCGTGTCTGGTTACAGTAATAACAACAACTCTACGACCTATCTCAATGAGGTAGGAGGAACTGACGTTAGCGCCGGCAATTATACATTCCCCAAACGAACTGAAAACAAGGTTAACACCTATACTATCAGTTTGGCTTCTCCTGCCACTAGTAAACTGACATTCACCTGCGGCGGTTCTGCACGAACATGTATAACTCTTCTACTTAATGGAATCAAAGAAGGTAGCGGCATACAATATGATCCAGAAGATACCCCTACTCCGACTCCCCCACCCACAGGCGAGACTAGCGAATACACTATATCACCTGCTACTCACTCTGATGAGGCATGGGGATTTGGTGACGTGAGCATCACCATCTCCGGCAAGGATTACTCCGAGGGACATGTTTCCAGCGACTTCACGGGTATCAAGTTCTCACGAAATACGAACTATACGATTAACCTGCCCGACGGCGTTGCCATCACATCGGTTGACGTGAAAGGCTACAGCAACGGTGACGGAACCGCATACGTAGCCACATTGGGCGACAACACCTTCACTGCCGACGACTATACCTACGCCTCCAAGGTGACAAGTTCGCACACCTACGTCCTCACCAAACCGGCCACAGGCACCATGGTCTTCCGTCCAAGCGGCGACAACCAAATGGTTGCTACATTGACCCTGCATGGCACTACCACCGGTATTTTCAATGTTACATCAAATGCCAGAATAAAGGATAATCGCTTGTATAACTTGCAAGGAATACAGGTTACACACCCCAAGAAAGGCATTTATATATACAATGGAAAGAAAATTATCGTTAACTGATAAACAGAACTCATGCACATTCACAGAATAATCCTTTTGTTGGTGACCCTCATGGCCACCAACAATTTTATGGCACAACCCTTAGCCTTTCCGGGCGCAGAGGGATTCGGACGTTTCACGACTGGTGGACGTGGTGGCAAGGTGTATCATGTGACGACACTCGACGACTCTGACAAACCTGGCACATTGCGCTATGCCATCAATCAGCAAGGTTCACGTACTGTGGTCTTCGATATTTCAGGAACCATCTTCTTGAAAAGTAAACTCAGCATCAAGGAACCCAACATTACACTTGCCGGACAATCTGCCCCTGGAGACGGCATCTGCGTGGCTGACTATCCTTTTACCATCGATGCCGATAATGTCATCATCCGCTACATGCGTTTCCGTTTGGGTAACCGTGAAGTTGCCCATCATGAAGGTGATGGACTGGGAGGTAGCCGTCATCATAATATCATTGTGGACCACTGCTCCGTCAGTTGGAGTATTGATGAATGCATCAGCGTTTATGGTAATTGGGATTTCACCATCCAGTGGTGCATTGCTTCACAGAGCCTGAAGAATGCGGGCCATCAGAAGGGTGCCCATGCATATGGCGGAAACTGGGGTGGTTCAGGTGCTTCCTATCATCATAACCTTATCGCTCATTGTGAAAGCCGCACCCCGCGCTTGGGTCCCTGCCCTTCCACACAAGAGGATGAACGCATGGATTTGCGCAACAACGTCATATACAACTGGGCTGCCGAAGGCTGCTATGGTGGTGAAGCCATGACTGTCAATATCGTGAACAACTACTTTAAGCCGGGCCCTGCCACCCTAGTCCTCGATTCTCTTCGACAGCAGCGCATTGCCAGCATCGGTATCCGCACCTCACGCTATACTCACCATGATTCAGAACGGCCTAACGTATGGGATAAGATGTGGCATGTATGGGGAAAGTTCTATGTTGACGGCAATGTAAACACGCTGCACCCTCAAGTGACTGCCGATAACTGGAACCGTGGCGTGTATAATCAGACGCGGAATGAGACTGTGGACAACACCTACGATCAGGCCGTTCGCGATTCCATACGTCTTGCGGAGCCCATGCCCTTCGCACCAGTCACCACACAGACCGCCGAAGAAGCCTATCCCTTGGTGCTTGCAGAAGCAGGAGCCAGCCTGCATCGCGATGCCCTCGATGAGACTATTGTCAATGATGTGCGCCAAGGTCTCGCCACTTTCACTGGAGCCGATTGTCCACCGGGCATCATCAATACGCAGAACGATTTGAAGCCCGCTAATGCCAGCGAATCATGGAGTCCATGGCCTACGCTCAAGAGTGTGAAAGCGCCGAAAGACACGGATGGTGACGGAATGCCCGACAAATGGGAAAAGTCGCATGGACTTGAAAAGAAGAATCCTGCAGACGGTGCCCAGACAGCTTCTAATGGCTACACAAATTTGGAGAACTATCTGAACTCTTTGGTTGCGAACGACACAAAATAGTCACTACGTCATCAAGTAACTTATAGACATTAGTGTTTTCTTAAATATAATCATAAAGTCTTCTGAAAGACCCACTTTTTTATTATCTTTGCAACATATAAAACAAAGAAATCATGAAAAAACTCATTTTTGTCACCTTGACCACACTGAGCGCACTTACCATAAGCGCTCAGCAACTACCCTATCAGAATCCCAACCTCTCGCCTGCAGAAAGAGCCGAGGATCTATGCTCACGGCTCACCTTAGAGGAGAAAGCCCTGCTGATGATGGACCGCTCGCCTGCTATTCCAAGGCTGGGCATTCCGCAGTTTGAATGGTGGAACGAAACGTTACATGGATTGGGACGCAATGGTATTGCTACCGTATTTCCCATCACCATGGGTATGGCCTCATCCTTTGATGAAGCTTTGGTTTACAAAGTGTTCACAGCAGCGAGCGACGAGGCTCGTGCCAAGAATATGGATGCCAAGCGCAAGGGTGAAATGGCCCGATATCGCGGACTTTCGTTCTGGACTCCGAACATCAACATCTTCCGTGATCCCCGATGGGGACGCGGCCAAGAAACTTACGGTGAAGACCCCTACCTCACCACCCGTATGGGACTGGCTGTTGTGAACGGACTGCAAGGACAGCCGTTTATAATGCAGAACGGAGAATGCAGAATGGAGAATTGTGATAACCTCGCAAGTCTAAAATCAGCGGATCATAGTAATCATAACTCTAAATTCTGCACTCTACACTCTACATCAAAATATAAGAAACTGTTTGCATGCGCCAAGCACTATGCCGTGCATAGCGGACCTGAATGGAACCGCCATCAATTTAACATCGAAAACCTGCCCGAACGCGATTTGTGGGAGACCTATCTTCCAGCCTTCAAGGCCCTGGTTCAAGAAGGAGATGTGAAGGAAATCATGTGTGCTTATCAGAGTATTGACGGCGAGCCCTGTTGCGGAAACACACGATATTTGCAAAGAATCCTACGTGATGAGTGGGGATTCAAAGGTATCGTAACCTCAGACTGCGGTGCTATCGACGACTTCTTTAAACCCAATCGTCATGACTTTTTGAAAACAGCGAGTGAGTCTTCAGCAAGGGCCGTCATTGCAGGTACCGATGTGGAATGCGGAAGCGCCTACCGCTCACTTCCCCAGGCCGTGAAAGAAGGATTGATAACAGAAGCACAGATTGACGTCTCATTGAAACGGTTGCTGCAAGGAAGATTTGAACTCGGTGACTTTGACCCTGACGAACTGGTGGAATGGACTAAAATACCCATGAGCGTCGTTGCCAGCAAAGAGCACAAGCAATTAGCACTTGACGCCGCACACGAAAGCATTGTACTACTCAAGAACAATGGTACATTACCATTAAATTCTTCACTCTTCACCGCTAACTCTTCACTTGTTGTGATGGGACCCAATGCAAATGACTCCACCATGCTATGGGGAAACTATAACGGTCAGCCTTCTGCAACGATCACAATTCTGCAAGGCATTCGTGAGAAGCTGCCACAGGCCCGATTTATCCAAGGCTGCACACTCACCCGTGACGAAGTTCCTGCAAGCATGTTCAATAATATCTTCACTACTGATGGTAAACAAGGATTCAAGACGACTTTCTGGAACAATGAGAAGATGGAAGGCTCACCCGCTACCCAACTGACAACTACCGAGCCTGTTCATCTCGATAATGGCGGAAATACGGCCTTTGCCCCAGGCGTAGAACTTGAGCATTTCTCAGCTAGATATGAAGGTGTGTTCCGTGCTCAGCAGAACGGTGAACTGCATATTAATGTACTGAATGATGATTTCATACGCATCATTTTCAATGGCGATACCATTCTCAACCGCACCAATGGTCATGGCGTACGCAATTCAAATCTCACCTATAAAGTAAAAGACGGCGAACAGTATCCCGTCTGCGTGGAATACACACAGTTTACTGGTCATGCCATGCTGCAGTTTGACTTCACCATGAAGGACAGCAAGACCCGTGAAGATATCTTGGCAGAGTTAAAGGATGCCCAAACGGTTATCTTTGTCGGCGGAATCTCTCCACGTCTGGAAGGTGAGGAAATGAAAGTGAATGAAGAAGGATTCAAAGGCGGTGACCGTACCAGCATTGAATTGCCCAAAGTGCAGCGCCAATGGATTGCCGACCTGAAAAAGATGGGTAAGAAGGTCATCTTCGTAAACTGTTCTGGTTCTGCTATTGGACTTGAACCCGAGAATCTGAACGCTGATGCTATCATCCAGGCTTGGTATGGTGGCGAGGCAGGAGGAAAAGCAGTCGCCGACGTTATCTTTGGTGACTACAATCCTGACGGCAAACTTCCAATAACGTTCTATAAAAATGTGGAGCAACTCCCCGATTTCCTCGACTATACGATGAAAGGCCGCACGTACCGTTATTTCGAAGGCACACCCCTCTACCCCTTCGGTTATGGCCTCAGCTATACAACGTTCACATTTGGCAAGCCTTCTTATCGTAAAGGTAAGGTTGTAGTTAACGTCAAAAACACAGGTAAGTGTGAGGGTACAGAAGTCGTACAGGTATATGTGCGCAATCCTAAGGATACAGAAGGTCCGCTAAAGACTCTCCGTGGTTTCCAGCGCATCCATCTGAAAGCAGGTGAAAGCAAAACTGTTGAAATCAATATGCCGCGTGAACGCTTTGAACTTTGGGACACGGCAACCAATACCATGCGCGTTGTTCCTGGCGAATATGAGGTGATGGTTGGTAATTCTTCTGCCAACGAAGCTCTTCAAAAAATCCAGGTAAAAATCAAATAAACGAAAAAAGGCTGTGCCACTATTGATCAGGCACAGCCTCTTTTCTTCTTTAAAATCAGAAATTACTTTTCAGCTTTCTTGGT
The DNA here is from genome assembly GCA_902784755.1 of uncultured Prevotellaceae bacterium. Taxonomy (GTDB): domain Bacteria; phylum Bacteroidota; class Bacteroidia; order Bacteroidales; family Bacteroidaceae; genus Prevotella. The sequence continues at coordinate 18,105 of CACZVX010000055.1, forward strand.
TTTTGGTGCAGCCTTCTTGGCAGCTGCCTTCTTAGGACCCTCAATTACCTTGTCGAGCTTTGCGTGAAGCTTGTCCTCTTCGGCCTGCATCTTCTCCACCTTAGCCTGCAAACGGGTAATCTCAAGATCCTTACGCTGAATCTCGTCCCCTTGATTACGGATGGTAGTGAGCAGGGCATTCAGCTCGTCATTATCGATGCTCTCAGGATAGAGACTGTTCACACGGCTCATGAAGTCACCAAGGATGTTCATATAGTTGGTGAAGGCATCGAATGGAGAACTGTAGATACCACGATCGAGTCCTACGTTAGAGGGCTTTGTGGTCATGAAACGGAAGTTGTTACTTGCCTGCTGGCAATGCGAACTCGGTCGGCCACGGAATAGAGTTTATTGAAAGCCTCACGCTGCATGTTATTACCGAGCCAGCAACTTACGTCACGCTCCTCGTCAACCCATGAAAGTGTGTCAGGCACATTGAGATTATCAACACTCTTCATCTTAGCAAAAATCTCTGAAGGAGTAGAGAAAACGATGCCCTTCTCCTTGGCACATGCGGGCAGCGCATGGATGAAGTCAAGGATGTTACTGCTCAGTGGCTGAGCAATACCCAGAGCGGATAGTTCCATGAAGATATTGATTACCTGCTCTTCCTCAGGAAGCTGAGCAATGCGATTTACGTAGGCATCTGCAAACAGAGGATAGCCATCCCAGTCAGGATTATTGAAACGCAATGAGATATCATCTGAAAGTTCAACATCACGAAGCAACAGTTTCAGTGAAGGAGCCAGCGAGCAGTTATAAACATAGTGAGGTGACTTCCAGCCAAGCACATGTTTTGCTCCTTCGGTAAGCATTCCCTTGAAGCCTAACTGTGCAGCCTGCAAACCAATGTCATCGCTATAAATGAGAGAAGAGTTTCGGAGCACAGTGGGCTTTTTGCCAAAGTATTCCTCAATCTTCTTCACCTGTTTCTTCACATCTGCAGCAAAGCACTCCTCATTGGCCAAAGAAGAAAGGCCGTGGCTATAAGGCTCAGCAAGGAATTCCACACAACCGGTCTGATTAAGTTCCTGCAGTTTCTCTAGAACCTGGGGTGCATGCATCTCCAACTGCTCAATACCTGTTCCAGAAAGAGAGAAGGCAACCTTGAAATATTTGCCATGCAACCTAATCATATCGGCCAACGTATTCAGCGCAGGCATATAAGAACGCTCAGCAATGTCAGTAATGGAGCGCTCATTCTCATAATCATCATAGTAATAATGGTCGGTACCGATATCGAAGAAACGGTAGCGCTTGAGATGGATGATCTGATGTATCTCAAAATATAAACAAATTGTTTTCATAATATATGTATTGTTTTTTTAGCCGGCTAACCGGCCATCTGGTTATTAAAAATTAAGCCCAACCAAGGGTACGCATGTAGAGTTCTCGAATCCAAGTACCTACCTTCACCCAAGTAATCTGGTCAACTTCCTTCTTTCCTTCTTCTTTCAGATAGTTGAAGAGGCTTTCGTTCGTACAGATGCTATACATGGCGTCAGCCAGTGCGTGAATATCCCAATAGTCAACCTTAATACAGTTAGTCAGGATTTCTGCACAACCACTCTGCTTGGAAATAATCGAAGGCGTTCCACACTGCATAGCCTCCAAGGGTGAAATACCAAAGGGCTCAGAGACAGAAGGCATCACATAAACATCGGAATCCTTTAGGCATTCATAAACCTGTTTGCCACGCATAAAGCCTGGGAAATGGAAGCGGTCTGCAATACCACGCTCTGCAGCCAGATTAATCATGGCCTCCATCATATCGCCACTACCGGCAAAGCAGAAGCGCACGTTGCGGGTACGGTGATAAACCATATTTGCAGCTTCAACAAAATACTCAGGTCCTTTCTGCATGGTGATACGTCCGAGGAAAGTAACCACTTTCTCCTTGCCCGTATGGTCAGGTCGCGGGATATCTTGCAATTCTTGCTTCAGTGGATACACTGCATTATGAACCGTGAAGCACTTGCGAGGATCCTGATGATAGTGGTTGATAACCGTCTGGCGGGTTAGTTCAGATACGCACATGATGCAGTCGGCATTATCCATACCGTCCTTCTCAATACCATAGACAGTAGGATTCACCTTACCACGTGAACGGTCGAAGTCAGTTGCATGTACGTGAATGCAGAGAGGCTTACCGCTCACATTCTTGGCATGGATACCAGCTGGATAGGTAAGCCAATCATGAGCATGAATGATATCGAACTCTTCCGTTCGTGCCACCACGCCAGCAATTACCGAGTAGTTGTTGATCTCATCGTGCAAATTGCTGGGATAACCACCGGCAAACTCCATAGCACCCAAATCATTGACGTGCATATAATTGAAGTCTGCGTAGATATGCTCACGGAGTTTAAAATAGTAGTCGGGATCCATTATGTTACCCACACGACTCTTCACATAGTCGTAGTCAACATCACGATAGGCAATAGGCACGGCATTCATGGCAATGATGCGAGCCGCATGCGTTTCTTCATCACCAAAAGGATGAGGCAGACAAAGTGCAATCTCTATATCGCCTTGAGCTTTCAAACCTTCAGAGATTCCATAGTTGGCAGTAGCAAGACCACCAAAAACGTGAGGAGGATACTCCCATCCAAACATTAATACTTTCATATAGCAGTCCTCCAGATTTATCGGTTATAAGTATATTTCTCCAACATATTCAGCGTGCGAAGAATCTCAGCCACATTCATGGCAAAAGACATACCGCCACGAGCACGGAACGGAGGATTACCGTCGGACATCTCAGGAATAGTACCCAGACAGTTGAACATCATCTCGTCCTCATAGCCCACCATCTGACGTTCTACAAAGCTCAGACGAGTACGCTTATAGAGTTTAAGGCATGCCTCCATATAGAATCCGCCGAGCCATGGCCAAGCCGTTCCCTGATGGTAAGCATAATCGCGCTGGGTCTGTGGTCCTACGTACATCGGATTATAGCCGCCACTCTTTGGAGAGAGTGAACGAAGTCCCTTTGGCGTAAGAAGTTCACGTGTGCAGATGTCAAGAACAGACTTCTTCTGATCTTGTGCCAACGGAGAATAATCGAGAGCCACAGCGAAAATCATATTCGGACGAACGCTCCAATCAATCATATTGCCATCCACATAATCGTAGAGATAGCCATATTCATTGAGGAAGGTTGCCACAAACGATTCCTTGGTCTTAGCAGCCATCTCTTCCAGATGGGCAACAGCCTTCTCGTCCTTATTGAAATTAGCCAGCTTGGAAGCGAACTTAACGGCATTATACCAAAGAGCATTGATCTCAACAACGAAACCTGTACGCGGAACAACAGGACGGCCGTTGGCCGTAGAGTTCATCCACGTCATTGCCTTATCACGGCCTTCAATGTGAACGAGTCCATTCTCTTCGAGTGTGATATTCGGATGCTTTCCTTCTTCAATAAACTTCACGATGTCGGTAACAAGCTTACTGTATTTCTTGATAGCCTTCTCTTCACCAGCCTCCTTTGCGTATTGCTGAACAGCCCAAATAGCCCACAGGGGAACATCAGGCATTTCCATCTCGGTGATAACCTTCACTGGCTTGCCCTTCATGAAATTGCGAAGTTCGCGCTCAGCGGTCTTCATCACCTTTTCAAAGTAATCCTGCTCCTCAATAGCGAGAGTCAAACCAGGCAGGGCAATAAATGTGTCGCGCGCACGGCATTTGAACCAAGGATAGCCCGCAATCAAAAAGCGATCATCATTTTTTTCACGCATGTGGAACTGGTGAGCAGCATTGACCAGGCAATGGAAGAAATTGTCACGAGGGTTGCGCTCTTCCACTTCCTTTGTAAACAGTGCCTTCAGACCGCCAGTCTTAATCTCACTTGTAGAAGCGGCAAAGACAATGCTCTCGCCTTTCTTGATATCCATCTCAAAGTAGCCAGGTACATAAAGGTCCTCATTGGATGCATAGCCACGCTCCTGCTCCTTGGGATACTCCACACCACGATACCAGTCGGGAACAAAATGGAACTCATTCTTCTTCGAGAACTGCATGTAAAGATCAGGATAACCAGCATACATACAGGTCTTGATACCATTGTCCACTTCATGATACTCGCGACTTGCCGTTCCGTTCTCATGCGTAAACTGACGCACACTGCGGAAAGCCAGGAACGGGCGGAAGCGGAGAGTTGTGGCCGAATGGGCATCTTCCAGTGTATAGCGGATGAGGATACGGTCCTCATAATGCTGGAACACCACTTCTTTTTTGAGGATTACACCACCCACACGATAGAGGGTGGTTGGAACTTTGTCACAGTCAAACTCTCGGATGTACTTGTGACCTTTAGGGCTGAAATTGTTGCCCTGATACTTGTGGAGGCCAAGATTGAACTCTGCTCCGTGTTGGATGACCGTCACATCAAGCGAAGAAAGCAGCACGTGATTCTCGTCATCCAGTTCAGGAACGGGTACGACAAGCAATCCATGATACTTGCGCGTGTTACAGTCAACAATCGTGGAACATGAGTAGGCGCCAGAGCGGTTGGTACGCAACAACTCCCGCGGCAATGCTTCCTCCAGGTTCGTCATCAGAGCCTTTTCGAATCGCAGATAACTCATAGTTACTCTATTAAGGTTTATATGTTTATAATTTTCAGAGATTATTAGTGCTTCAAAGATAATCATTTTCTTTGTGAGAACAAAATAAATGCTGAGATTTTTCGAGAAATCAGCAAAAATTATGTTTTACAAAACAATTTATGTCGAAATATTTACTCATTTCAAGTATTTTTATTAATTTTGCATCCGCTTGAATACTGTGCTCAATAGAATTAAGGTATAGCAATGATTGTAATAAAGGATTCGAAGAAGGAGGAAATCATCAAAAAGATATGTGACTACTGGTCACCTCTTGATGAAGAAGAGCAAGCTATGCTTGCTGGGGATATTACTGTGGAGCAATTTCGCAAAAATGAAATCATTTACAACGAACTAGACCGCCCTGGTAAGATGATGTTCCTCATCCAAGGTAAAGTGAAGATTTATAAGGATGGTATAAGTGGACGTAACCAGATTGTACGAGTTATCAAGCCAATTGGAATTTTCGGGTACCGGGCCTTTTTTGCAGGCGAAGACTACAAAACAGCAGCCATGGCATTTGAAGCTTCATTAGTGGCTTTTGTGCCGATGACTGTCATTGTGGAACTCATGCAGCGCAACTTCAACGTCACAAACTTCATTGTCCGCCATCTTGCCATTGAACTTGGCCAGTCGGATGACCGTACTATCAACCTCACACAGAAACATATCCGAGGCCGCCTTGCCGAGGCATTGCTTTTCCTACGTGACAGTTATGGACTGGAAGAGGATGGTTGCACATTGAGTATTTATCTGAGTCGCGAAGATCTTGCCAACATGTCTAATATGACAACAAGCAATGCCATCCGTACACTCTCCTCTTTCGCCAATGAAAAATTGCTTGCAATTGACGGAAGAAAGATTAAACTGATTAAGATTGAAGAGCTGGAAGATATATCAAGAAAAGGTTAGAGAATGTCTCTAACCTTTTTATTTTATCAGTCTGGAATTAAGAAGTTTATAACTTCCTGTTCAATGGTAATTTTAAACGGGCCTTCCGGGGTGTTCATCAATCGTCCATCAATTCCCACAAGAGCCCTCTGCGCTTCATTCACTTCTATCTCTGTAGTCCGATATGGGTGCACACTATGATGATTGAGAAACTTGCCTTTTAGAAAGAGATAGAAACCTTCGAAGAGTTGAGTCATCTCGGGATGATAGACTACAGAAACATCCAACATACCATTATAAGGAACGGCATTGGGGGTTTGGCCATAACCACGTGCGCTACCTATACACACAGTCATTACTTTCCGTTTTATATGGTCGGTATTAATCTTTATATCCATTTTATACTCCATGCGCTGGAAGACCATAAGAATGAAAGAGGCAATAAACGAAAGTGTACGACTGCCGAATACACGTCGTGTCTGACGGCGCAGATTCATAATTGAGGCTACCAGGCCGATGTTAATACAATTGAGGAAATAACGGTGACAACGCTCCCCTTTCTTATTCGTGTAACGGATGCAACCCAAGTCGATTGCACGAATGCGTCCCTTCTTCAGCCAATCGATTGTCTGCTCCAATTCGCCTTCTTGATATCCCCAATATCGGGCGAAATCATTCATAACGCCATTGGGTATCACGCCAAGAGAGATTCCTTCCCTGACGGCTTTCTCCGACTGCATCAGACAATTCACGGCTTCGTTAAGCGCAGAGTCACCGCCCACTACTACCAGCGTCTTATAACCGTTATTGATCATCATATTGACCAAACGGTCCACACTGCTGGAGTTCTCACTCTGAACAAAGTCATAAAGAATACCTTTCTCCTTTAGGCATTTCTCTATCTTTTCCCACCGTTTCTTAGGTGAGATAAAACCGTGTTTCGGGCAATAAAGTATGCCCCATCTGTTTTCCTCCATATCCTCTATAGCATATTTTTTATTTCCAACACTTTTTCTTCCATCGGCTTTAAGGCATCTATCCAATGAATAGGAATCCCCCTTCGCTCCATTCCACGGAACCATGTCATCTGGCGTTTGGCAAACTGATGGATGGCAATCTCAAGCCCCTGATACATCTCCTCGTAAGAAGTCTTACCGATGACGTATTCAGTAATATATTTGTACTCAAGACCATAATACATCAGATCCTCAGCAGGAATGCCACGATTAAGCAAAGCCCGGATCTCATCAACCATACCTTCATCTAATCGGGCTTTTAAGCGACGGGAGATTTTAGCTCGCCTTTCTTCCCTCGGAATATCAACACCTATCACCAATGAATCTACGGGCGACATTTCCCTTCTGGCTCCGCGCTCCGCTATCCGTTCTTTTTCATAAGTCTCAATCTCAATAGCACGAATCGCCCGCTGGGCAGAATCAACATCTGTCCGATTATGCATATTACTGCCCGTCTGGCGTTTAAGCTCTTCCAACATCACGGTCAGTTCTTCCAATGACTTCCCTTCAAGACGGGCACGCAGTTGAGGATTTTGAGGTACAGGTGACAAAGCATAGCCTTTTAGCACAGCTTCAATATAGAGACCCGTTCCACCACAAAGAATAGCGGGCACTCCCCTACCCGTTATATCAAGATAAGCTTTCCGGAAATCCTCCTGATATTCAAAAAGGTTGTATTTAGTACCTGGCTCACATATATCAATCAGATGATAAGGCACATGGATTCCATTCACTGTATAATCGGCCAGATCCTTGCCCGTACCTATGTCCATGCCACGATAGACCTGCCGGGAATCGGCAGAGATGATTTCACCGCCTATCTCTGCTGCCAAATGTGCTGCAAGGTCAGTTTTCCCTGAAGCTGTAGGTCCAAGTATCGTGATCATTTTTTCCATTTCTGCCGCCAAAGATACAAAAAAAAAGCCACTCAGCAATACTGAATGGCCTTTTTTCTTCACTTATAGCTAATCTTATTTCAGCTCAGCGAGGTACTTAATGGTGCGAACCATCTGAGAAGTGTAAGAGTTCTCATTGTCATACCAAGAAACAACCTGCACCTGATAGGTGTCATCGTCGATCTTAGAAACCATGGTCTGAGTTGCATCGAAGAGAGAACCGAACTTCATACCGATGATGTCAGAAGAAACAATCTGATCCTCGTTGTAACCAAAGCTCTCGTTAGCAGCAGCCTTCATGGCAGCGTTGATAGCCTCCTTTGTGATGTCCTTACCCTTCACAACAGCGATCAGGATAGTGGTAGAACCTGTAGGAGTGGGAACGCGCTGTGCAGAACCGATCAGCTTACCGTTCAGCTCAGGAATAACCAGACCGATAGCCTTGGCAGCACCTGTTGAGTTAGGAACGATGTTCTGAGCACCGGCACGGCTACGACGGAGGTCACCCTTGCGCTGAGGACCGTCAAGAATCATCTGGTCGCCAGTGTAAGCATGGATAGTAGACATGATACCAGAGCAGATAGGAGCAAACTTGTTCAGAGCGTCAGCCATAGGAGCCAGACAGTTTGTGGTGCAAGATGCAGCTGAGATGATAGTATCTGCAGGAGTCAGAGTTTTGTGGTTAGTGTTGAAAACGATGGTGGGAAGGTCATTGCCTGCAGGAGCAGAGATAACCACCTTCTTTGCACCAGCCTTGATATGAGCTTCAGACTTAGCCTTAGAAGTATAGAAACCTGTGCACTCGAGAACTACGTCAACGTTCAGCTCACCCCAGGGGAGTTCAGCAGCGTTTGGCTTAGCATAGATAGTGATTTCCTTACCATCAACAGTGATAGAACCAGGAGTAACCACAGTCTTACCATCTTCAGCAAGCTCAGCATCCTTGTAAGAAACAGTGTGCTTACCCTCACCATACTTACCAGCGAAGCCACCCTGTGCGGTGTCATACTTCAGCAGATGAGCAAGCATCTTGGGGCTTGTCAAGTCGTTGATGGCGACTACTTCATAACCTTCAGCCTCGAACATCTGACGGAATGCGAGGCGACCGATACGGCCAAAGCCGTTAATAGCAACATTTGTCATTTTTTCTTTTATTTATTAAACGGTTAAAATAAAAATCCTCAATTACATACCTTTTTGCCTGCTAAGAGAGCTGTTCTCTATCATTTAGTAAAAAAATAGCCCTTTCTAAGCATTTTTTTCTTTTTTCGGATGCAAAGTTACAATATTTTTTCTATATTTGTACCCGAATTCATTCTTAATTATATTAAAAAGTATTTAAGAACGGGGTTCTAAAATCAAAAAACTTGACCACAATTCAAGATTGCTAGCTGAAGATTACAAAACAAGAGAATATAGGAAAGTTCACATTATATTAACAATTAAATTTTAAAACTATGGGATTTATTAAAGAATTTAAAGAATTTGCCATGAAGGGCAATGTGATGGACATGGCTGTCGGTGTAATCATTGGCGGTGCCTTTGGCAAAATTGTTTCATCTCTCGTAGATGATGTGCTTATGCCTGCTATTGGTATGTTAACTGGCAATGTGGATTTCACAAGTCTCGCACTGAAGATTGGCGAGGGAGAGACCGCTGCCGTTCTGAAATACGGTACATTTATCCAGAACGTCATCGACTTCCTGATCATCGCCTTCTGTATCTTCTGCATGATTAAGGCAATGAACAGCCTGAAGAAGAAGGAAGAACCAGCTCCCGAGGCTCCTGCAGGACCTACACAGGAAGAACTGCTCGGCGAGATTCGCGACATTCTGAAGAACAAGTAATTCTTATCCCTTTTTAGAAATACCAAGCGGGTGTGCCTTCATGACACACCCGCTTTTCGTTATTGTTTTATTATTTTACCTTCATGCTCATCCCTGAGCTTTTTGATTCTCAGTAGTAAGTCTTCGTAATGCATAGCATTTACCGAACCTTTGGGTGAAGCATTTAACTGTTGCTTAATGTAATTCTCCACCTTTGTGAGGTGCTGGAGAAGATAAAGGATAGCATCGCTGTTAATTATCTTCAAATCATTTGGAACCGCAGATGTCGTCGGAGCTGGCGCAGTAGATGGACGAGGAGCTATAGCAGCTACGGGTTGGGGATTGAGCGAGTTATCCAAAAAACTGACATAGAGTCGTTCTAACTGTCTTCGGTACACATTGCGCTTCTCAACCTGCTGGTTGAGAGGCTTCCACACTTGTGCAAAAACATCATCAAGGTACTCGTTAATTGGATATACACCGTCTTTATATTGATTTACGAACATGCCTGATGCCAAAAGAAAAGCAAGCACGGATTGTGACCGCTTCAAAATATCTTCTTCAGGATCAATTCCAACCTTATCTACAATAGACTGTGGATATAACCATAAAGGTGCTTCTAAAACATGACGTCCCATCCACTGAACAGCTTCTTGTTGGAGATTCTTAGGAACATAATCATAGGGTTTCATCCCAGGTACAGTGTTTCTATACCTTCCCCGAATATTCTTCTGCACATGACCACAATAACGCTGAAACTGTGAAAGCGTACCTTTGTAAATATCCGACAAATCATCATATTGGCCATCAGGCTGTGCTGTCCATTTCTCAAGATTCTTCATCACACGCTTCAAGTTCTTGATACCATAATCGCTGGCTTTCATATTATTATCGCCAACACTCTCAGTCTGACTACGGGGATCAGTACCCTTACCCTCGTCAATGGAAGCTGCCAGATAAGGTTTTTCCGATAGAACCTGAGTGACCTGTTTACGCAGAGCTTCCTTTTCTTTCAACGGATCTTCATATTCCGGAAGATACTGATATCCCCATTTGATAGCCCATTTGTCATAGTCATTAATCCTTGGGAAGAGTCCTTTCTCTGAAATACCGTCTTCAGGCTGTGCCACGTAATTGAATCTGGCATAGTCCATAATAGAATAGGTATGTCCATGAGCCTCCACCCATTTCTTGTCGCGAAGTTTTTCCACAGGTGTGAAACTGCTTGAAATCATATTATGACGGAGTCCTAAAGTATGGCCTACTTCATGAGAAGAGACAAAACGGATAAGCTGTCCCATCAGTTCATCGTCAAAGTCCATCGTCTGTGCCCGCTTGTCAAGAGGACCACACTGAATCATATACCAACTTTTCACCAGCTTCATCACGTCGTGATACCAGCAGATATGACTCTCTATGATTTCTCCCGAACGGGGATCCACCACACGCGGACCATAGGCGTTCTGTTTATCCGAAGGTAAATAGCGCAGCACGCAATAACGGGCATCCTCCAGACTCATATCCTTATCGCCAGGCCATTCCTTCGCCACGATGGCATTTTTGAAACCTGCAACCTCAAAAGCGATATTCCAGTCATTTACACCCTGTATTAAATAAGGTATCCATTTCTTTGGTGTAGCTGGGTCAATATAGTAAACGATTTGTTTCTTGGGCTCCACCAGTTTTCCTTCCTGATAAGCCTTCAGGTCTTTGGGTTCAAGTCGGTAGCGCGAAACAATCATTTCTCTTTCTGTTCCCTGCTTTTCATCCGAGAAATTCACAATGCGGTCTGCAAAATAGCCCACACGCTCATCAAAGTAGCGGGGCTGCATAGGCTCCTTCGGCAGTAACACAATCGAAGTATTCATGCCGATGGTCATAGCCCCCATTTTCGAAGCATTGGTAATACCAGGCTCTGCATTATAAGTACGAGTCGTCACCACCTCCACATTGATGGGATAGGTCTTAATGGTATCGATAAACGTACGGGTATCGTCGAGGGCACCAACCTTTATATTCTTACGTTCTGCCGATGAAATGCCAAACGCCCCATTGTCTTTTTTGAAAAGCATCGTAACATCCACAAGTTGTGTCTTTCCTTTCTTGGGACGTCCAATGATTTTCAATGAAGCAATGATGGGGTCAATGGCACTCTTACGCAAAGCTATCGCAATATTGTCCCTGTCATCAGCCTGATGCGTCTGGACATAGGAACGCAGCAATAGTGTCTTATCGTCACGCTTCTCGAAATAGACAGCCGAACGGGTGATTTCTTCTCCACTGTAGAGACCCAGTCCCTGGGGGGTAGCGGTGAAACGGGAAACCACCAGGAACAAGCGCCCTATCATGGAATCGGGTACTTCCATATACCATTTGTCCTCAATGTGACGGATATCCATTACACCTCTTTCATGAGAGCCTCCCTTTTCAATCAGTTTTTCATATTCCGACTTTTTATCCTTCTTCTCCTTCTTCCCCTTTTCATCTTTCTTAGGAGGATTGCACACTTCACAAGCTGCCTTCAGGGAGTCGTTCTCATGCTGATGCTTGTCATCTTGCAAAAAATCAAACTTCATGACAATGGCATCCGCAGGAACGGGTGCCATTGTCATGCCAAAAACAAACAGACCAACAATTTTTTTTAATGTCATTACTTCACTGTGTATTTCTTTTTATTAACGATATAGAGTCCTTTCCTCAAACCTTTCAGCGACTGCTTTCTGGGTGCATTCTTGCGGACAACAATTCCTTCAGCTGTCACGACATCAACGGTAGCAGCCTCTTCAGCATTAATATCCTGAACAGAGGCAGACTGGCGGGGGAGCAGCCAGAAATCAATATGGTGTAAATAGGTCTGACCCGTACAGGCAGGCAGGCTCCATTCCACAGAGTCGCCGCTCCAACATTGAACAGTTACACCTCCAGGATATTCCCGCACTTTCACGGAATCCTTTCCCCACACCTGCTCGTTATTGGTAGTCGGACCACTATACAAGCCGCCACTTGACCAACGCCGGTAAATATTGAACGACACCTTTGCCATCCACAAACTTGCCGGAGCGATGAACTTCATTGTAGAACCAATACGTGTGAACAATATGGTCTTAACCTTATTGCCATCATCATAGTCCTCACCCTTCACCATACAATTGTCGTAGTCAGTCTCATCAAGGTCAGAGGGCGTAAGCACCATGCGAAGCGTCTCACCATTCACATCAATATCGAAATTTGTTGTTTTAGGCAGACAGCCATTTTCATCAGCATAGTTGCCCCATCCTCTCATCTCACTTGTAGGCAGATTCCACGGATTCGCATTGAAATCCATACGCACCTTAATGGAGTCATTCTGTGCCGCAGCACTTATTGCCCAGCACATCATTAATAACGTTAAGATCTTTTTCATATCGCTTTTGTTTTTATATATACCAAATTATTTCTCATCCGTATTAAGCGTCAGATTCGGATTTTTGTCACGGGCTGTCTTCGGGAACGGAATAATATATAACCGTGAATTGGGTGCCAGCGTATAGGTTTGTGGCGTTTTACCAACCGTCACCACCGGGAAGACACGCGTGATGGTCTTTTGATAGTCAGCTTCCAGGTTGAAGCGCTTTAAGTCAAAGAAGCGGTTAAAGCCAAACTGTAACTCTTTACGGCGCTCATCAATAATCTTTAAAATCATCTCCTTCTGGGTTGCCGGCACCTCAATACTTGTAGCATCACCAGAAAGACGCTTCGCACGTAACTGATTCACATAACTGGTTGCTTCAGTCAATTTATTCTGGCGTGCATAAGCTTCTGCCAACATCAGATAAACCTCTGCGGTACGCATGCCTGCCGACATATAGGTAAATCTGGCCGTTGTTGTGGCTGGCGTCCAGATAGCTGCTCCAGAACCGATATCGAAATAGCTGGTCACCGTCGTTCCCGACTGGCGGAAGAAAAGACTATAGCGGAGGTCGTTCTTTTCAAAGAGATTCACAAGTTCCGGACTGATGACGCCATAACGATAGAAAGTAGCCTGCTCCGTGGTCCATCCACTACCCATCCACATATAACTGAGCACCTCAGGGTTATTCTCATTGGCGAAATTACGATAGCGCGCAATACCCCCATTCTCATCTATCACATTATAATCCACGAGTGCACTATTCAATGCCAACGACTGATCGGCAGCCTGACGTGCTTTGTCCCAATCCCGATGGAAAAGATAGGTTTTAGCCAACAAAGCATAACCGAATGCCTTATTGGGATGGTAAATATTAAGCGTTTTTTCTTGCAACAGCGGAACAGATTCCTCCAGTTCCTTCAGAATAAAGTCATAGACAGCAGCAACCGTAGATTTCGTTGGAGAATATTCCAGGTCATAATGATCCACGATACAAACGCCCCCGTCAGTTTCTGCCGTGGCAGGATCATAAGCCTTTGCAAATGTATTCACAGCCAAAAAATGGTCAAAGGCCCTCAACACACGGGCTTCTGCCTTTGCCAGTTGCCTGACATTCTCGCTTCCAGGTGCTTGATCGATATTATCTATTATCAAATTAGAGCGCAGGATATAGCTGTACATATTCTCATAAAGGTTATTATCAGCTATCAGCGTACGGTCGGC
>CACZVX010000056.1 GCA_902784755.1 uncultured Prevotellaceae bacterium
CGCAACTGGCAAAGAGGACTTCCTACCGAATCAGGGGCAGTTCCGTTGGCGCAAGGACGGCATCCGCCATGCGTGGAATCCAGAAACCATTGCCACCCTGCAACTGGCGTGCCGCAAAGGCGACTATCAGAAGTTCAAGGAATTCAGCAAACTCGTTGACGAGAAAGCTGATCCCATTTTCATTCGTGACTTCCTCGACATCAAGCGGAATCCTATCAATATCGACGAGGTGGAACCCGTGGAAAGCATCGTGAAACATTTCGTCACGGGAGCCATGTCGTTCGGCGCTTTGTCGAAAGAAGCGCATGAAACCATTTGTCTGGCGATGAACCGTTTGGGAGCCCGAAGTAATACGGGTGAAGGCGGTGAGGACTCCGAACGTTTCCATACGGAAATCGATGGCGTCAGCCTCAGTTCGAAGACCAAACAGATTGCCAGCGGACGCTTCGGCGTGACTACAGAATACCTGGTGAATGCCGAAGAACTGCAAATCAAGGTGGCACAGGGCGCAAAACCTGGTGAAGGAGGACAACTGCCGGGCTTTAAGGTTAATGAGATTATCGCCAAGACGCGCCACAGCATCCCCGGCATTTCCCTCATTTCGCCACCGCCTCATCACGACATCTATTCCATTGAAGACCTTGCCCAACTCATCTTCGATTTGAAGAATGTGAATCCGCAGGCGGCCGTCTCCGTGAAACTCGTAGCTGAGAGTGGCGTGGGAACCATTGCTGCCGGTGTGGCCAAGGCCAAGGCAGATCTCATCGTCATCAGCGGTGCCGAAGGTGGAACGGGCGCTTCTCCTGCCTCTTCCATGCGTTTCGCGGGCATCTCTCCGGAGATTGGTCTTTCCGAAACACAACAGACTTTGGTGAGAAACGGACTTCGCGGACAGGTGCGTCTGCAAGTGGACGGACAGTTGAAGACCGGACGCGACATTATTTTCATGGCTTTGCTGGGTGCCGACGAATTCGGTTTCGGCACTACGGCCCTCATCGTTCTGGGATGTGTGATGATGCGTAAATGTAACCTCAACACCTGTCCGATGGGTGTGGCCACACAGAATCCCAAACTCCGTGAGCATTTCCTCGGCAAAGTAGATCATCTGGTGAATTACTTTACTTTCCTGGCACAGGAAGTCCGCGAATATCTTGCCGCTATGGGCTATCGCAGTCTTGACGAGATTATCGGTCATACGGAGCTCATTAGTGAAGAGTTAAGCGTGAAGAGTGAAGCACATTCAACCACTCAGAAGGATGTTCATTTGGATTTCAGCCGCTTACTCTATCAAGAGAAGGGTGTGCTGCGACATACGCAGGATTTGCCCCGCATCGATGAGAAAGACATGGTGGATACCCGCCTCCTTGAAGAGATACGAAAGGAGAAGCCTTCTTTCCCGGAAGGAATGACTTCAGCAAATTCATCACTCTTCACGCTTCATTCTACACTTAAGAATACCGACCGCACGGTAGGTGCTCTGCTCTCAGGTGTCATCGCCAAGAAATATGGTGAGGAAGGTTTACCCGATGAGACCATCAACGTGAAGTTCAAAGGTTCGGCAGGACAGTCGTTCGGTGCTTTCCTCGTGAAGGGAATCAGCTTTAAACTCGAAGGCGAAACCAATGACTATTTTGCCAAGGGACTCTCTGGCGGGCGCATTGCCATCCTGCCTCCGATGAGAAGCAACTTCGCCGCCGAAGACAATATCATTGCCGGTAATACGGGGCTCTACGGTGCTACCAGCGGAGAACTTTATGTCAACGGCCGTGTGGGAGAGCGTTTCGGCGTCCGCAACTCCGGCGCTATTGCCGTCATCGAAGGAGCCGGCGACCATTGTTGTGAGTATATGACCGGCGGACGTGTGGTCGTACTCGGAGAGACAGGCCGCAACTTTGCCGCAGGTATGAGTGGCGGTGTGGCTTACGTGTGGGACAAAAACCACAACTTCGACTACTATTGCAACATGGACATGGTGGAAATCAACTTAGTTGAGGAGACGCAATACCGCCGTGAACTGCACGAGCTCATCCGCCAGCATTATCTCTATACGGGAAGTAAGCTCGCTCGTACGATGCTCGACGACTGGCAGCGCTATGTGGAGGACTTCATCCAAGTGGTGCCCATTGAGTACAAGCGCGTGCTTCAGGAGGAACAAATGAGAAAGTTACAACAAAAAATTGCAGATGTTCAAAGAGATTATTGAGCGTTCCAGGTTTTAAGTTTCAAGATAAAAGATATGGGAGATTCAAAAGCATTTTTAGAGATACACCGGAAAGAAGCGGGTTATCGTCCGATACACGACCGCATTCATGATTTCAGCGAAGTGGAGCAGACGCTCAATGCCCACGACCGTCGCCAGCAGGCTTCGCGCTGTATGGATTGCGGAGTTCCTTTCTGCCATTGGGCTTGTCCCCTTGGCAATAAGGCCCCGGAATGGAATGAAGCCCTTTACAAAGGCGACTGGGAACTGGCTTATCAGTTGCTTTCAGCCACCAACCCCTTCCCTGAATTTACGGGGCGCATCTGCCCTGCCCTTTGTGAGAAAGCCTGCGTGCTCAATCTTTTCGACCATGAGCCTACCACCAATCGTGAGAACGAATGTGCCATTACCGAAGGTGCTTTCCGCGAGGGTTATATCCCCATTCATCATCCTGAGCGCAACGGCAAAATGGTGGCTGTGATTGGAGCAGGCCCTGCAGGACTTGCTGCCGCTCACGATCTGAATCTGATGGGTTACAAAGTCACCGTCTTCGAGAAGAATGAAGCTGCCGGCGGACTGCTCCGCTATGGCATTCCAAATTTCAAATTAAACAAGGCGGTGATTGACCGCCGTATCGCGATTCTGGAAGAGGAAGGCATCGAGTTTCATTACAATGAAGAATTAAGAATGAAGAATGAAGAATCGCATGCAGATGGTAAGGCGGCAGCAAATTGGCTTCCTCCTTCGGACCGCCGATCTTGCGATTCTTCACTCTTCACTCTTCACTCTTCACTTAAAGACACTCTTCACTCTTCACTTGAAAAATTCAACGCCGTCGTCATCGCCACAGGAACTCCTGTTGCCCGCGATTTGAAAGCACCGGGACGTGAACTGAAAGGCGTGCATTTCGCCCTTGAAATGCTTTCGCAACAAAACCGTGTACTTGCCGGTATGGAGTTTTCTAAGGAGCAGCGTGTTACCGCGAAGGGCAAGAACGTGCTCGTGATTGGCGGTGGCGATACCGGAAGCGACTGTATCGGTACGGCTCACCGTCAGGGCGCGAAGAGTGTGACGCAGATAGAAATCATGCCCAAACCGCCCATCGGTCCTGAAGATCCGAATAATCCATGGCCCAATTTCCCACGTACTTTCAAGACGACCTCTTCACATGAGGAAGGCTGCATACGCCGCTGGAACATCAACACGCTGGAATTCATCGGAAAGGATGGACAGCTGACGGGCGTGAAAGTGCAGGAAATTGACTGGAAGCCCAACCCCGAAGGCGGACGTCCGTTGATGGTTCCCAAGGGAGAGCCCGAAATTATCAAGGCCGAACTGGTGCTGCTTGCCATGGGATTCCTCAAGCCCGAGCATCCCGAATATCCCGAGAACGTCTTCGTCTGCGGCGACAGTAAGAACGGTGCCTCGCTCGTTGTGAGAGCCATGGCGAGTGGAAAACAAACCGCAAAGGCCGTGGATGCATTCCTTAATAGCCAATAATAAATATCAAAGTTAATAGGATTGTTGAACAAAGTTAATAGGATTGTTCAACAAAGTTAATAAGATTGTTCAACGATATTAATAAGATTGTTATTTAAAAGTTAAGGTTTTGATTTCTAAGGATTAAATAAAAGCAAGATGGCTAAATATATTTTCGTGACAGGCGGCGTCGTTTCTTCTCTGGGAAAAGGCATCATTTCGGCTTCCATCGGCAAATTGCTGCAGTCAAGGGGTTTCAAAATCACCATTCAAAAGTTTGACCCCTACATCAACATCGACCCCGGAACGCTGAACCCTTATGAGCATGGAGAGTGCTACGTGACGGCCGATGGCATGGAGACCGATCTCGATCTTGGACACTACGAACGCTTCACAGGCATTCAGACAACGCGCGCCAATTCGATGACGACAGGACGTATCTACAAGTCGGTTATTGACAAGGAGCGCCGCGGAGATTACCTGGGAAAGACCATTCAAGTGGTCCCTCATATCACCGACGAAATCAAACGGCAGATTCAGTATTTGGGTGAAAAGGAGAATTATGATTTCGTGATTACGGAGATTGGCGGTACTATCGGCGACATCGAGAGTGCCCCTTTCCTGGAAGCCATCCGTCAGTTGAAATGGGAGTTGGGGCGCGATGCCGTGTGTGTGCATCTCACTTATGTGCCTTATCTGAAAGCCGCCAACGAACTCAAGACCAAACCTACACAGCACTCCGTGAAGGAACTGCAGAGTCAGGGCATTCAACCTGATATCCTCATTCTCCGTACGGAACTACATCTCGACGACCACCTCCGACAGAAAGTGGCTGGTTTCTGCAATGTCGATTTGGAATGTGTCATTCAGAGCGAGGACCTGCCCAGCATCTATGAAGTGCCCCTCAACATGCAGCGGCAGGGTCTCGATGCCGCCATTCTGCGGAAGATGGGTATTCCCGTCGGGGAGACACCCGGGATGGTTTCCTGGAATCATTTCCTGAAACTCCGCCGCGAAGCCACGGAAGAGGTACACATCGGACTCGTCGGAAAATACGACCTTCAGGATGCTTACAAGAGCATCAATGAGAGTCTTAGTCATGCCGCCACCTATCATCATCGGAAGGTGGTGATCACTTTTATTAATTCGGAGCTTTCGGATTCATCGGAATTATCAGAAAATCCGGAGAACTCGGAATTCCTCCGACTCATCAAAAAGCAAGACGGTCTGGTGATTTGTCCGGGCTTTGGCACCCGTGGCATTGAAGGGAAAATCCGTGCTGCCCGATATGCCCGTGAAAACGACATCCCCTGTTTCGGCATTTGCCTGGGCATGCAGATGATGGTCATCGAATTTGCCCGTCACGTCTTGGGAATGCCTGATGCGCACAGCCGCGAGATGGACGAGCATACGGAGCATAACGTGATCGACCTTATGGAGAGTCAGAAGAATCTCGCAAACCTCGGAGGAACGATGCGACTCGGGGCCTACGACTGCGAATTGATGGAGGGTTCCCGTGTGGCAAAGATCTACGGCAAACAGTTCATCCGTGAGCGTCATCGTCACCGTTATGAGTTCAATAATCAGTATCTCTCCGATTTCGAGAGTCACGGCATGAAATGTTCAGGGCGCAATCCCGCTGCCAATCTTGTGGAAATCATCGAAATACCTGAAAAGCGCTGGTACATCGGTACTCAGTTTCATCCCGAATATCAGAGTACGGTGCTGCATCCCCATCCGCTGTTCATGGACTTTATTAGAGAAGTGATAAGTGAAGAGTGATGAAGAGGGAAGAAAAAAAACTCTGTGTCTCTGTATCTCTGTGTACAAATAAAAATTGTTTTTATAATTTGATTAGATCCCTGCTTTAGAGCCGCCCCTTATCAAGGGGCTCAAAACGTTTTTTTAAAGTAAAAATAGTATGTGTGGAATCGTAGGAATATTCAATATCGAGAAGCCGGAGATGCTCCGGCAGAAAGCCCTTCGTATGAGTCAGAAAATCCGTCACCGCGGTCCTGACTGGAGTGGCATCTACTGTGGAAAGACAGCTATTCTGGCGCATGAACGTCTCTCCATCGTGGATCCTGAAAGCGGCAGACAGCCGTTGTTTGCCCCCGACGGGAAACAGATTCTCGCCGTTAATGGTGAGATTTATAACCATCAGCAGATCCGCCGCGAGTTTGCCGATACCTACGAGTTCCAGACGGGCAGCGACTGTGAGGTCATTCTTGCGCTCTATCGCCAGAAAGGCATTGACTTCCTGGAAGACTTGAGCGGCATCTTTGCCTTCGCCCTTTACGATGAGGAAGAGGATGCTTTTCTCATTGCCCGTGACCCCATTGGTGTGATTCCGCTTTATATCGGTTGCGACAGCGACGGCAAAGTGTATGTGGCTTCCGAACTGAAAGCCCTCGAAGGACAATGCGAATACTATGAACCCTTCCTTCCCGGTCATTATCTTTGGAGCAAGGACCTGGATCATTCTTCACTCTCCACGCTGCACTCTTCACTTAGAAGGTACTACAAGCGCGACTGGTTTTCGTATGACGCTGTGAAAGACAATGAAGCGAGTAGTGAGGACATCCGTCAGGCATTGCGTGCTGCCGTGAAGCGTCAGTTGATGAGTGACGTGCCTTATGGTGTGTTGCTGAGTGGCGGACTCGATTCCAGTGTGATTTCCGCCATTGCCGAACGCTTTTCTGAGAACCGTATAGAAGACGATGGACAGACACGTGCTTACTGGCCCCGATTGCATTCATTTGCCGTAGGACTGAAAGGCGCGCCTGATTTGGCAAAGGCCAAACTCGTTGCTGATCATATCGGAACCGTGCATCACGAAATCAACTACACCATTCAGGAAGGGCTCGATGCCATCCGCGACGTCATCTATTTCATCGAAACCTACGATGTGACGACAGTCCGCGCCTCTACGCCCATGTATCTTCTGGCACGCGTCATCAAGTCGATGGGTATCAAAATGGTGCTCTCGGGTGAGGGTGCCGATGAGGTCTTCGGAGGTTATCTTTATTTCCATAAGGCACCCAGCGCGAAAGATTTCCACGAAGAAACCGTGCGCAAGCTCTCCAAACTCCACCTCTATGACTGTCTGCGGGCAAACAAGAGTCTTTCGGCATGGGGCGTGGAAGGACGCGTTCCTTTCCTCGACAAGGAATTTCTCGATGTGGCCATGCGTACGAATCCCGAAGCCAAGATGTGTCCGGGAACGACTATTGAGAAGCGCATCGTACGCGAGGCTTTCGCCGATATGCTTCCTGAGGAGGTGGCGTGGCGACAGAAAGAGCAGTTCTCCGATGGTGTGGGCTATTCGTGGATTGACACCTTGAAGAAGATTACCTCCGAACAAGTCACCGACGAGCAGATGGCACATGCAGCCGAACGCTTCCCCATCAATCCGCCGCTGAACAAAGAAGAATACTACTATCGCAGCATTTTCGCCGAGCATTTCCCCAGCGATTCCGCTGCCCGCAGCGTTCCGCAGGAAGCCAGTGTGGCCTGTTCTACAGCCATAGCCCGCGAATGGGACGAAGCCTTCAAGAAACTTAATGACCCCAGTGGGCGTGCCGTTGCGGGTGTCCACGAGCAGGCTTATTGAGAAAGGAGTCAAGATTCAATATTTAAAAGTGCGATGGAACCTCTTAAGCATGAATGTGGTGTGGCGATGATCCGCCTTCTGAAACCTTTAGCGTATTATGAACAGAAATACGGTACACGGCTGTACGGACTGAACAAACTCTATCTGATGATGGAGAAACAGCACAACCGCGGACAGGAGGGTGCCGGTATTGCCGCCGTACAACTCGACGCTGTGCCTGGAGAGGAATATATGTTCCGTGAGAAAGAGCAGGGAAAGGATGCCATCACGGAGATTTTCTCTCGTGCCGATGAGCATTTTTCCGAAGGACAACTGCTCATGGGACATCTGCGTTATTCCACCACCGGCAAGAGCGGTCTCACCTTCGTCCATCCTTTCCTTCGCCGCAACAACTGGCGTGCCAAGAACCTCTGCATCTGTGGTAATTTCAATATGACCAACATCGATGAGGTTTTCCAGCGTCTCACCATGCAGGGACAGTATCCCCGCATCTACAGCGACTCTTATATCATGCTCGAACTGATGGGCCACCGCCTTGACCGTGAAGTGGAATGCAAATACCAGCAGGCCAAGGAACAGGGACTCGAAGGAACGGCCATCACCCAGTTCATCGACGATCATGTGGAGATGGCAAATGTCCTAAAAACCACCATGCCGCAGTTTGACGGCGGTTATGTGGTCTGTGGTCTCACGGGTTCCGGTGAATTCTTCTCCATGCGTGACCCCTGGGGTATCCGTCCCGCTTTCTATTATCAGGATGAGGAAATCGTTGCCTTAGCGAGTGAGCGTCCCGTTCTGCAAACCACTTTCGATTTGCAAGTGGAAGATATCCAGGAACTTCCTCCCGGTCATACACTTATTGTAAAGCGCAACGGAATCATAAAAATGGAAGAGGTCATTACTCCACTCTCTCATAGGGAAGGGCTGGAAGGAGGGTCTTCTTCCTCTTGTTCTTTCGAGCGCATCTATTTCAGCCGTGGCAACGACCGCGACATCTACCGCGAACGTCAGCAGTTGGGTGAACAGTTAGTACCCGCCATCACTGAGGCTATCGGTGGCGATGTCAGTCATACGGTTTTCTCCTTTATTCCCAACACCGCCGAAGTAGCTTATTACGGCATGCTTCACGGATTCATGAAGCAGGGGCATGACGTACGTTTCGAGAAGATTGCCTGGAAGGATATCAAACTCCGCACTTTCATCACAGAAGGCAACCAGCGCAACGATCTCGCCGCCCATGTCTATGATGTCACCTACGGTGTGGTGCATCCACGTGAGGACAATCTCGTGGTTATCGACGACAGCATCGTTCGCGGAACTACTTTAAAGGAAAGCATCATCAAGATTCTCGATCGTCTGCATCCCAAGAAAATTGTACTCGTCTCGAGTGCCCCGCAAATCCGTTATCCCGATTTCTACGGCATCGACATGGCACGCCTCGAGGAATTCATTGCTTTCCGCGCCTGTATGGCACTACTGAGAGAGCGCGGCATGCAACCGCTCATCGACGAAGTCTATCAGCAATGCTTGCAACAGCTTGCTGCTCCTTCGCAGAATATGGCGGAAGCACTTCCCGTGAAACGTCTCTACGAACCCTTCACCGTGGCAGAACTGAATCAAAAAATGGTGGAGATGCTGCGTCCGGAGGGTATCACAACCCCCATAGAACTTGTTTTCCAAAGCATCGAGGGTCTCCATGCTGCCTGTCCCCATCATCAGGGAGACTGGTATTTCACGGGGCGCTATCCCACCCCCGGAGGCATCCGACTTTGCAATCAGGCCCTTGTCAATTATATAGAAAACACGCTTTAGCTTACAATCCGTCGTTTTCACCCTATAATTTGCTTTCAATTTGAAACTTGCAGATATGTTTGTTGTTTCTTATTGAAAGCAAATGTATTTTTATTGTATTAAATTGTTTGATATTTATTTAATTTCGTAACATTTTGCACTAACTTTGCACCATAATTAAAGCAGAATGTTAGGTTTTGTTGTGTTATTAAATTAAAAGGTATGAAAAGAATTGAAGCAATTATCAGGAAGACAAAGTTTGAAGAGGTGAAGGAAGCACTCCTTGCTTCCGACATCGACTGGTTTGAATATCACGATGTACATGGCATTGGTCAGAGTCGTCAGGAACGCATCTACCGCGGTGTGCAGTATTCAACGGATGTCATTGAGCGCGTGGCCATCACGATTGTCTGCCGTGACATGTTCGTGACACCAACCATCAAGGTCATTCTCCGCGTAGCGCATACCGGTGAGGTTGGTGACGGACGCATTTTCGTGAGTGACATGATTGACACTTGGTCTATCCGTACAGGTGAGAATGGCGACACCGTTTTAAGAGACAAGAAGTAGTTTAGAGTGTAGAGTGTAGAGTTTAGCGTTTAGCGTTATCGCTTCGCGATTATCAATTAAGAATTCTTGTGCAAACGAGAGCAGAGCCAAGCTTGCTTGAGCTATGCCGAGTGCAGCCAAGAATCGACAAAGTCAATTAAGTATATAAGGTATGAAAGATTTGTTTTTAGTTTCAGCGATAGACAGTATCAGTGGTGTTGATACCCTTTGGGTGCTCCTTGGAGCAATGCTTGTTTTCTGGATGCAGCCTGGTTTCGCCCTTGTGGAGGCAGGCATGACACGGTCGAAGAACACGGCGAATATTCTGATGAAGAACTTCTGCGATTTCATGTGCGGCAGCGTCTTGTTCTGGATTATCGGATTTTCACTCATGTTCGGTTCCGACCATGGTTTTTTAGGATGGGACGGATTCTTTTTCCGTTCTAATGGTGGTAACGACACGCTACCCACAGCAGCCTTCTTTATATTTCAGACGATGTTCTGTGCGACGGCGGCAACCATCGTCAGCGGTGCCATGGC
Organism: uncultured Prevotellaceae bacterium; assembly: GCA_902784755.1. Classification (GTDB taxonomy): domain Bacteria; phylum Bacteroidota; class Bacteroidia; order Bacteroidales; family Bacteroidaceae; genus Prevotella. The sequence continues at coordinate 10,173 of CACZVX010000056.1, forward strand.
TGAACGTACCAAGTTCTCGAACTATCTCATCTATTCCATCCTCATCTCTGCTTTCATTTATCCTGTTTCCGGACACTGGGGATGGGGCGGTGGATGGCTCTCAGAACTTGGTTTTCATGACTTTGCCGGCTCCACGCTGGTACATGCCTGCGGAGGTATGCTGGCTTTTGCAGGTGCCATCATCTTGGGTCCTCGTATCGGGAAATACGACCGCGCCCGTCGCAGCCGTGCCATTCCCGGTCACAACCTTGCACTCTGCGCCCTGGGCGTGTTCTGTCTCTGGGTAGGTTGGTTCGGTTTCAACCCCTGCAGTGAATTAAGTATTACGGGAGAAAGTGCCATCCACACAGCTCATGTATTCGTAACCACGAACATGGCTGCAGCCACAGGAGGCATTGCTGCATTGGCCTACACGTGGCTCGTGGATGGTAAACCTTCTCTCTCAATGGTATGTAACGGTATTCTCGCCGGACTCGTGGGTATCACCGCCGGATGCGACTGTGTGGATGTATGGGCAGCTGCCGTCATCGGTGCCGTCACCTCAGTCATCATGTGCTGGAGTGTATCGTTCATCGACAAGAAGCTTCACGTGGACGATCCTGTGGGCGCCGTCAGCGTGCATGGTGTAGGAGGTATCGTCGGAACCATTCTCACGGGTGTGTTCTGCAACTCAGCCCTCAATGGCACAGAAGCCAGTATCGGTGTTCAGGCGCTGGGTGCATTGGCCGTTTGCGCATGGGCTTTCGGTATGGGTCTCGTCATCTTCTACACGCTGAAGAAAACCATCGGTCTGCGTTGCGACAAGCGCATCGAAGAGGAAGGTCTCGATGTCTATGAACATGGTGAGACATGCTATAACTAAAGGAAAAAAAACACAAACACAGTTTATAATAGAAAGGATTTTAAAAATGAAAAAGGTAAAAAGATTTTTTATGATGGCTATGGCAGTACTTGCGTGTACTGCCCCCGCCATCGCTCAGGAAGAAGAAAAGGTAGAGACAACGGTAGCTGCCGATGTAGTGAATCAGTATATCTGGCGTGGTCTGGATTTGGGTAATGTTTCCTTGCAGCCCACTCTTGGTGTGGCTTACAAGGGACTGAGTCTGACGGCATGGGGCAGTGTGGGACTGGAGTCTTCCGACACGAAGGAGTTCGACCTCACCCTCGCCTACTCCATCGGCAGCTTTCATGTGGGCATCACCGACTATTGGTTCAATACCGGACTGGATCCCGAAAACCGCTATTTCCGTTACGATGCCCATTCCACGAACCATATCTTCGAGGCGAATGTGGGTTACGACTTCGGACCTCTGGCCCTTCAGGCTTATATGAATTTCGCCGGCAACGACGGAATCAACGCCAACGGCAAGCGCGCCTATTCCACCTATATGGAACTGTCAGCACCCTTCCGTTTCGCCACCTGCGACTGGACGGCAGTTTTCGGATTCGTCCCCATGTCCACCACTTCCTATGGTACCAGTGGTTTTGCCGTAACCAATCTTTCCGTGAAAGCCACGAAAGAGATACGCGTCACCGACAACTTTGCCATTCCCGTTTTCGGACAGCTTGTGGCCAATCCCTGTTCACAGAAGGCTTATCTTGTATTTGGCTTTACATTACAGCCCTGATTTCATTCCTCTTCCGGGCTACTGACGAATTAGCGGCCGCCGCCAAAGCCACCGCCACGGTTTCCACCACGACCGCCGCCACCGCCGCGGTTTCCGCCACGGTTTCCGCCACGGCCTCCTCCGAAGCCACCGCCACGCATACCGTCGCCTCCAGGAGGCATACCAAAGTCTCCGCCGAAGCCACGCATGCCACGGCGGGCTTCGCGGCTTCCAAAGAGGTTGATGCGGTAGATAACGTGCAGCATCGCATAGGAGTTGATGCTATTGTAGGAAGTATCGCTGCGGCGCATGGCATTGATGGTACGTGAGAAGTTGCTCATCTGGTGCAGGATGTCATAGAACTGCAAAGTCACGGTGAGCGGTTTTCCCTTCAGGAATCCCTGTGCCAGCTGCGCATTCCAGATCAGTTCGTTGGTGTTGAGTGTCTCATCGCTGTAGCCTCTTCGGCTCTGGTTATGGATATCCGTGGAGAGGCTCATGCCCCAGGGTGCATAGAGGTTCAGCGAGGCACCGTAGGTGAATTGCCAGGTATCGAGGTTTCCCGTTGCCTGCAGCAAATTGCGCGTGTGGCTATAGTTCACCGATCCGTCAGCCGTTATTTCAAACCAATCCTTACGCACACTCAGTTGCAGCCGTTCATTCACGCTGCTTGAATAAGTGGTGTTACGTTCTGAAGAGGCATTCCTCGACAGCGTCACATAGCTCACGTAGTGGTTGTAGTTATAACCCGTGGAAGTAGAGATGTTCCACACACCCAGCGTGTCGATAGACTGGTTGTAGGTGAACGAAGCCGAAGCGTTCCAGTTGCCGTTGATGTTTTCCGGCTTTGTGATGCGTCCGCCCGTCTGCTGGTTATAAGTCACCATATTGGAGATGGAGTTTAGGGTGGTACTCCACGAGACATTGGCATTGATGAACCGCGTGTGGTTCTGTATGAAGTTATTGTAGCGTGCCGTCAGCCGGTGATTGAACGAAGGCTTCAGTCCCGGATTACCCTTGCTCACATTCAGGGGATCCGAATCGTCGGTGATGTCCAGCAAGTCCGTCATCGAAGGCTGACTGCTCGAACCCCGGTATTCCACACGCAGCTGCTGCTGGCGGTCCCAGCGGTAACGGAAGTTCATGGTGGGGGCTATATTGAACACGTTGCGCACCGTGTCGGCATCGTGTCCGTAGTAGCGCTGTACGAAATGCGTACGCTGGGGTTGCAACAGCACACCCAGATTCAACTGATACTTAGGCTGTATGATGCGCAGTGTCAGGCGCAGGTCATGGATATAGTTCGTGTATTCCGAGAAGCGGCTCAGCGAATCACTCTCGTAAGTATCCAGCGGATGGTCAAACTGGTTGAAATAGTAATCCCATCCCCCGTAGCGTTCATTCCACACGTTGAAGACACTTCCCTCCTGATTGGGTCCAAAGGGCGTTCCTGCCATCAGCGGATTATTGCTTGAGAAGTCATAGGTGGCACGGTCACTCTTGTTATAACGATACTGGAACCGGTAGTTCAGTTGCAGGAACATCCTTCTGGTAAGCGGCTCACTATAGGTAGCCTGCAGCGTGTAGTTCCAATTCTTCGTGGGTGTCACGTTGTAGCGCCTTGTGATATAGGTGGAGTCGCCCGTGTTCAGATAGTTCCTCACCTGGTAGAGTTCCACAGAGTTTTCCGAGAGACTCTTGCTGTCGTTATCCCCATATCCGGCCTCTCCTCGCAAAGTCAGATTCCGTCCGTTGGAATTCAGCCGGCGGTTCACCTGCACGTTCATATTAGCGGTAAGACGGTCGGAATAGGAAACAGACGCGTTTTTCCTCGCATTGACCATCATGGAGTCGATTCGTTCCAGCTCCTCCAGCTGTTCAAAGGGATCAGTGATACCCGGCTGTTCATAGGGATCCATGTTGAAGCTCAAGTTCTGACTCTTCGTATTACCGTCGTTTGTGCCGTAGTTCACGTTCGCCCGTAAATTCACGTTCCAGAGTGTGTCGGGCTGCCACTCCAGTCGTAATTGTCCCTGAAGGCTGTTGCTCCTTGAGAAGTTCTGCGACTTACTGTTCGAGAAGGATCCCGCCGTGGCCACGAAGTTCTCTCCAGAAGTCACCGAGGAACGGTCTCCGTCGTTATGGTTCCACAACACCGAGGCATCCACTTCCAGTTCCCTTCCGCTATTAGAACCACGGCCGCCGCGTCTGCCGATTCTCTTTCCTGCTTCCTTGTTAAAGTTCACTCCCACCATTTTCGATGCGTTCAGGCCATTCTGCCCACCGCCGAAACGGCCGCCGCCACCGCCACCGGGAAATCCGCGGTCGCCCACGTTATTGGCAGACCCAAAAGCCATCAGTCGTGTTGAGTTATCCATATACGAGCCCATCAGCCTGTCAGAATAGCGTTTCTTCGTACCGATGCCCAAGTCCACGTTGCCGAAGGTTCCACGGTGCATGCCCTCTTTGAGACCGAAGTCCAGCACCGTTGTCTCCTCATCGTCCTCAATACCTGTGATGCGGGCAAGGTCACTCTTCTCGTCGTAGGTCTTCACCTTCTCCACAATCGATGTAGGCAGATTCTTCATGGCCGTCTTCGTGTCGCCCGTCATGAACTCCTTTCCGTCCACCTTCACCTTACTCACCTTCTTACCGTTGATGGTCACCGTACCGTCGTCGCTCACCTCAGCACCTGGCAGTTTCTTCACCAGTTCCTCCACCACGGAGCCCTCTGGCGTACGATAGGCTGCAGCATTATAGATAGTCGTGTCCTCTACGACGGTCACGCGCACAGCTTGTCCCGTAATGGTCGTATTCTTCAGCATGATGGCATCCGCGCCTATCACCACCTGTCCGAGATCCACATTGGCAGAATCCTTCAGCGTCACATTTTTCTGTTCCCGCTTATACCCCACGCTGGTGAACCTCACCACGTAGCGTCCGTCCTTTTCCACTTTCAGCATAAAAGACCCGTCGTCACCCGACAAAGCCCCCGCCACGAAAGCCGAATCCTTTTCCGTAAGCAACTGAATAGTAACCTGCGGCACAGGTTCTTTTGTGTCGCGGTCCACCACATATCCTGAAATTTGTCTGTTCTGGGATTGAACCATTAAGACTCCTGCCAGCATCAGCAGGAGGAAGAAACATCTTCTCATATTAAACTGTAGTTTGTGATTGTACGTTTTTTTGACGTTTCATTTTCAAAAAAGTTTAAAAGGAGGTATTTCTTCCCTTTTTATTTTCAGGCGATTATAATAGGTTTGTATGAAAATTTTAAAGAAAATATTAAGGTTATTTGAATTTTTTAATAACTTTGCACTTGCAAATACGACAATTATGCCAAGTCTTTCTTTTAATTTCAAGGATAAGGATATTTTTGAGCGGCAGTTTGGT
>CACZVX010000057.1 GCA_902784755.1 uncultured Prevotellaceae bacterium
AGATTCTCGCTGAGGCCGATGCTCTCGAAGATTTTCGCACCACGATAGCTGCGGATGGTCGAGATTCCCATCTTCGCCATAATCTTAAAGAGTCCTTTCTTCACAGCCTTGATGTAGTTGGCTTCTGCCGTGGCATAGTCTTCCTGAATCTTTCCGCGTTTCACCAAGTCGTCCAGAATGGCAAACACCATATAAGGACAAAGGGCGGAAGCGCCATAACCCAACAGCAGGGCAGCATGCATCGTCTCACGAATCTCTCCGCTTTCCACGATAAGAGCCGTCTGCACGCGCTTGCCTACTGAGATCAGATAATGATGAACGGCAGAAACGGCGAGCAGGGAAGGGATAAACGGTCCTTCTTCCTGTTTATCGGTCAGGATAATGTAGTTATAGCCTTCATCCACACTCTCCTCCGCTTTCTTGCAAAGTTGATGGAGTGCCGCCTGCAAATCATCCTGGAAGGCCATGGAAAGTTTTACGGTGTTAAAGCCCTTATAGCGGATATTGCAGAGAATGTCAAGTTGGGTGTTGTTCAGGATGGGATGCGGCAGACGCACCATCTTGCAGTTGGTTTCGTCAGGATTCAGAATGCCGGAACCCACACGTCCTATATATTCCGTCAGACTCATCACGAGATTCTCGCGAATGGAGTCGATGGCGGGATTGGTGACCTGTGCAAACTGCTGTCGGAAATAGTTGAAGAATACTTGCGGACGGGTGGAAAGTACGGCCAGCGGCGTGTCGTTACCCATAGCTGCCGTGGGTTCCTGTCCTGCCGTTGCCATCGGTATGATGGTAGAACTGATATCCTCTTCTCCATAACCGAAAAGCCGCTCTTTCTGGAGTAAATCACTGACACCGTTTTCCACCTTACGTCCGCTCTTCAACTTCTCCAACTGAATGCGGTTGGTGGAGAGCCATTGGCGATAGGGATACTCAGAAGCCAGCTGTTGTTTGATTTCTCCATCGTAGTAGATTTTGCCTTCCTGCGTGTCAATGAGCAGAATCTTTCCAGGCTGCAAGCGTCCTTTCGCGGCCACTTCCGTTGGGTCGAAATCCATGACGCCCACCTCGGAAGCCACCACCATCGTATTGTTTTTGGTGATGGTATAACGGGCGGGTCGCAGGCCATTGCGGTCGAGCATACCACCGGCAAAGCGTCCGTCGCTGAAAAGCAGGGCTGCAGGACCATCCCAAGGTTCCATCAGGATGGAATGATATTCATAAAAGGCCTTCAGATCTTCTGAAATAGGGTTCTTGTCGTTGAAAGATTCCGGCACGAGAACCGCCATGGCATGCGGCAGACTCAGTCCGCTCATGACGAAGAATTCCAACACATTGTCCAACGAAGCCGAATCACTCATCTCCGGTTGTACAATGGGTGATATCTTTCTAATGTCACCGAGCGCCTCACTCGACAGCACGCTCTCACGTGCCTTCATCCAACCGCGGTTTCCACGGATGGTGTTGATTTCTCCGTTATGAGCCAACAAGCGGAAGGGCTGGGCCAATGACCACGTAGGAAATGTGTTTGTGCTGAAACGTGAGTGCACCAGCGCCAGTCCGCTTGTGAAATAGGGATTTGTCAAATCAGGGTAATACTGCCGAACCTGAATGCTCGACAGCATTCCCTTGTAAACTATTTTTGTGTTGTTGAGAGAACAGATATAGAAATCTTTATCCTGAACTCTTTTCTCAATCTTTTTCCTGATAACATATAAGATACGCGGGAATGATTCTATCTGATCGTCCTGTATCCCTGTGATAAACACCTGCTTGATGTCGGGTTCGCTGCTCAATGCCCGTTCTCCAAGACATTCCGGACAAGTGGGAACAGAGCGCAGGTGCATCAGTTGCAACCCTTCGCGCTCTATCTCCTCGATGATGATGCTGAGGATATCCTGCTGGCGCTTCTCGTCCTTTGGCAGGAAAACCAGGCCCGTTCCGTATTTTCCCTTCTCGGGTACTGGAATGCCTTGCAATAAAATAAACTCATGGGGAATCTGTAGCATGATACCGGCTCCATCGCCGTCTTTTCCTACTTCAGCGCCGCGATGCCGCATATTCTCCAGCACTCTCAACGCGTCGTCTACCAGTTGGTGGCTTTTGTTTCCGTGAATATTCACCACCATGCCTACTCCACAAGCATCGTGCTCATACTGACTCTGATAGAGTCCTTTTCCGTTCTTGTCGGAATTGCATTTTGTCATATTAATCCTGATTTATGTATCATTCTGGTTGCAAAATTACTTACTTTGAATACAATATGTTTAATTCTTTCATATTTTTCTATCAAGAAATCAAAACAAACTTATTATATGCAACAATTTTGAAAGTTGTGGTTTCAGATTGTTAGTTTTACGGGTGTGTTTTCTTACAGTTTAAAACCACGATTCAAAAAGAAGGTATAATTTGACGGTTTTTTTAGCGGCTTTATATCAAAATGCATTATCTTTGCAAACAAAAATAGCAAAAAGGTTATATTGAAGTACAAAATCGAAGCAAAATGCCAAAGAAAGTTCACTTCACGAAAATGCAGGGGGCAGGAAATGATTACATTTATATCGATTCCTCCTTATATAAAATAAAGGACCCCACAACCGCAGCCATCACTTTGAGTGACCGCCATAAGGGCATTGGTTCCGACGGACTGGTGCTCATCGGCCGTTCTCCGTCTCCGGAGGCTGATTTTACGATGCGTATCTTCAATGCTGATGGGAGTGAGGCGATGATGTGCGGCAATGCTTCGCGTTGTATCGGAAAATACGTCTATGAGAAGAAACTGACGCAGGAGACCGATATCCGGCTTTCCACCCTTTCCGGTATCAAGAAACTGCAGCTGCAGGTGAAAGGCCATCAGGTGAAGGCGGTGACCGTGGACATGCTGGAGCCGCAGTTAGAGAACGAGGCGCAGTTTCATACTTCCTCCAAACTACCCGAAGGAACCTTTGTGTCGATGGGAAATCCGCATTACGTGATTTTCACGGATGAGATTAACCGCATTGCCGACGACGGTCCCGTTTTGGAGGAGCATGAGGCCTTCCCCGATCGCTGTAACATTGAGTTTGCCAAAGTGGAACGCGACGGCAGCATCCGCATGCGCGTCTGGGAACGGGGTAGCGGGGTCACCATGGCCTGTGGAACGGGAGCTTGTGCTACGGCCGTGGCTGCAGTCCTTACGGGGAGAGCCCAGCGCGATTCGGATATCATCATGGATGGCGGTAAGCTTCACATCCATTGGGATGAGGCCGACAATCACGTCTATATGACGGGTCCTGCGGAGTTTGTCTTCGAAGGAGACGTAAAAATATAAAGAATACATTAACTTTTAAACCCATTAAACAGCTGCAAGGCAGCACTTAAACAGCCGAAGGCGCTTAAACCTTTACAAATAAAATATGGCATTAGTAAACGAACATTTCTTAAAACTACCAGATAATTATCTGTTTGCCGACATTGCCAAGCGGGTGAATGCCTTCAAGGCGACGCATAAGACTAACGACGTCATCAGCCTTGGCATCGGCGACGTCACCCAGCCGTTGTGTCCTGCTGTGATTGAGGCACTTCACAAGGCTGTCGATGAGATGTCAACCGCCGAAGGATTCCACGGCTATGGTCCAGAACAAGGTTACGCTTTCCTGCGGGAGACCATCCTGAAGAACGATTTCCTGCCCCGCGGTATTCATCTCGACATAGATGAGATTTTCATCAACGATGGTGCCAAGAGTGATACAGGTAACATTCAGGAACTCATCCGCTGGGACAATTCCATTGCCGTCACCGATCCTATCTATCCCGTCTATATCGACTCCAACGCCATGATCGGACGTGCAGGTATCAAGGATGAGAACGGACACTGGTCGAATGTGACTTATCTTCCTTGTACCGCTGAGAATAAGTTCATCCCGTCTTTGCCCGATCATCGCGTAGATGTCATTTACCTCTGCTATCCCAATAACCCCACGGGAACGGTGCTCTCCAAGGCCGAACTTCGCAAGTGGGTGAACTATGCGCTGAAGAACGATACGCTCATCTTCTACGATGCCGCTTATCAGGCCTATATTCAGGACGACAGCATTCCACATTCCATCTACGAAATCCGTGGAGCCCGCAAGTGCGCCATCGAATTCCGCAGCTTCTCCAAGACGGCAGGCTTCACCGGCGTACGCTGTGGCTATACCATCGTTCCAAAGGACCTCACGGCAGCCACGCTGCAAGGTGAGCGCATTCCGCTCAATCCCTTGTGGAACCGCAGACAGTCTACGAAGTTCAACGGCACCAGCTACATCTCCCAGCGGGCGGCAGCGGCCGTCTATACGCCAGAGGGCCGACAGCAAGTGCGTGAGACCATCGGTTACTATATGCAGAACGCCGCCCTCCTTCGTGAAACATTCCTCCGTCTGGGTTTCGAGGTCTATGGAGGAGAGCATGCCCCTTACTTGTGGATGCGTACGCCTGAGAACACAAGTTCCTGGAAATTCTTCGACGAGATGCTCTATGGTGCCCATGTGGTCTGCACCCCCGGCGTTGGCTTCGGTCCCAGTGGCGAGGGCTATGTACGCTTCACGGCCTTTGGCAGTCATGAGCAGACCGCTGAGGCCCTTCAGCGGATAGAACGATGGCTCAAGCTATAGCATTCGTAAACAAAAAAGATATTCACATTTCACAAACACAAAATAGTATGGCAAATTTAAGATTTCAGGTTGTTGGCGAGGCATTCAAGAAGAAGCCTCTCGACGTAATAGCACCGGCCGAAAGGCCTTATGAGTACTTCGGTAAGAAAGTGTTCAACCGCGAGAAGATGTACAAGTATCTGCCCAAGCAGGTTTATGAGAAAATGATTGATGTCATTGATAATGGAGCCCGTTTGGAGCGCGATGTGGCCGATGCTGTAGCTGCTGGTATGAAACAGTGGGCCACGGAGAATGGCGTTACCCATTACACCCACTGGTTCCAGCCGCTGACGGAAGGTACTGCTGAAAAGCACGACTCCTTTATCGAGCACGATGGCAAGGGCGGCATGGTGGAAGAGTTCAGCGGCAAGCTGCTCGTTCAGCAGGAGCCCGATGCTTCCTCGTTCCCAAGTGGTGGTATCCGTTCCACTTTCGAGGCCCGCGGCTATTCTGCTTGGGACCCCACTTCGCCCGTCTTCATCATCGACGACACGCTCTGTATTCCCACCGTCTTCATCTCTTATAGCGGTGAGGCCCTCGACTACAAAGCTCCCCTGCTGCGCGCCCTCCATGCTGTGAATGTGGCCGCCACGGAAGTATGTCAGTATTTCGATCCCAACGTGAAGAAGGTGACCTCTAACCTCGGATGGGAACAGGAGTATTTCCTTGTAGACGAAGGACTCTATTCCGCACGTCCTGATCTGCTTTTGACAGGCCGTACCTTGATGGGTCACGATTCCGCCAAGAACCAGCAGATGGACGACCACTATTTTGGCACCATTCCCGATCGTGTGCAGGCCTTTATGAAGGATCTCGAGATTCAGGCCCTCGAATTGGGCATTCCCTGTAAGACCCGTCACAATGAGGTAGCCCCCAACCAGTTTGAGCTGGCTCCTATCTTCGAGGATACCAACCTCGCCGTGGACCACAACATGCTGCTCATGTCGTTGATGAAGAAGGTTGCCCGCAAGCACGGTTTCCGTGTGCTGCTTCATGAGAAGCCGTTTGCCGGCATCAACGGTTCCGGAAAGCACAACAACTGGTCGCTGAGCACCGATACCGGCGTATTGCTCCATGCCCCTGGCAAGACACCCGAAGACAATCTCCGCTTTGTCGTCTTTATTGTGGAAACGCTCATGGGCGTATGGCGTCACAACGGACTGCTCAAAGCCTCTATCATGAGCGCTACCAATGCCCACCGTCTGGGAGCCAACGAGGCGCCTCCCGCCATCATCAGCTCCTTCCTGGGAAAACAGGTCACCGAACTCTTGGATCATATTGAGAAGGCTGATAGCAACCAGCTTGCCATGACCGGCAAACAGGGAATGAAGATGGACATCCCCGAGATTCCCGAACTGATGATCGATAACACCGACCGCAACCGTACCTCACCTTTCGCCTTCACCGGAAACCGTTTCGAGTTCCGTGCTGTAGGTAGCGAGGCCAACTGTGCATCGGCGATGATAGCCCTCAATAGTGCCGTGGCAGAAGCACTCTTCAATTTCAAGGCCCGTGTGGACAAGCGCATCGAGGAGATTGCAGGACGTCCTGAATTTGCCGAGGGCACAGGTCATACGGCTAAGTTCCATGCCATCCTTGATGTCGTACGCGAGGACATCACCGCCTGCCGTCCTATCCGTTTCGATGGCAACGGTTACAGCGATGAATGGGTTGTGGAGGCTGAGAAGCGCGGACTCGATATCGAGAAGTCATGTCCCAAGATTTTCGAGCGCTATCTCGATCCCGAGAGCATCAAGATGTTTGAGGACCTGAAGGTGATGACCGCCAAGGAACTCGAAGCCCGCAACGAGGTGAAATGGGAAACCTACACGAAGAAGATTCAGATTGAGGCCCGTGTGTTGGGCGACCTCTCCATGAACCACATCATCCCCGTGGCCACCCGTTACCAGAGTCAGCTGCTGAATAATGTGGAGAACATGAACGATGTCTTCTCCGCTGAAAAAGCCAAGAAGCTCTCTGCCCGCAACGTCAAGATTATCGAGGAAATCGCTGAGCGTACCCTCGTCATCGAGCGACAGGTTGACGAACTGGTCAACGCCCGCAAGGTGGCCAATAAGATTACCGACGAGCATGAGAAGGCCATTGCCTATCACGACACCGTGGCTCCCAAGATGGAAGACATCCGTTATCAGATCGACAAACTGGAGCTCATCGTGGACGACAGCTGCTGGCCGTTGCCGAAATATCGCGAACTATTGTTTATACGATAAATTTCTGAGAGAGTATTATTTGTAGTTGAGGCATCAGTCGTCAGGCTGGTGCCCCATTTTTCAAAACGCACAAATAAATAGTATCCCCGCCAATGGGTGGGCTTTATTACTTCATCATCTTTTTCACGGCTTTCACGGCCTTCTTCGAGGGAACTTCTCCGTTGTAGGGAGATAGGTGCCATTTCACGGTCCATGTGAGCCGCTCTCCGGGAGCCAAGGTCATATAGGCACCCTGACTCTCCAGTTCGATATAGGTCTTGCCCCTATTCACATAAACCTGTATCTCGGCCTCTCCAGGCGCGGGGGCATCAGCTGATAAATCCTCAAACTGCTTCACCAGGAGCAGCCCGTCATTCAGATAGGCCAGCCAGCCTTTACCGTCGGCGTTTACCTTACGGTTCTCGTTGGTAGTGTCCGTCTGATACCAGGCCACACCCTCTGCCGCCTTAAACGGCATCAGTCCTGCAGGGGTGATACCCTCCACGGGTGACTCGAAGAAGATCCAGCCGCCGTTGTTAGGCACGCGCGAAATCTCCCAGGGAGCCACCTTGCGGGCTTGCTTCCCCGAGTTGATGATAGCGTAGCGTACCGTGAGCGACTGATCCCGCTTATTCGTATAGAAGCTTTTGCTCACCCGCAGGCCCAGTCGTGCCGATTCACTACTGGTGATGGTGAGTGTGTCGCCATCCTGATCAATCGTGTAGCGATACTTATCGAACTCAGGCACGGGCGGCCAGTTCCATTCCTTCTGCGGACTTGTCCAGAACGTGCTTCCGAACGACTCAGGCATCCTGGATTGCGACAACACCTCCTTGCCATTGTAGCTGAAAGAGAGAATTTTACCACCGGCGCCGGTATCCACCGTAGCCGATACAGGACCCGTGGTGAACTTTCGTACCGATGGCGGGAAGATCACACGGTAATGTCCGCTCAGGTGCATGAAGGCGAAGAGTCGCAGCAGTCCGTCGTAATAGGCATCGAAGTAACCGTCCTCGAAAGGCTCGTGCTTCGCCTCCCAGAGTGCCTTGATGAATTCGCGGCGCTTGTCGTGGCTGCACATCACGGAAGCAGCAGCCGACGTGGCCACCAGTCCGATGCTATGGCGCAGTTTGCGGAAACCGCCAGCCTGCAGAATCTCGTTTTCTTCAGGCAAGGAACCGTCCACACGGTATTGGTCAACAAAAGTATCGATACCTTGGGAGTAAAGGAAGTTCTGGATGGTCTCTCCATACTGGCGCTGCCACTCTTTATCAGCACAGCTCCACTCATAGTCGAGCGCAATGTTCATGGGTACGCGCCATGAGTCGTAGCGGAAATTGCTGCTGCCGTTCCGGCGCGGGGCTCCCTGAGGACGCTGCTGCCTGCCTGGGAAACGGGGCATCTGCAACTCACTGCCGTCAAATTGGCTCATGTCGGGATTCAGGCCCGTCTGGGGATTGATCGCTTTATGCAGGTACTCACGGCTCTTGGCAGCACATTGCATCCAGTAGTCACTACGGCCGTCATCGGCCCATTTTGCCCACACCTCATAGAAAGCAGGGATGTGATAACTGGGGTCGGTGTAGCGTTGTCCGAAGCCGTCGGGAGTAAAGGTGATGAGTTGCGTCTCAGGGTCTATGAGATACATCTTCTGCGGTCCTGTCTGCTGGGGTCCGAATCCCGGGAAACCGCCCTGTCGGGGAGCCGGCTCATATTCCTTCGGCTGTACGCAGTTGAGAATATGCTGTGCCTCGGCCTTATAGTTGATGTCCGTGTCATTACCCCATTGGTTAGAGGCAAAGAGAAGGGCCGTGATGAAATACAGTTCTCCGTCAGAGGCGGCTCCATCAGAGTTGCGCTGACCGTCGGTCTTGCAACTCCATGCGAAATAGCCCTCACGGATGCCGCTCTGGTGCTGCATGTATTTCTTGGCCCAGCGCCACAGACGGTCGAAGATGTCCTTCTCACCAAACTGTACGGCAATCATCATACCGTAGGACATGCCCTCCGTGCGGGCGTCGTGGTTCTTGATATCACTAATGTAACCCATGGAGTCGCCCACCTCGAAATACACTTTGTTAGGACCACGGAACACATCGTTGAACACCTCATGCAACTTCTGTTCCACCTCATTGGGCCTATAACCCATCTCCACGAAAAGGTTACGATACTGACCGGTCTCGAATGCACCCTTTTCCAAAGGAGCCTGAAGACCTCTGGACCATTGGGCACTGGCCATTAGGCACCAAGTGAGCATGGCCAACACAATAAGACATTTGTTTCTTTTCATTTTGCCGATTATTTTTCGTGCAAAATTAGTAATAATTCTCTTTCCTCAGTTGTTTTTCTGTTGCAGATGATATTTGGAATGTAACATAATTCATTTTTTGCTTACTTGTCCTTGAATGTTAGGAGAACGTATCTTTGCAAAAAACATAAAAACGAGCCACAAAAACGGCAATTATTTCTAATAACCAAAGGTTATTCAAGAGAAATTACGTAACTTTGTAGCCAATAAAAGACATCATGTTGCCTCGTAATAAGGCGAAGATTATCGAAGTTGCAAAGAAACTGAATCCAAACATAGAGATCTACCAAATGACATTAGACCCTGAGGCTTTAAGGCTGAAGGAAGACCTTGTAAACATATAAATAATGATCAATATACGAAAACTTGAAACCGAACTTTGGGAATCAGCCGACTTGCTGCGCCAGGGTAGTAAACTAACGAGCAGTCAGTATTGTATGCCTGTACTGGCATTGCTGTTCCTGCGTTATGCCTACAGTCGCTATAAGATGGTAGAGGCAGAGATATTGCAGAACCGTCCCAGCCGAGGTGGGCGTGTAATGCCTGTTGAACCCAGTGACTTCGCCGCTAAGAGTGCATTGTATCTGCCCCGTGAAGCGCAGTTCGACTATCTTGTGAATCTGCCAGACAACATCGTGGCTGTTGGTTTGAAGACCAAAGACGGCCAAGAAATCAACTCGTTGGGCGAAGCCGTTAATAATGCCATGCAACTGGTGGAAGATCAAAGCGAACAACTGACGGGCGTACTACCCAAAACCTACACGATGTTTGCCGATGACCTCTTGCGCGAACTGCTTCGTATTTTCAACAATAAGACCATTGACGAGGTAGGTGGCGACATCATCGGGCGCATTTATGAATACTTCCTCTCAAAGTTTGCCAAGGCAGTAGCCTCAGACGATGGTGTGTTCTTTACGCCAAAGTCATTAGTAAAAATGTTGGTGAACGTGCTGGAGCCCACGCAAGGCGTGATGCTTGACCCTGCCTGTGGTTCTGGTGGCATGTTCGTGCAGACTGGCGACTTTGTGAATCAGGCAGGACTCAATGCCAATACCCAGATGACTTTTTATGGACAGGAGAAGGTGGAGTACAATGCCCAGCTCTGTCTGATGAACATGGCTGTTCATGGTTTGAACGGTCGAATCATCTCTGGCGACGAAGCCAACTCCTTCTATCACGATGCCCATAACCTCGCCGGCAAGTGTGACTATGTGATGGCTAATCCGCCCTTCAATGTCGATAAAGTGAAAGCGGAATCGGCTTCAGCCGCTGGACGCCTGCCCTTCGGCCTTCCTGGCGTGAATCAGAAGACTAAGGAGATAGGCAATGCCAACTATCTTTGGATCAGCTATTTCTATGCCTATCTGAACGACCACGGCCGTGCAGGCTTTGTGATGGCCAGTTCGGCAACCGACAGCGCCAACAAAGACCGTGACATCCGCGAGAAACTGGTGCGCACGGGTGATGTGGATGTGATGGTCAGCGTAGGCAACAACTTCTTTTATACACTCTCCCTGCCCTGCTCGCTGTGGTTCTTCGACCGCAACAAGCATGCTGACATCCGCGACAAGGTGCTGTTCATCGATGTCCGCAACTACTATACGGTTGTTGACCGCACCTTGAATGAGTGGACGGAATGGCAGTTGCGCAACCTGCAAGCCATCGTACATCTCTATCGTGGTGAGAAAGAGAAATACCTATCGTTAATCAGAGATTATGTCGAGATACTTGATAATGTATCAGCTCCATTGACGCAAGAAAGACTTGAAGAAGTTATTAAGAATGGCGAAAAGGAGTACTCTACAAGGTTTGCCGCCTGTTTGGAATATGAAAAGAAACAGGCAAAAGAGGCCATTGCTTCTGCCACCCGAAAAGAGAAGAAACAGGTTGAGGCTGAATGGAAAGAGACTATAGAGCATTGGGAAGATCTTCTTGAAACGGCTCGCCAGTTTGAATGGCTCACAGAAAAATTTGGCGATGGTGAATACAAGGATGTGCTTGGCCTCTGCAAGATAGCCACTATTCAGGAGATAGAAGAAAAGAACTATTCTCTTACTCCCGGTGCCTACGTCGGCGTGGCCGAACAGGAGGACGACGGCGTAGATTTCCATGAGCGCATGACCGAGATTCATGCAGAGCTGGCCCAACTGAACAAAGAAGCCAACGTCTTAATGGACGAGATACAAAAAGCATGGGAGGAATTGAAATGAGTAATCTGATACATATTAACAAGGACTATGCTGCGTGGATTGGCGAACTAAAGATACGCATACGTCAGAGTCAGATAAAAGCAGCCGTCAAAGTCAATACCGAACTGTTGCAGCTCTACTGGCAGTTGGGGAGCGACATCGTTGAGAAACAAAAGAATGCCAAATGGGGTGACGGTTTCCTGAAGCAACTCAGTCAAGATTTGTCGGCAGAGTTTCCAGAAATGAAGGGGTTCTCTTTGCGTAACATAGAGAGAATTCGCAAATGGTATATCACATATAAAGACGTATTTCCATTTGCGACACAACTTGTGCCGCAAATAGAAGATTCATCAAAAACGGCACAACCTGTGCCGCAATCTTTCTTCTCTATTCCTTGGGGACATCACATTCTTATTATGCAGCGATGCAAGGATATGAACATGGCTTTGTTCTACATCCAACAGACCATTGAAAATAATTGGAGCCGCACGGTGCTTGACTGGCAGATAGACAGCAACCTCTACGAACGGCAGGGAAAGGCAATTAGCAATTTCAAGCGGACACTACCTACACCGCAGAGCGACCTTGCACAGCAAATAACGAAAGATCCTTACGTTATAGACATCATGGGCGTGCGTCAGGATATGCAGGAACGAGAATTGGAGGAACATCTCGATTCTCACATCTCCAAATATCTGTTGGAACTGGGCAAGGGTTTCACCTACTATGGTCACCAAGTACACCTCCGTGTTGGAGATGAAGATTTCTACATTGACCAGCTATTCTATCATGTGCGCCTACATTGCTATGTGGTGATAGAACTAAAAGCAACAGCCTTCAAGCCTGAACACATTGGGCAACTGAATTTCTACGTCACAGCAGTCAACAAGCTGATGTGCACCGAACACGACAATCCAACCATCGGTCTCCTCATTTGTAAAGACAAAAACGATGTTGTGGCAGAATATACTCTACAAGGGGTAGAATCTCCCATTGGGGTCTCTTCCGTTGAAATCTTTGACAAACTGACCGAGGACTTCAAGAGCGCCTTGCCATCTATTGAGGATATTGAAAACGAGCTCAGAGACAAAAAACTAAAGGAGGATGGGGTATGAGGAAGACAATTACCATAGGTGATTTGGGTACTATCATTACAGGAAAGACGCCGCCAACCACCAATAAGAACTATTATGGTGATTATGCGGTATTCATTAAGCCCACTGATATTTCTGAGCAAAGCAAATATACCTACGAGACAGAGGAAATGTATTCAAAACTTGCTGCCGAGAAATATGAAAGTAGCCTAATTCCCAAAGGTGCTATCTGCGTTCCATGTATAGGCACTATAGGAACAAAGATGACGATGGCGCCATGCGATTGTTATACGAATCAATCTATAAATTCTATCGTTTGTAACGAAAACTATGACAATGAGTATGTCTATTATCTAATAAAAAACTTTCTTCCAGGGCTAAAGGCGTATAATTTGGGCACAGCGTCTGGTCGAGAGTACGTTTCAAAGTCAAATTTTGAAAAGATCGAACTTGTTGCTGAGCAAAACAAAACTATTCAGAAGCGAATAGGTGTTATCCTCTCCCGCTACGACTCTTTGATAGAGAACTATCAGAAGCAGATAAATTTGTTGGAGGAAGCAGCTCAGCGACTCTATAAGGAATGGTTCGTTGACCTCCACTTCCCAGGCCACGAAAACACCAAGATTGTCGATGGTGTGCCTGAGGGGTGGGAGAAGAAGAAACTTGTCGAAATTGCAGATATAGTAATGGGGCAAAGTCCAAAATCTGAATACTACAACAACGAATTTAAAGGTTTGCCATTTCATCAAGGAGTAGGAAGTTATGGAAACAGATTTGTTGTTGATAATACATATAGTACTTCCTTCACAAGAATTGCTGAACCTAATAGTGTGTTATTTAGCGTAAGAGCACCTGTTGGACGTTTGAATATTACAAAGAACAAAGTGGTCATAGGTCGTGGCTTAGCGGCGATGACACATAAGAAAGGATATCAGAGTTACTTGTTTTATCTATTGAAGGAACGATTCTTTAAAGATAATATAATAGGGAACGGCGCTATTTTTGCTTCGATTTCCAAAAATGAATTGCATAATTTGGATTTTATAACTCCTACAGATGATTTGGCAATCCAATTTAATACAATTGCAGGAAATCTTGATGATGAAATAATGAAAGCAGATACTCAAATCTGCCTCCTCACCGAAGCTCGCGACCGCTTGCTCCCGAAGCTGATGAATGGAGAGATAAAAGTATAACGATAATGGCAAGACCTTATAGATTATATGATATCAAAACAAGCAGAAAGGAGCTTCTGATAGAGAACGCTTCGAAGTACCTTTTCTTCGCATGGACTCTTAACCGCCTGAAAGAATTTTTGCTTTGCCAAGATGCAAAAAGGATAAATGAGGGATATATAACCAAGAGTATCCATAAGACAGAATTGCTCAAAGGTTTTAAAGAGCCGGACAAATTGGTTGACAAATGGCTCGCAGATATGGAATTCATAGGGCTGATAAGGGGAGAGTATGACCCTCGAATAGACCAACATCTTATTTATATCACAGAAAAGGGCATAGAGGAATATAAGAAACAGACATATCATGTGCTTGCTGCCAATCTTTTGGAAGCGCAGGAAAGCAGGAGACTATCTGTAATTGCAATCGTAATTGCGATTATAGCAGTAGTAGTGGCAATTGCCGTTGGCGTAATTACATGTATAATAAACTAATTTTCTCTGAGATATGGCAAAGGACTATAGCGAAGACCAACTGATACAGCGGAGTGCTGCCGAGTTGATGGAAAAAGAACTGGGCTGGACGAGTGTGTACGCTTTCGATAAGGAAGTGCTTGGCACGAACGGCACGCTGGGGCGCACGTCGTATCATGAGGTGCTGCTGACAGAACGTTTTCGCAAGGCGCTGAAGACGCTCAACCCCTGGCTGACGGACAAACAGTTGCAGGAGTGTGTGGAGCGCATGACGGAGCACATGAGTTCGCAGACGCTGATGCAGATTAACGAGCAGAAGTATCAGTATATCAAGGACGGTGTGCCCGTAACACGCGTAAAGTCGAACGGCGAGACGGAAGAGGTGCGCGCCAAAGTCATCGACTTCGCTTCGCCCGAGAAGAACGACTTCCTTTGTGTCCGTGAGCTATGGGTGTATGGCGCCTTGTATCATCGACGGGCCGACATCGTGGGCTTCGTGAACGGGTTGCCTTTGCTGTTTATGGAACTGAAGAACCACGATGTGGAAGTGGTGGATGCCTTCAACAAGAACTATCGCGACTATCTCGACACGATTCCGCAAATGTTCTATCACAACGCCTTCATCATGTTCAGCAACGGACTGGAGGCACGTGTGGGAACCATCGACTCGAAGTGGGAGTTTTTCCACGAGTGGAAACGACTGAAGGAGGAAGATGCCGGCAACATCGAACTGCCCACGATGCTCAGGGGTATCTGTAAGAAGGAGAACTTCCTGGACTTGCTGGAAAACTTTATCCTCTACGACCATAGTGGAGGACGAACGGCTAAGATTC
>CACZVX010000058.1 GCA_902784755.1 uncultured Prevotellaceae bacterium
AACGGCCGACGACCTGAGAAGAGTCACCAGCGTGGACGGATGGTTCGACCGTTATCCCGGTGCCAAGGACCTCACGGCGCTGGCCTACACCTCTGTCGATACACTCCGCAAGGCCACCTTGGCTCCGCTGACACAGCTGGAGCGCATCGCCCTGCCGGCATCGCTCGAATACATGGAGGACGGTCTGCTGGAGAACGCCAATGGCCTGCGCTACGCTGACTTCCTGCAGTGCGACTCGACAAATCTCATCAGTAAGATGGGCGACTTCGAGTCCCTCGGCATCAACACCGAGCAGACACTGGTCTATGTGCCAAAGTCCTACGGAGACCCCTTCCTGCCCAATGTCATCACCGACAACGGCACCACGATGCACGCGAGGACATTCAACATGATTGACTCGCTGAATTACCTCGTGCCTTATGAGTTCGAAACTGAAAATGTTACGAACACACGTAAACTCATGGCTTCCGATGCCCCCTATACCGTTTGCCTGCCTTACAAGCTGGAGGTTCCTGACCACTCACGGGCATACGCCCTGAGCGAGCGCAGCGGCAGTACGCTGGTGTTCAAGGAGGTGACAGGTGAGCTGGAGGCGATGAAGCCCTACCTGCTGAAGGTGAACGGTATCAAGCGCTATAACATCGACGAGACGACGCTTAAGAGCGAGATTGCCCAGAAGATCCCTTCCAGCGGCGGCAGTACCTACGGGCGTCAGGACGACGCTGCCGGCTACTCGCTGCGCGGTACGTTCGACGGCATCGATAATGCCACCGCCCATGAGCTGGGTGCCTACATCCTGCAGAGCGACGGCGAGTGGCATCCCGTGAGCAGCGCCTCCGAGAGTGAGAGGAAGGCTGAGATCCTTCCGTTCCGTGCCTACCTGCTGCCGAACATGCACTATGCAAAGGCGAGCATCGGCATGACGCTGGAGGATACGACCGGCATCGACACCATCGAGACGATCGACAAGGACGGCACGGAGCATTACTACGATCTGGACGGCCGCGAACTGCCTGGCAAGCCCGCCAAGGGAGTGTATATATATAAAGGTAAGAAGTACGTGAACAAATAGGTAGATAAAAGTATGAAAGAGATAAGACTATTTGCTATGCTGATCATCGCCCTTGTGGCGATGACCGGCTGCAAGGACGACGACGAGCCGGGTCCTGCTACTCCGGAGCAGATGGAACAACTGACGGGTCATTGGTATGCTGAAATACCCCTTAGCGGTGAGACCTCCAACTGGCGCTCCATGGAGGAGGGCGACCTGACCACCTACGACAAGATAGGAGCCCTGATTTACCTGAACGGGCACGTCACTGATGTCTGCTACTGGGGATATATCTTCCTGAAGGACGGTGACATGGTGAACTACGATGGTATCTTCCGTCGCGATGAGGAGGCGAAGTTTAGCATTCGGATGGACATGGATGGCAACATCACTCCTTCGAGCCACCTGCTAAACGCGCCCCAGGTGACGAACATGCGCTACGTCAAGGAGAAGGACATTATCACAGCTGACGTCACTTACAAGGAGAAAACCGTCAGTCTGGTGTTCCATCGTCCCACTATGGATCAGGAGCCCATACTCAGACAATTCTGGAATATGCTCGCCGAGGAAGGCATTGTCGGTGGTGGCGGTGATGGAGATGACAGCCAGTATGAGACTGGTATCTCTGGCGGAAATGCCAACGAACCTTCAAGATCAAAGGAGAATTGAAGTAAATAAAAAGAATCCAAGTCCTGATTATCAGTGACTTGGATTTCAATTATTTCAAAGAGTGATTAGTCCACTTTAACGGGACAGTAAGTGATCTTGTATGATAAATAACAATTCGGCGTCATTACTGAAATCCGTTTTTCTATAATCGTCATACGACAGTTGGATGTCGGGTGTCAACGTTTTAGCCATAGGGTGGTCTTTAGGGAAGCAGCTCTGCAGGGAATTGGAAGCAGAACACTCAAGCCTGGTATTGGGCAGTTTGAATGGTGTGATCTCCATAAACGTGTTAGGCGCCTGCCCTGAGGGAACGCCAACCACTTTAGCCCCCATCTTCCACAGCATGTAGGCGGTATGGAAAGCAGCACTAAAGGTTTGTACATCGGTAACCACAAAAATTTCTTTTGGCGTATAGATAGGTTCGCCGTGTTGCTCTTCGAGAATGCTCTTGTCTGCACACATGAACCAATCAAAACTGCTGATGTTTGATGATTCTTCCACGAAATCACCCAACTTCAGCGATGATCTTCGTCTTTGGCTAAGTAGCTCTAACGTTGTATTATTCTTTTTTAGCCAAGCCTCTGAAATCTTGGTTGAAAAATGCATGCCCAAGTCGGTCTCCATAAAACGTTTCCCATACAGTTCATACAGAGCAGCATACATAATCATGGTCCAGCCACCACTATTACCACGCAAGTCAATAATTAGCCGAGATGAATTGGAGGCTTTCATCTCACGTAGCATCTTTGCAAAGACATCTGCCACAATTACATTCGTTTTAATGCCATACTTCTCAATGTCTGGCACATCGGCGCTTGCAATCGAGTTGATGCACATCACCATGGTTTGTTTATCGTCATCGATGAAACGGTATTCAAAGTTGTTTTTGGGAAAACGTTCATCAGCAGATGACCAAACAATGGATTTCCAGAAGGGGCCATCGGGATGGAACGGCAGCCTTACGAGCGTATCTCTTCCATTGACCATGCGGAACTTCATTGACACTCGTTCCTTGTCAAATGAAGGGAACAACTGCCGTAAAACATTGGTATTTCCAATGCTCGTGCATGCTTTTCCCATCAATCCATAGCGATTCTCAGAAATGACGATTTTGTCCAGGTGATCAAGCACCGATTCCAAAGATTCACCTTCCACCTCACGCAACAAAGCACCTTTCAAGAATTTCAGTTCAGGGCTGAATCCATTCACAATGATACCATCAGGAATCACTTTGAACTTCAGTGGAATCCATCGGTCTTCGACTTTCTTGGGTGAGTTATCATATCCCATATAAGTATGACCATCGTGTAGAGCTGAAAGCAGTTGGGTTACTTTTGCCTGCATTTCGTCAATGGTCAAGGAATCAGTCTCTGCCAACTCGTTCCTCAGTTGTTTCACTTCCTTTTTGAAGTTTTCTTCACCTCCAAAGGCACTATAGGGATCGGGATGTATCTGTTCCAATTGGCTGAAGAAATAGTCGTAGTCCTCTAACAGGCTTTCCTTGCTGACCGATTGGCCACATCCCATTAAAATGCCACAAAGCATGGCGCAAATAAAAAAGAATCTTATCATCACAAATTTCGAAGCACTTTAGTAAAAAATATATAAGTTCCCGAGCAACTTTTCCTCATCTCATTGCTATGCTTTTATGTTCTTTTATCTGCTAATTTCCTAAAGAATGAGGCACATCTTCCAAGATACCAAGGGACAGACAACTCATCCCCATGGTGCGACAAAGATATAAAATTTCAGTCAATCTTCATCGCTCCAGAGGTAAAAACTATCATGTGGAGGAGTTTTCTTGATGATTCTCCTCCTTTTGAACGGGTCTGAACTCTACCATGTAGTAAGGGATTCCCTTCCTGTCAGAGGAATGGGCAAGGCGGTTGAAGCATGGAATGTTAATGTCTGGGTCGCGCAGGATGTCCTCTGCAGTGAGGGTACTGTTTCTGTCCATCAACTCCCAACCATGTGATATACCTTCTTCTGGATAGATGATGGACAAGTGAACGCATACTTTGTTGCCAAGTTTGTTGGTTGATTGAAAGGATTTCTTTATCTTTGCAGCAAACGAAGAGGCAATGTATATACCACCATTCAATCAATACAAGCTATTGAAAAGTTATAACAGCCCATTAGAAGACGCCGTGTTTTTTCAAGGCTCACGGGCCTCCTAATCTATTATACCAATGAAATAAGGTTGAAGATGAACCGAGTCATTATCATACTCACCCTGCTGTTGAGCCACGTGTCAGCAGTATTCTCGCAAGGAGTCAGCGACAGCATCAGTCATCGGCTGCAGGAACAGCTGCGTCTGTTTCCGCAGGAAAAAGTAGCTTTGCATGTTGACCGTACAGCGCTCTTGCCAGGTGATACGGTCAGACTGAAAGCTTATGTCGTGGATGCCTCCACATTGCTTCCTCAACTTGATGACCAGTTCGTCTATGTGGAACTGCTTGATGCTAAGAACAAATCCCTACAACGAATCCGTCTGATTGCCTCCAACAATCTCTATACAGGCTATATCCAGCTGCCTGCCGACCAAGAACAGGGCTTTTATTACCTCTGGGCTTACACGCTTTATTCGGCACAGGTCAAGAATTACGAATGCGTGGTTCCGATACAGGTGGGCAGCAGCGAACCAGATCCTTCTCCGCCAAAAACAATTAAACCTGTGTTGCGGTTCTTCCCGGAAGGCGGTTATCTGGTGGAGGGAACGACCTGCATGGTTGCTTTCGAGGCCACCACAGAAAGCGGTGACAGTCTGGAAATATCCGGCGAGGTGGTTGACAGTCATGATGATGTCGTCAGCCAGTTCAAGACTTTCCACCACGGTTTGGGATTCTTCCCGCTTAGCGTGGAACGAGGCGAAAGCTATAAGGCCGTCTGTCGTGACCAACACGGTAAGAAATATACCTTTCCTTTGCCGAAGGCCCGTGCCGATGCTATATGCCTGCATTGCCATCTGATTTCTGATGAAGTACAGGTAATCATCAACAGCGGCACGAATGCGGTGCGGACTCCGCTCTATCTACTCGTTCATTGCCGGGGCCGGATGGTCAGGCTGATGACCGTCAAGAGGGGTGCCACCTATCATTTGCCGTTCCAGCAATTACCTGCCGGGGTAAACAGTCTGCTGCTTCTGGATGGGAACAGCCGTGTGCTGAGTGAGCGACTCGTGTTCTCCAACAACCTTTCACAGCATCTGCCGGTATCCGTAGATACGGATCATCAGGAATATGGGCTGCGTGACAGCATCCCCCTATGGCTTTCCCTGCCTGACATGAAGACGGACGAGATAGCCTTTCTCTCCCTTTCTGTTACCGATGATTCTTTCACCCACAACCGTCATGCCCCGTCGCTATGGAGTCAGTTGTTGCTGGCCTCCGACATCCAGGGTCTCAATGGTCGGCTGGATGAATATTTCCAGCCCGTCTATCAGGCCGACAAGCTCGACTTGCTGATGATGGTGAACGGCTGGCGGCGTTATGATCTGAATGCCGTGTTGCAAGGACAATATTCCATGCCTTCGGTGGAGAAAGAAAAGGAACAGCGTATAAGCGGGCGGGTGCATACGGTGTTCAGTGATAAGCCTGTTGGTGAAACACAGGTCGTGCTTGCCATCACCAAACAGAAGTATATCGATACTGCCACTACTGATTCCACAGGTCATTTCGAGTTTCACGGGCTGAACTTTCCCAGCGACGCGGATGCTTTTGTCTATGCCACACGTCAGAAGAAACGCCGCTGTTTCGTGGAAATAGATAAAGCGCATTCGCCCTATACTCCCAAGATTGACATTGTCAGAGGCTCTGCCAAGATGTTGCCATGGGTGGATATTGACGAGGAACTGCTGGAAAAGTATGCACGGGAAAGTCACCTGCTGCAGGAGGTGATTGTCAAAGGACAAAGGGGGACTTCCTCGTCATTGGATAATACAACGCTGTCGCTTGACCGTCAGGCAATTGAAGCCGGTGAATATCATGATTTGGGTTTTCTGCTGTTATGCACGAACATGCTTTGGGTGGATTATGAAAGCGGTTCCATCACGGCAGATCCTATGCTTTCAATGTCTGGCATCGACAAGCTGCAGGGTCATCAGTTTGGTCAGACATCTGATTCGATAGGTGCAGGAACGGAAGTGAAGCTCTATGTCAATGGCTTGCATATCCCGAATCTTACGTTCAGCGATCTGGAACTTGACGACATTGACCGTGTTGACCTGTATCTGGGTCCCAAGGCTTGGGTGTTGGATCCAACGGCCAAAGGTGTAGTCAATATAACCACACGTAACGGTATAAACCGCTCCACTGAAAACATCTTTAATAATAAGGTGGTGCGCCTGACGGGATACCAGGCACCTGTCGAATACTATTTCCCCCGTTATGCCCAAGGTGAAAAACCTTCTCAGATACAACCCGACATGCGGCGCACGCTCTATTGGAATCCTTATCTGCGTATGGGGAAGGACACGCCTCTGAATGTCAGCTTTTTCAGTGCCGACCTACCGACACAATATACCATCCGTGTGGAAGGTATCACCAACCATGGCCGGATTGTGGATGGGGATTTGAAAATAGAAGTAAAAGATTAAAGCAAAACTTTTAACGTCGGTCGCGATTGCCCCATTTCTTGTCGTAACGGCCTTCGGTATCAACCTTGCCGCCGAACATATTCAGGCGATAACGCACATGGAGCATGGCATAGCTGTTGATGCTGTTATAACGGGTGTCACTACGCCCGGTAGCATTCACCCAGCGCTCGTAGTTGCTCTGCTGGCCAAGGAGGTCGTAGAACTTCATGGTATATTCTTCAGGGCCGTCTCCACGTCGCCCAGCATAAACTCCTTACCGTCGAGCAGTATCTTTTTCACTTGCTTGCCGTTGACCGTGATGTTACCATCTTCATCGACCTCAGCGCCGGGTATCCGCTTGATCAGTTCCTCAATGGGAGATCCCTCCGGAGTGCGAAAGGCGTCTGGATTATAGACCAGGGTGTCCTTTTTTACAACGACCTGAGCTACACGGGCTGTGACAACGGTCTCCTTTAGCATCACCGTCTCTGGCGACATGAGCAGGTCGCCCAGGTCTACCCCCTGATTACGACGTAAGGCCACCTCACGTTGAATAGGCTGAAAGCCCACAGACGAAATCTTCAGCCGGAACACGCCATTCGCTGGAGCTTCAATGGAAAATGCGCCTTCGTTATTGGTCACAGTACCTCCCACGAAGGTGCTGTCGGTCACAGTAAACAACTGCACGGTAGTTTGCACCAGCGGCTCTTTCAAGTCGGTATCAAAGACGGTACCACTGATGGTTAGTGGCTCGCGTGGTTGAGAGTAGATGGCAATCGGAAATAAGATTGCCAACAAGAAAAGTATAATGTATTTGCGCATAATCAATCCATATAATTAAAGACGCCTCACTTGTGACGCAGGCCGTACATCATTTTTCATGGTTCTTATAATTGACGAAAGAGGTGGCGGAATGTAAAATGTTGCGAGTAAGAAATTAAAAAAAATAACAATAGGAATGCGCAGAACGACGATGAACACTCTCGGATAGTATTCATTTTTATAAATAACAACAGCGGTAATGAGGGGTCTCATTACCGCTGCAGATGTTTTTCTTAATTTCTACTTCTTAAAGAAAGAAGCAATCCAGAGGATGACAACAGCACCTACGATAGCCGTAACCAACTGTCCTAGGAGACCGCCCCAAGATAATCCAAACAGTGAGAACAGCCAGCCACCAAGAACACCGCCCAACAAACCGAGCACGATATTCATAATCAGGCCAAAACCGCCACCTTTCATCAACTTGCCGGCACAGAAGCCAGCCAGACATCCTAAAAGAAGTGAATAGATAATACCCATAATAATGCTTTAAATTTATAATTAGAGATAAATCACTTTAAAACTCAAAACCTTGAATCTTTCTTGTCAGAGCGAATGCAAACCTTGAATAAGTTATTTATTCATTACCTTTTTGCCGTTCTGGATGACGACACCCTTAAAGTTCCCATTCACACGCTGGCCAGCGAGGTTATACGTAGGAGCATCTGCCTTCTCTGTTTGAACAGAGGTGATATGGGCAGGATCCGTCTCATCAAAGAAGAATCCGGAGATACCAATACTGTTGTTTCCACCTAATAGATAGTAATTCACATCCTTCTTTACCTCCCAAGTCACATAAGCGAAAAACGGACGGTTGGTATCTGTGTCGCCCTCAGCGAAAACCAGTTGGTGGTTTTCATCAAGCGTCCACTCGATACAGGTTACAGGCTTTGACTCACCTTCAGCAACTTCTCCTTTGAACTCATAAGTTTTATCGTTGCGGAACCCCTGTATCTTCAGATTGGGGACAGGCTTAAAGTCTGAACCATCGACCACAAATAATGTCTTACCTTTAAGATTTTTGTTCATCCAAATACCAGCCGTGATGCTACCATCCTTAGATGGTGTGAACTGGCAATAGAAACCTTTAGCCGGTGCTTGGCCGCAATCAGCAGTCCATGGTGTCTCCACGGTGCGGAAAGTCGGGTTACCTTCAGAATTTAATTCAGTAAATTCCAAATAAGTGATACCACCAACGCCGTTCTTTGATTTCAGATACTTAGTAAAAGTGGGGAAGCCTTCAACACCTGAGAGCGCATGACCACCAGCGTCACCAGCCATTTGTAAACCATTGTTTGGACTTTCTGCGGCATCACCCGTATCAGGAGTGGAGACAACCTTCAGTTTTACACTTGGGGTTCCTGTCTCTAAGATCCACGTAGTCATCTCAATCTTTGAGGCTTCAGCTTTGACAATTGACCAATCACCGGAAGCCTGGCAATTATCCCTGGTGCTCACATCGAATATCTTCTTAGATGCGGGAACACTCAAGAAATTGTCATTCGTAAGTTTAGTGGGGTTCTCCAACGCGGTGGTAATCAGTGCCTGAACATCTTCTGCATTCGGATCCCATATTTCCCGTTGAGCACTGGCATTTATTGTTACAAATGCCAAACAAATAAGCGTAAAGATTTTTTTCATATGCAAATAATAATTAGATTTTGATTAAAAGAACGAACTTTGTAAGAAACTGCATTTTGAGAGAAAAATCCCTCATATTTTCATGATAACAATAATTTTCTGCAAATATAATAATTATTTGACAAAAGCAAAAGAAAACGTAAAAAAATATCATTTTTTCATTTTCATGTGAACAAGGAAGCGACCCTTGTACACAATGGAATTCATTCAATTTTGTTAAAGCCCCATCAGATGGTTTTTATTCAAAATAGGGATTTCCCCCGATGTTTTAGGGAAATAACCTTTGGACTGTCAAGAAATATGCTTTTCTTTGCACCAGAGTTTTTAAATTCCATGCATATGAAAAAGTATATATTAATGGCACTGGTAGGTCTGATGACCGTCGTGCCGGCTTCGGCCCAGAGTTATCGCAACAGCCGCTATTACAACCGTAATACAGGCCGTTTGGATTATAGCCATCGCAATCATTCTCGTTATGGCAACTACACCTCAGCTCCTTTCTATGTTGGTTTCCGTGTTGGTCCAACCTTCTCTTCAGTCATTTCCGACAATGACTTCCTGGATGGCAGTTCCACAAGGACTGGTCTCAATGTAGGAGTAGCAGCAGGATTCGGTGTTTCACCTTACGTTCCCCTGTTCTTTGAGACGGGTCTCTACTATACTGAGAAAGGCGGTAAGGGTGACAACGACTTCAAGTTCTCGCTCGACTATCTGGAGATGCCGCTCGTGTTGAAGTACATCCATAATTTCGACCGTAATTTCTCCATTCAGCCTTTCTTTGGCGGCTATCTGTCAGCAGGTGTTGGCGGTAAGATCAAGGACTATTACCTGCGTGAGTCCTATAGTGCCTTTGGCGATGGTATGGATCAGTTCAAACGGTTTGATGGTGGTCTCCGAATGGGTGTTGGCATCCAGTATGATCTGTTCTATGCAGACCTCACTTACGATTTGGGACTTGCAAACATAGGTCAGGATGATTTCGACGACACGAAGAACTCCGCCGTGATGCTGAACATCGGTGTGAACTTCTGATATTTCTTTTACCTTTAAAAACGAAACCAGCGGCCCATGAGAGGTCGCTGGTTTTTTGTCTGCGAAATGATATTATTGTTGATAGCATAGAGCGGCACCGATGGCCGTGCAGAATTCCGCATATTGTGGAATTGTGATGCGTACGCCATAGAGTTCCTCGAAAGGCATCAGTACCTTACGGCACTGGGGCAACAGAGTAAGATTGCCAATGAAAACGATGTCTTTAATACCCGTGCCCATACTGGCGAGAATAGCAGCAGAACCAATGGTTTGAAGCACCATGTAGATAATGCCAATGGCGGTGTCTTCTTCAGTGGCGTTACTATGGGCCTTGCCTAAGAGTGAAGCGGTTGCCGTTAGGGGAAGTCCTGGCAATGGCATCTTGGTGATATCGCCGATGAGCACGTTCACGTTTGACTCATCGCCTTTCTCTGCGAGTTGTACCACGTGTTTGATGTCGCTGGTTTTCAACAGCATCCGCGAGAGTCCTTGCAGGGTGCCGCCGCCCATGGCCAGTCCGCAGATGTTTTGGATGTCGTTGCCCTGACATTTCACGTAGGAGGTTCCTGTTCCCATGCTCACCACAATCATTTCATCGATCTGTGTCTCAAAGCGGGCGCCCAAACCGTTGCTGAGAAACTCATCAGCTTTCTTGGTGGGGAGTCCGTAAATGGGCTCATTGACATAGGCGCTGCCAGCACCCGTGAGCATCACCTGGCAGATATCGCGGAGTTCAATCTTGTTGTCATAGAGGAACTTACCGAAGGCACCATAGAGAGAAGTCACAGGGTCGGTGGCCCTGATGCGCATAGGCGAAACGATTTTTCCGTTTCTCAGTCCTACAATCTTTGTGGTGCTAATGCCCACGTCAATACCGATGATCATGGTCTTGCAGTTTTATTGTACACAAAGACACAGAGATACAGAGTTCTCATTTTTCGTTTTGGTTATAAAACTCTCTGTATCTCCGTGTCTCTGTGTACTAAAATATCATTAATCCTTCACGTATTCAGAGAAATCCGTCAAGTGCATGTCACCCTTGCGGGCCAGCGTGTCGTGCATGGCGAAGGCAGCGGTGAGGCAATGGCGCGTGTGACCGCCTTTACCCAGTTTCAGATAATCCCAGAGCAGCTGCTTGTAGTCGGGGTGTGCACAGTTCTCGATGATGGTCTGTGCACGCTGCATGGGACTCTTGCCGCGCAGGTCGGCAACACCCTGTTCGGTGACGATGACATTCACATCGTGCTCTGAAGAATCCTGGTGGGTAACGAAAGGAACGACACTCGAGATGAGACCGCCCTTAGCTACCGACGGACAGGTGAAGATGGAGAGATAGGCGTTGCGGATGAAGTCGCCCGAACCGCCGATACCGTTCATCATCTTCGTACCGCTGATGTGGGTAGAGTTGGCATTACCATAGATGTCCACCTCGATGGCGGTGTTGATGGCAATGACGCCCAGACGGCGGATAACAGCCGGATGGTTGGAGATTTCACTCTGGCGCAGCGTCAGGTGGTTCTTGAAGTAGTCCATATTGTCGTAAACCTGTTTCAGACAAGCGTTCGAAACGGTCAGAGAGCAAGCGGAAGCGTCTTTCACACGACCGTTCATCATCATGCCCACCACAGAATCCTGCAGCACTTCGGTGTAGATATTGAAGTCGGGTACGTGCTTGTCTTCGCCCAGGGCACCGAGGATGGCATTGGCCGTAGAGCCCACACCACTCTGCAGAGGCAGGAATTCCTTAGGCATACGGCCTGCATTAAGTTCATCAACGAGGAACTCGGCGGTCAGGTATCCGATGCGGTCGGTCACAGGGTCACTGTCCTTGAAGGCGCGGGCCTCGTCGGGGATGTTGCACTCCACGACACCTACCACCTTCGATTTGGGGATAGAGACGTAGGGCACACCGATGCGGTCGCTGACGTTGAAGATAGGAATAGGCTTGCGGTAAGGAGGATCCAGCGGCTCATAGACGTCGTGGATGTACTTGGCGTCGGGGCTGTGGAACGAGTTAAGTTCCAAAATCACCTTTTTGGCCAGACGGGCAGCCGTGGGAGAAATACCGCCAGCAGCAGTCAGGTAAACATGATAGTCGTCGCCCACTTCCTCGATGTCGCAGACTTCCAGAATAGCCCAGTCCACCTGGCCATAGAAACCATAGCGCAGTTCCTGTGCCATGTGGCTCAGGTGAAGGTCGTTGTAGGGGATTTCGCCCAAGTTCACGTGCTTGCGGAAATCGGGATTCGTCGTGTAAGGAGCACGATACTTGATGGCATGTGCGTTGGCCAGGTCACCGTCGGTAGACTGTCCGGTGCTGGCACCCGTGAAGATACCCACCTTGAACTCGCGTCCGGCTTCGTGTTCGGCCACTGCAATCTTGGCCAGTTCTTTGGTTACTGCCTTAGCCACACCGGCTGGTGTGAATCCGCTAAGGGCGATGTTCTCATTGTTTTTAATCATTGCGGCAGCCTCGGTGGCTGTCAGGATTGTGTAAGCCATGTCGTTGTATTTATAAATACTAAGTTTTGTTATTTTGGGTACAAAGTTACACATTTCCAACCAAAAATGAAAGTTTACGAATTAAAAATGTTACCTTTGCACTCAAATTTAAGAATTTGACCTGAAAATTAAGAGCTTAAAAGATATGGAACAGACACTTTTGATTTACAATACATTGCATCGGCAGAAAGAACGTTTCGAGCCGTTGCATGCACCAAACGTGGGAATGTATGTCTGTGGACCTACCGTCTATGGTGATCCCCATTTGGGACATGCCCGCCCTGCTATCACTTTCGACATTCTTTTCCGTTACCTGAAGCATTTAGGTTATAAAGTGCGCTATGTGCGTAACATTACCGATGTGGGCCATTTGGAGCATGATGCCGATGAGGGTGACGACAAGATTGAGAAGAAGGCACGCCTGGAACAGTTGGAGCCGATGGAGATAGCCCAGTATTACACCAACCGCTATCACAAGGCTATGGAGGCCCTGAATGTGCTGCCCCCAAGCATTGAACCC
This sequence comes from uncultured Prevotellaceae bacterium, assembly GCA_902784755.1. Classification (GTDB taxonomy): domain Bacteria; phylum Bacteroidota; class Bacteroidia; order Bacteroidales; family Bacteroidaceae; genus Prevotella. The sequence goes on from CACZVX010000058.1 coordinate 12,811, forward strand.
CATGCCACGGGCCATATCATCGAACAGCAGCAGCTTGTGAAGCAGATTATCGACAATGGTTTTGCCTACGAGAGCAATGGCAGTATCTATTTCGATATTGAGAAATACAATGAGAAATACCAGTATGGCCGACTGAGTGGCCGTTCACTGGAGAACATCAAGGACGCCAGCCGCGACCTCAGCGGTGTGGGCGAGAAGAAAAATCAGGCAGATTTCGCCCTTTGGAAAAAGGCATCGGCAGAGCATATCATGCGCTGGCCTTCACCTTGGAGCGACGGTTTCCCCGGATGGCACTGCGAGTGCACGGCTATGGGACGCAAATATCTTGGTGAGCATTTCGACATTCATGGCGGTGGCATGGACCTTGTGTTCCCTCATCATGAGTGTGAGATAGCCCAAAGCGTGGCCTCTCAGGGCGACGACATGGTGAAATACTGGATGCATAACAACATGATTACCATCAACGGCCAGAAGATGGGTAAGTCGCTGGGTAACTTCATCACCTTGGAGGAGTTCTTTACGGGTTCGAACAAGAATCTGGATCAGGCCTACTCTCCGATGACCATCCGCTTCTTCATTCTCTCGGCTCACTACCGTTCCACGGTGGATTTCTCCAACGACGCACTGAAGGCTGCCGAAAAAGGACTGGAGCGTCTGCTTGACGGCATCGCCAATCTCGACCGCATTCAGGCTTCTGACAAGTGTGACCCGCAAACGGAAAAGGTGGTAAAGGAACTGCGCCAGAAATGCTACGATGCCATGAACGATGACTTCCAGACGCAGATTGTGATCAGTCATCTCTTCGAGGCCTGCCATACCATCAATAACCTCGTGGATCACAAGGCCACCATCTGCGCCGAATGCCTGCAGGAACTCAAGGAAACGATGCAACTCTTTGCATTCGACTTGCTGGGACTTTCCAAGGGACAAGGCGTAGGCAGCAACGGACAAGAAGCCCGTGAGGAAGCCTTTGGAAAGGTTGTTGACATGGTGCTCGACCTGCGTGCCAAGGCTAAGGCTGCCAAGGACTGGGCCACTAGCGACCAGATTCGCGATGCCCTTGCCGCTGCCGGTTTTGAAGTGAAGGACACCAAGGACGGTGCCACCTGGAAGTTGAACAAATAAGAAAAAGATGAAATATGCACTTGTGACGGGAGGATCCCGTGGACTGGGCAGGGCTGTCTGTCTGAAACTGGCTGCACAAGGCTGGCCGGTGGTCATCAATTACCAAAGTAACAGTGGTGCTGCCGAAGAGACGAAGCACCTCATTGAGGAGCAGGGCGGACAAGCCGAACTGTTGCGCTTTGATGTTAGTAAGAAAGAAGAAGTGGAAGCCGCCCTCGACCAGTGGGAGGCCGCCCATGAGGCTGACTATATCGCTGTGCTGGTGAACAATGCAGGCATCCGCCGCGATAACGTGATGTTCATGATGGGTGATGAGGAATGGCACAACGTGCTCGATACTTCGCTGAATGGATTCTTTTATATCACACGCCGCCTGCTGAAGCACATGATGCCCCGCCGTCGTGGGGGACGTATTGTGAATATGGCTTCGCTCTCAGGACTAAAAGGCATGGCAGGACAGACGAATTACAGTGCCGCCAAAGCTGCCCTGATAGGCGCAACGAAAGCC
>CACZVX010000059.1 GCA_902784755.1 uncultured Prevotellaceae bacterium
TGGTATGGTCGCGGATGAAGGACCGTTGAACATCGCTGAGCTTGAAAACGGTACTCCAATAGTAGGCGGCATGCCCGCTGACTGGACTTTCTGCCTCCTTCTTACAGCCTGTGAGCAGCACAAGGGCCAGCAGGCAAACGACTTGGAAGAATACTTTTTTCAGGCTCATAACAAGTGACTCTATCATTTCCTTTGATACTGCAAAGATATAAACTATTTTTGATATATGCAAATGTTTTTAAGATTTCCAGGAGCGTCTTCGGGGCATGCAGCAGCCCCTTTGTCTCCATGGCATTCTTACATTGCTTCTACGCCATTCTTACATTGCTTCTACGGCATTCTTACATTGCTTCTACGGCATTCTTACAAGGCCGCATATCCATCAAGACTGCTTCCGCTGCAAACAGGTATTATTATCTCTGCTTGGAGGGGAAATCACCCCAATTATATCTACCAGAATAATTACCTTGTATTTTCTAGGGAACACTTCGGGAATGCTTTCAGGCATACAGAATAGATAGTTAATTTAAAATAACCTATAAGTATTATTTTATATATAATGTTATAAGTGTGCAGAATAGATGGATGACTGGAAATTACATGTTATAAATGTAATGAATGTAATCAGGCCTGTCGGACGACGTAAACTGAAACCGAGAAAAACAAGGTTGAATGTTTGGGTATTTGATGGAATCTGTGTACCTTTGCAGAAAGAATCAAAACCGTAGGTATGAAGATATTACTGTTAGGCAGCGGCGGCCGTGAGCACGCCTTGGCATGGAAGATTGCGCAGAGCGCAAAGTGTGAGAAACTGTTCATTGCCCCAGGTAATGCGGGCACAGTGAACGTGGGCGAGAATGTGTCTATCGGCGTCAACGAGTTTGAGAAAATCAAACAGTTCGTGCTCGACAATGCCATAGACATGGTGGTGGTGGGTCCTGAAGACCCGCTGGTAAAAGGCATCTATGATGAGTTCAAGTCTGATGCACGCACAGTTCAGATTCCCGTTATTGGTCCTTCAAAGGCAGGAGCTGTATTGGAAGGCTCGAAGGATTTTGCCAAAGGTTTCATGCAGCGCCACCAGATTCCGACAGCCCGTTACGAGACTTTCGATGGTGAGCACCTGGAGGAAGGACTGAGATTCCTGGAGACACTCGAAGCACCTTATGTGCTGAAGGCCGACGGACTTTGCGCTGGCAAGGGCGTACTCATCCTCCCTACCATCGACGAAGCCAAGAAAGAACTGAAGGAGATGCTGGGCGGTATGTTCGGCAACGCCTCTTCACGGGTGGTCATTGAGGAATTCCTGAGTGGCATCGAATGCTCTGTCTTCGTACTGACTGACGGTGAACATTACAAGATTCTTCCTGAAGCCAAGGACTATAAGCGCATCGGCGAGCACGACACTGGCCTAAACACCGGAGGCATGGGCAGCGTGTCACCAGTTCCTTTTGCCGACGAGGACTGGATGCAGAAAGTGGAACAGCGCATCATTAAACCAACAGTTGAAGGACTTCTGGCTGAAGGTATTGATTATAAAGGATTTATCTTCTTTGGATTAATTAACGTGAAGGGCAATCCCATGGTGATTGAATACAACTGCCGTATGGGTGATCCCGAGACAGAAACCGTGATGCTGCGCCTGAAAAGTGACATTGTGGACCTCTTCGAAGGAGTGGCTGAGGGTAATCTCAACGAGCGCGAAATCACCTTCGATGAGCGGGCTGCCGTGTGCGTGATGCTTGTCAGCGGCGGTTATCCACAGGCCTACAAGAAGGGTTATCCCATCACGGGTATTGACGAAGTGGAAGGTAGCATCGTTTTCCATGCCGGAACCGCTCTGAAGAATGGACAGGTAGTGACCAATGGCGGTCGTGTGATTGCAGTTTCCAGCTACGGAAAGGACAAGGCGGAAGCCCTGGCTAAGTCGTTCCAGGAAGCCCAGAAAATCAAGTTCACCGACAAATATTTCCGTTCAGACATCGGTGCAGACCTCTGATTACAAACGGGATTTTTGAGTTTTTAGATAGCCATTTTAAGATTTTTGACAAGCATTTGAGTGTTTTCTTAAGTAGGTGAAAAGATTTCAGAACAAGGTTGCGGAGAGCCGTTATGCATTGCCGTTGATGGCAATGTATGCATTGGGCATCTGGCTATTGGGCGGGCTGGTGGAAGGCCAGTGGTATCCTCAGTTTGCCATGCTCATGCTATCTACCTACCTGATGGTGGAGCTGAACAACACCAACGCTTTGCTTCACATGTACAGCCGCATGGTTTCGTGCACCTTTCTAGCCCTGACGTCGATGGCTGTTTTCTTATTTCCTTCTGTCAAGGTGGCCATCTGCATGCTGAGCGTCATCATGTTCTGCACGCTGATTTTCCACACCTATCAGGACAAGGAATCACCAGGGCTCACCTATTTTGCTTTCCTATGTCTGGGCATTGCCAGCTGCGTGTTTATCCAGATTGTCTTCTTTGTGCCTTTCATATGGCTGATGATGGCCTTCTACTTGATGGCTTTCAGTTCTAAAATGCTGTGGGCTTCGCTGTTGGGACTCATCACCCCCTATTGGTTTACAGCGGGCATCGCCTTCTATCTGGATAAGCAAGACCTACTGATTACGCATTTCAAGAGCCTAATTAGTTTCCAGCCCATCTTTGACTATTCCTATCTCACTATCAATCAGCAGATTACCTTCGTCTTCGTATTGCTGATGGCCTTGATAAGCATTATTCACTATTTGTGGAAAAACAGGCTTGACCGCATCCGTACGCGCATGATCTACCATTTCTTCATCATGTTCGACTTGCTCATCATCCTCTTTATCATCCTGCAGCCTCAGCATTTCAGTGTGCTCTTCGGCCTGATGATTGTCTGCACCAGTCCGCTGATTGCCCATTTCATAGCTCATACTCAAAGCCGCCTGTCCAACATCACGTTCTACGGACTGCTGTTGATTACCCTACTGCTGACAGCCCTGAACCTATGGATATACTCCTCGACTTTCTAAGCCAATACGGTTATTGGGGAATGCTCGTTGCGGCCTTTCTGGCTGGCAGTTTCTTCCCTTTCAGTAGTGAGGCTGTTATGGTGGGGTTTATGGCAGCCGGACTTGACAACTGGCCACTCATCATCTATGGAACTATCGGCAATGTGTTGGGCTCGCTCTTCAACTATGGTGTGGGACGATTGGGACGGCTCGACTGGGTGGAACGCTACCTGCACGTGAAAAAGGAAGATCTCTACAAAGCGCAACAGTTCATGTCCGGGCGTGGTGCTTGGGCCGGATTCTTTGCCTTCTTGCCAATTCTGGGCAGTGCCATCACCATTATGCTGGGATTCTTGCGCTCTAATTTCATCATTTCCCTCGTAAGCATCACCATCGGCAAGTTTCTACGTTACTTTCTTCTCGTCTTTGGAGCTGACCTTTTTATCTGACATTTTCCCGACATCCCATTGGTTTAACGCCTTTTAACGCGACCAACTCCCGAATACTCCTTAAAAAGAAGTATCTTTGCAAACTGAATACGATTCATCATACACAATTTAAAATAAATGAAGCAATTTAAACTGGTGGACAATATCCTAGGCTGGGCAGCTTTTCTGATTGCCGCCTTCGTATATTGCAGCACTATTGAGCCGACAGCCTCTTTCTGGGACTGTCCTGAGTTTATTGTAACCGGATATAAGATGGAAGTAGGCCATCCACCCGGAGCACCGTTTTTCATGCTCACCGCCAACTTGTTCTCACAGTTTGTTAGCGATCCATCGCAGGTGGCCCGCATGGTAAACATGATGAGTGCGCTGCTTTCAGCCTCCTGCATCCTGTTCCTTTTCTGGACCATCACGCATCTCGTGCGTAAACTGATTCTAAAGGACTGGAGCGAACTGACCACGCAGAAGCTCATCGCCATTGAGGCTTCAGGTATGGTGGGCGCGCTGATCTATACTTTCAGCGACACGTTCTGGTTCTCTGCCGTCGAGGGTGAGGTGTATGCCTATTCATCGGCCTTGACCGCTTTGGTGTTCTGGCTCATCCTGAAATGGGAAGACCATGCCGACGAGCCTCACAGCGACCGCTGGCTAGTGCTCATCACTTATATCACCGGACTTTCCATCGGTGTCCACTTGCTAAACCTATTATGTGTGCCGGCTATCGTATTGGTGTGGTATTATCGCCGTCACCCCGATGCAAACCTCAAAGGCTCGCTTTTGGCACTCCTTGTTTCAGTTGTGCTGGTAGCCGCTATCCTTTATGGCGTGGTGCCCGGCATCATCACCGTTGGCGGATGGTTTGAGCTATTCTTCGTAAACACACTGCACATGCCGTTCAACACGGGTCTGATCGTCTATATCATCGTGCTCACGGCAGTGGTGCTCTGGGCTATCTATGAGACCTATACAAACAAAAGCGCAACCCGCCAGAACATTGCGTTTCTAGCTTCCGTTGGCATGCTGGGTATTCCTTTCTATGGCTATGGATGGAGTGCTGTCGTCATCGGTGTCATCGTGCTTGCCATTCTCTGGTTTATACTGCAGCGCAAGACCGGTGCGAAGGAGAAGGTGCAGCTTATCAGTGCCCGTGTGAAGAACACGGCCCTGCTCTGCATGCTCATGCTAATGATTGGCTATAGTTCGTACGCGGTCATCATGATCCGTTCGGCCGCCAACCCACCAATGGACCAGAACTCTCCCGAGGACATCTTCACGCTGGGTAGCTATCTGAGTCGTGACCAGTATGGCGACCGTCCGTTGATCTATGGTCAAGCCTATACTTCACAGGTGGCTTTCGACGTAGAAGGCCAGTATTGCAAGCCTCGTATGAAACAGGGAGCTCCCGTCTATCAGCAGAAGGAAAAAGCCTCTGCCGATGAAAAAGACTCTTACTTCATCGTGCGTCATAAGAATTCCTACGAATATGCACAAAATATGCTGTTCCCGCGTATGCACGACTCCGGCCATGCCTCTTCATACGAGAGCTGGATGCAGGGTTCACCGGCATGGGTTGTAAAGGGCACTGAAAAGCCCTACGACCGCTGTGGCGAGACCGTCATGGTGCGTATGCCTTCACAACTGGAGAACATTTTCTTCTTCTTCAGCTATCAGTGCAACTTCATGTACTGGCGCTACTTTATGTGGAACTTTGCTGGCCGTCAGAACGACATTCAGGGCAATGGAGAACTGGAGCACGGCAACTGGATTACGGGTATTCCTTTCATCGATAATGCACGTCTGGGCGACCAAAGTCTGCTTCCTGACGAACTAAAAGAGAACAAGGGGCACAACGTATTCTACTGTCTGCCGCTCATCCTCGGCATCATTGGTCTGCTCTGGCAGGCTTATCGCGGCAAGCGCGGCATCCAGCAGTTCTGGGTAGTCTTCTTCCTTTTCTTCATGACGGGACTCGCTATCGTGGTCTATTTGAACCAGACACCCATGCAGCCTCGTGAGCGCGACTATGCCTATGCAGGTTCGTTCTACGCTTATGCTATTTGGTGCGGACTGGGTGTGGCAGCTCTTTATGATTTAATCAAGAAACGTCTGCCAAAGGTAAATGGTGTAGCAATAGCCACTATAGTCGCTATAGCCACTATCCTAGTTCCCCTCCAAATGGTTTCGCAGACTTGGGATGACCACGACCGCTCAGGCCGCTACACCTGCCGCGACTTTGGACAGAATTATCTGATGACGATGCAGGACGAAGGTAATCCTATCATCTACACCAACGGTGACAACGATACCTTCCCACTCTGGTACAATCAAGAAGCTGAAGGGGTGCGCACAGATACGCGTGTATGCAACCTGAGTTATCTGCAGACCGACTGGTACATCGACCAGATGCGCCGTCCTGCTTACGACTCGCCTTCTGTGCCTATCACCTGGCCACGACTTGACTACTGTGCCGGAACCAACGAATATGTAGAGGTTGTGCCCGAACAGGAAGAGGCTCTGTTGAAATTTTACCAGGAGAATCCCGAGGAAGCCAAGAAGCAGTTTGGCGATGATCCGTTTGAACTGAAGAATGTGCTGAAGTATTGGGTACGTTCGAAGAATCAGGAACTGCACTTCATTCCTACCGATACAGTCTATGTGACCATCGACAAGGAAGCCGTACGCAAGAGCGGTATGCTCATGGCCAGCGATTCCATTCCTGATAAGATGGTCATCTCGCTGAAAGGCAAGAACGCCCTTTACAAGGGCGACCTGATGATGCTCGAGATGATTGCCAACTGCAACTGGACACGTCCTATCTACGTGGCCATCACCGTTGGTCAGGAGAACTACATGAATCTCGGTGACAACTTCATACAAGAGGGTCTGGCTAACCGCATCACGCCGTTCACCACCAATAAGCCCGGTGCCAAGAACTTCGATACCGATAAGGTATATAAGAACATGATGACCCGCTTCAAGTATGGTGGCCTGAAAGAAAAGGGTCTTTATCTTGACGAGACAGTTACCCGCATGTGCTTCACGCATCGCCGCCTGTTCGGTCAATTGATAAGCCATCTCATTTCCGAAGGTAAGACCGATCAAGCCAAGAAGGCACTTGCCTATTGCGAACAGGAGATTCCCCCTTACAACGTGCCTCTCACCTATATGAGCGGTGCCCATGATCTCGCCAAGGCTTATGCCCTGCTGGGTATGAAGGCAAAGGCGAAGGAGTATGTCTCAGCCGTCTACGAAAATGCACGTCAATATGCAGCCTACTACTCTTCATTTACGGGATCCACACTACAAGGCTATCAGAATGAGGCTATGATGCAGTTCTATATCATGAACAACTGTATCGATGTGGCTGATATGGTTGACCCGTCTCTGGCCGATAAGTTCTACAAACAACTGGAGAATCTCACCAAGATCTATCAGGCGAATGGTGGGCAACTGATGCAGTTAGAATAAATGATAATTGAACAGCCAGCACGATGGCTCCGGTTGTTTTATCCGCACGCAACCTGGAGAATGGACCCGAACGAACATTCGGTCTATCTGACGTTCGACGACGGCCCTATTCCCGAGGCTACGCCTTTCATCCTTGAGACGCTGGAACGTTACGATATTAAGGCCACCTTCTTCATGGTGGGCGACAATGTACGTAAATACCCAGAACTTTTCGAAAGGGTGAAGGCCGCCGGACATCGGATAGGTAACCATACGATGAACCATCTGGGGTCGTTCAAACATTGGACCACCACGTATGTCATCAATACCTATCAGGCCAATGAGTACCTACATAGCAACCTCTTCCGCCCACCTCACGGTGTGATGCGCCATAGCGTATACTACTGGATAAAGAAATATTATCGCGTAGTGATGTGGGATGTGGTTACCCGCGACTACTCTAACCGGCTTAACGCAGAGGATGTAGTGGAAAACGTGAAGACCTATACGCGCAACGGCTCTATTATTACCTTCCACGACTCGCTGAAAAGCATCGACAAACTGCAAACGGCTCTGCCGCAATCCTTAGACTGGCTTATCGAACAAGGCTATGAATTCAAAGTTATCCCGTGAAATAAAAGCCGAGGCACTACGCCTCGGCTTTTCTGCCTGCGGTATTGCCAAAGCGGAACCTGTGGATACCGAGGCAGCCAAGGCCTTCCAAAGCTGGATTCAGCGGGGAGGCCATGCCACCATGCAGTATATGGAGAATTATGAGGATAAGCGTCTTGATCCCCGTATACTGATGCCTGGTGCGAAAAGTATCATCAGCGTAGCCTTGAATTATGCCCCCTCTCAGCCCGTAAAGGGATTTGCCAACTATGCCATTGGCAAGGACTATCACGACATCGTGAAGCAGAAACTCTATAAATTGGCTGCCTTCATAGTCTCCCTCTCATCTTCCCCTGAGGGGACTTCCTTCCGTGCCTTCACCGACAGTGCCCCCGTTCTGGAACGCTATTGGGCCATGAAGGCAGGGCTCGGTTTTATCGGCAAGAACCATCAGCTCATTATCCCCGGCATGGGCAGTCAGTTCTTCCTAGGAGAACTTTTTGTAGATATTGAACTGGAGTCCGATGCCCCTTGCCAACAGCGTTGCGGTAGTTGCCACCGATGCATAGATGCATGTCCTACAGGTGCATTAAGCCTAGCCCCCTCGGAGACCGAAAGGGGGACCTCGTTTTCTTCCTCCTTATGCCTTTCCTACCTCACCATCGAGAATCGAGGTGACATTCCGGAGGAAGCAGCCCAGAAAATGGGTGAAACCTTCTATGGATGTGACCGTTGCCAACAGGTTTGTCCTTGGAATGCTAAGGCACAACCCACTGATGAACCTTTGCTTCAACCTACCGACGAACTGCTTTCTATGAAAGAAGAAGACTGGCAACAGCTGTCAGTGGAACAATATCAGCAGTTATTCAAAGGTTCAGCTGTAAAACGGGCCAAATACGAAGGACTTATGAGAAATATTAAAGCCATCAAACATGAACAAGATAAGTAAAGACCGTGTACTTGCCGCCCTCGTGCGCACCTTTTTCAAATACTTCCTGACAGGTATGATGGAAGGTAAGGACCTCAACGATACCAAAGCCGTAAAGCAGAGGCTGCTGGAATACTATGAACATATTTCGAAGATCTACAATCAGGAGGCTTTCTATGCTATTGCACGTATGAATTATGAAGCCGAGGAAATTGAAAACGCCCTTCGGAAAAATCCCACTAACGACATGATGCAACTGGTGCGCATTGCCTGCCGCACGGAACCTTTCTACAATGCAATGGTGGAAGAATATAAGCGACATTTCATGTTTTTACTGGAGGGAAGACTGGCCACAACAGAAGAGGCCAACCGCTACACACCTTGTGCAGAAGCTGGCCTTATGGACGAGGAACTTGCCCTCGACATCATCAACCGCATGGCTCAAAATGCCTATGCCAAAGCCCGTAAACTCTGACAGTTTTTTCAGTTTTCAAGCATAAAGAGTAATCATAATTCTACACTCTTCATTCTTCACTCTTCACTTTAAAAATGTGTGGGGCAAATGGCCAGCCATAGTGTTTATATAATAAGGTAAGGCGGCGCTCCCTTTCCACGAACTGCTTGTAATCTTTTTTCTCAGGCATCACCCACTGCACTTCACACAAAGCTCCCATACGGGGCAGCACCTGATAGAATGCCTGACTTTCATGGGCAATATATTCCGTCCAAAGGTTTGCCTGAGCACCGAGAATATGAGCTTGCGCTTCAGGAGATAACGTCTTAGGAGCAGGATCAAGACCGTAAGTAGTCTCCACAGTAATGATATTGGCAAAGGAGAATGGTTCTCCCCACTCATGATCTTTCGTCTGGTAATAATCGAAATAGCAATGGCTTGTTGGTGACATGATGACGTCATGCCCTTTTTGTGAAGCTGCCAAACCACCTTTCACACCACGCCAGCTCATGATCGTAGCACTCTCATTGACATCACTTTCCATCAGTTCATCCCAACCGATCAATTTTCGTCCATGAGCATTCAAGAATGCCTCTATACGTTTGGTGAAATAGCCCTGCAGTTTGGCTTCCGCCGTATGCCCTTCATCGGCTTTTAGCCCTAAATCCTTAATACGCTGCTGGCAACGTGGACATTGCTCCCACCTCACTTTCGGAGCCTCATCACCGCCAATATGGATATATTCAGATGGGAATATCTCCATCAGTTCCGTCAACACACCTTCTATGAAATTAAAGGTCTCTTCCTTTCCAGCACATAGAATATCCTCGAAGACACCCCAGTGGCCCTCCACTTCGTAAGGTCCGCCCGTGCATCCCAATTCAGGATAGGCCTTCAGCGCCCCCAGCATGTGACCCGGCATATCAATCTCCGGAATCACCGTGATAAAGCGTTCCTGCGCGTATCGCACGATTTCCTTCAACTCCTCCTTGGTGAAACTACCGCCGTAGGGCGTACCGTCATCAATCGGGGAATTGCGACCCAAGACCGTGTAGTTGCGCTTCGAGCCCTCCTCTATCAGTTTCGGATAACGGTCAATACCCACGCGCCAGCCCTGATCGTCGGTCAGATGAAAGTGGAAGCGGTTCATATTGTGCATCGCCATCGCATCGAGATACTTCTTCACAAACTCCACACCAAAGAAATGGCGGGCCACGTCGAGATGCATGCCTCGGTAAGCAAAGCGTGGGGCATCCTCAATCACGGCCGCAGGAAGAATGGCATACTTCTTAAAACCTGCCAATGATTTCCGCAGAGTCTGAATGCCATAAAATACACCCTGTGGCGTTAGTCCCTCTATCGTCACCAGTTTCGAACTTATGCTGATGCGGTAGCCCTCCTTTTCCGTCATCTTCGGATTCAGCTGCAGCACGATGGTATGGCCGCTGATGCCCTTCTCCTGAATAACAGCACTCATCTGATTCTCCCCCAAAAGATAGTCACGGAGGAATTCTGCATCTCTCGCCAAGGAAGCATCCTTCACCACAATGTAAATGGTGGAATTCATCTGGAAACCAGACCCTTTCTTCATTTCTATTTGGCGAGGTAAAGGAACCACGTCATAATTGGCCACCTGATCTGTCGGCATAATTTGATCCATAGTGTCTGCAACACCTGTCAAAAAAGAAACAGCGCAAACAATAAGCATAAATAATTTCTTCATAGTGGTAATTGGATTACAATTTGATTACAGTTCACAAAAATACAAAAAACATTTGGTTTCCTCATATTTTTATCGTTATTTTGTAGCCGTGGAAGAACAAAAAAGAATAGAGATGCGCGAAAGACTTGAGAAAGGCAAGTCTTACAAGTTGCTGCAGAAGATTGCCGACATCATGGACCGCTACTATCTGGATGCGGCCCTAGGTTTTGCCATTCCTGGCGGTGTGGGTGATGCCATTGCTGCTGTCTTTTCTATCGGCTATGTACTTTTCTCCGCCATTGGTGTGCGCTCCTTTCCTCTTACCTTAGCGATTCTTAACAACACGCTTCGAGATGTCGTTCTCGGTATGATTCCTTTCTACATTGGTGACGTATTCGACATCTTCCACCGTTCCAACCGTCAAAACATGACTCTCATCCGCGGCTTTGTGGAAGGCGACCAGGAAATCATCCACACGGTCAATAGAAAAGCAGGCTACAGCTTGGCTATTTTCATAGGCCTCTGCATCCTGCTTATTATTATGATACGAATCGTTATTTGGGCCGCTCAGTACATGTTCTCTTTGTTCTAAAGCTTATCCCTCGTCTTCGTTGAATCATCCCTGCATTTTATAGACAATGTCCATGATCTGCTTGCCCAAGTCATCGGCCTCTTCCATGGAATGGGCCTCACTATAGACACGGATGATGGGCTCAGTGTTTGATTTGCGCAGATGAACCCACTTGTCGGGGAAGTCAATCTTCACGCCGTCGATATCGTTAACCTGTTCGTCCTTAAACATTTCCTTAACCTTCACCAAAATGGCATCTACATCGGTAGTAGGCGTCAGGTCAATTCGGTTCTTGGCAATGAAATAGTTGGGGAAGGTCTTGCGCAACTCGGTGGCCTTCATGCCTTTCTGTGCGAGGGAACTGAGGAACAGGGCGATACCTACGAGTGCATCGCGGCCATAGTGGCTCTCGGGATAGATGACGCCGCCATTGCCCTCTCCACCAATTACGGCTCCCACTTCCTTCATCTTCGTTGTAACATTCACCTCACCTACAGCAGCAGCTGTATAGACACCGCCATGCTTTTCCGTAACATCGCGAAGGGCACGAGTCGAAGAAAGGTTAGAAACGGTATTACCAGGATTATGAGAAAGAATATAATCAGCAACAGAAACAAGTGTGTATTCCTCACCAAACATCGAACCATCCTCGCAAATGAATGCCAAACGATCCACATCGGGATCCACAACGATGCCGAGGTCGAAACCACCTTCACGTATACGTCCCATGATACCCTGCAAGTTCTTCTCCAGCGGTTCGGGATTATGAGCGAAATCTCCATTGGCCTCTCCATTCAATATCTCATAGTCAACACCCAAAGCCTTGAGAAGATCTGGAAGGATAATGCCCCCCACACTATTGATGGCATCAACGCAAACGCGAAAGCCAGCCTTGCAAATAGCCTCGTGGTCAACGAGTTTCAGGGCGAGCACACTTTGGATGTGACGCTCGTTGAAAGTATTGTCTTCAATATATTTACCCAAATGGTCCACATCGGCATATTCAAATTCCTCTGCCTCTGCAATACGGAGCACCTCGTTTCCATCTTCCTTATTGAGGAACTCACCCTCGTTGTTGAGCAGTTTTAGGGCGTTCCATTGGCGGGGATTATGCGAGGCGGTAATGATGATACCACCATCAGCACCACTCATGCGCACGGCCAATTCGGTGGTCGGTGTGGTGGCAAGGCCAATATTAATCACATCATAGCCATAACCCATCAAAGTTCCACAAACCACGTTCTTCACCATTTCACCGGAAATGCGTGCATCGCGACCTACAACAATCTTACCACTGGGAGCTTCTTTTCTCTTTTCTCTCTCCTCTCTCCTCTTAATAAAGGTAGCATAAGCAGTTACAAACTTCACGATATCAAGTGGGTTCAGGGTATCACCCGTAGGGCCTCCGATTGTACCACGGATGCCCGATATTGATTTAATAAGTGTCATATCTTGATTATATCTAATTTACAAATTCCTATTTGCCACGCTCAAACGTAATGGAATAGAAAAAAGGAGTCACATTCTGCGAGGCATAGGAGTGGCCTTGCGTATGGGGAACAATAAGATTCACTTCTGCTATTTGGTCGGTCTCATTAGCCGGACGACCAATGTTTACATAAGCAAAAGGAATAAGCCATCCTGCAGGAACAGATGTACTGTTATAAGCGGAACTCATCAAACTTATGTCAAAATTTCCATCTGTAAAGAAAGAGCCTGTGAAGGTGCCATTAGTATTAGTAACAAGCATCTTTTCCGGGTATCTTGAATAAAGGCTAGTGACATTTGAAAGTCTCAGACTGTCGGTAACCACATTATACTCCGAGAAACGACTAAGCACCTTAACCGTTTCACCAGACTTAACTTTCTGTCCGCAACCTTTATGTACGATCTGCATATAAACACCGCTGCTCTCAAACAGAACATATTCGTTTTTCGAAGCATCGGTCATGGAATCCTGTGCAAAGAATGTGCTTTCGCTAATGACATTGATTCCTTTCTTAGCGATATAGGCATTGATGGCGTTCTTCTCATCCTCCTTCTGCTCAGCATAGGTCTCATAGTCATGACAGGAAACACAAAGCATGCAAAGAAGGGCGAGAACCCACACTTGCCTTGTTACAGTATATCCTTTAATTATCATTTTCCGTCTTCAAAATTGATTTGGTTGCAAAAGTACTAAAAATAAATGTATTATGCCACATGGGCCATGATAAAAAATTATAATTCTTCAATTGCCTTACGAACAATCTGCTCTGCTTCTGCCATCGTGCAATACAGGCGGCCACCTGAAGCATTGAGATGTCCACCGCCATTAAAGTATTTCTCAGCCATCTTTGTACAGGAGAAATCATCCACCGAACGGAGACTCACCCAGATGAGATTGTCGTGTTCCGTGTCTTCCCGGAGGGAGATACTCAAACGGATTCCCCTCATCTGTAAAGGCATGTTCACCAGTCCCTCCGCATCACCTTTAACATAATGGAATCGTTTAAGATCCTGACGGGTCAAAGTGAAATAGGCCGCATGCTTATGGGGGAAGACATTCATCTTCTGATACAGCACATAGCCCGTCAGGCGCAGGCGCCATTCCGAAAACGTGTGATAAACATTGCGGTATATTTTATCTTTGTTGATGCCCTTGGTAAGTAGTTGAGAAATAATGAAGAAGAGTTCAGGGGCTGCGGAATTGTAGGTAAATCCCCCTGTATCAGTCATCATTCCGCAATAGAGACAGACAGCATCCTGACGCGTCATGAGTTCAAAACCTCCCAATTGCCAAATCACACGAAAAACCACTTCTGATGCACTACTCATTTGGGGCTGGCTTATCCGTAGTACACTAGGTATTGTGGGAGTGGGATGATGGTCGATAACCACCTTCTTAGCCTTAGACTGAACCAAAAGCGGTGTCATATCACCTAAGCGATCTTCCTGACTGAAATCCAGGCAAAAGATAATATCTGCTTCCATGATGGCCTTTGCAACCTCCTCTGGATGCTTATCAAAGCGCACAATCCCTTGTGCTCCAGGCATCCACTGCAGGAAATCAGGAAACATATCTGGCACACAAACAAACGGATTCTTGCCCTGACTGCGCAGATAACCGGCCATGCCCAACGAAGAGCCTATTGCATCTCCATCGGGACTGCGATGAGCGCAAATTACAATATGCTCACCCTCATTAATCAAGCCCTG
>CACZVX010000060.1 GCA_902784755.1 uncultured Prevotellaceae bacterium
AATTTGATAGCACCAGAATTAAGTGTGGCATTCATCATAATGCGTTGCATCAGATAGGGATTGTCTTTCTCGTTGAAGTCATAGCGCCATTCCAGCGGTGTATGCTCGGCTGTAAGGATAGGGTTCACGTATTTCTCGTAGATACCGTTTCCCCACTCCACTTTTTTGTTTTTCTTAGTGAGCAACTCCTCATGATGTGCTCGTAAGGCGGCCACTTTCTTTTCAAATTCAGTCATGGTTTGTCCTTTTAGTTTTAATTATTTGATCTCATTCAAGAATAGGGTCTTTGGCGACTTGTAGAATTCACGGAAATAGGATGCGTCTGGTTGTTCGGGTGAAGGTCCGAACCACTCTTTCTTATAGTTTCTCCATGTGAGCAGATAGCTGACCCCTTCATACTTCTCTACTACGGGCCACAAGGTACTTGTCCACCATGTAGGATCTGTAAGGTTTTTCAATCCGCACTCCGTGATGGCACACAACTTATTTTTCTTCTTTGCAAGAGCCGTAAGCATCTTCAGATTCTGGTCGAACTGTGAGACAAAGTCTTTCTTCGTGCCCCACTGATAGCCATCAAAACCGAGCAGTTCAATGCGGTCGTCACCAGGATAACGCTCAAGATACTTAGCCTCTGTCAAATCGGATGCCATTCCTGGTGAATAAGCCCAAACGAGATTGCAGAAATGCTGCTGGCGAAGATAGTCCTGAAGCATATTCCAAAGGGCTACATACTGTTCTGCGGTACAAAGTTTTTCTCCCCACCAGAACCAGGAACCTGTATGTTCATGCCACGGACGGAAAATAATAGGAACAGGTTCGCCTCCCGGCGTTTTCAATGAAGCCAGGAAAGTAGCCACTCGTTGCATCCAGATAACAAATTTGTCATGCTTCTGTCCTCCAGGAAGTATGCTTTTTACAACTTCTGTACTTGAAACATCCCAAGCTGTTCCTTCAGGGAATTTCTGTCCTGCAGGTCCTCCACCCATGATAGTCGTAAGCGGATTACGGGGATGCCATGAAATGGTTACAATGCCCCCACGTTCATGATGGGCTATGATTTCTTCACGCATCCGAGTGAATGGAACGGAATCAAGATTCTTGGCATCACCCATTTCAATGCCGCCAAGCTCGAATCCCATCACGGCAGGAAAGTCACCGCAGGTTTCCTTTACGTCACAGCGACCATCTTCCCACTCCCATGTAAGGCCATAGAATGGAGCATCCTGATGTCCATACATAACACCTTTCTTTGCCAGCGCATTCAGACGCTCTATCAGTTTTGTAGCAGGTGTTTGTTTACAGCACCCCATTTGTTCTTTCTGGCAGCAATCCTCCTTCATCTCACTCTTTACCTTGTTTTGCGCATATGTGCTCAATGTGAGCATCAACAAGGCAACAGTCATAACCTTTTTCATATAATTAAAATCTTAATAAATTACTCCTAATTGTTTACAAATCCATTCATTCCATTCGTCCCACTGTTCCTGATACCAGAAGTGGGCTGTCTGCTGATAGGGATGTACTTCCTTTGGAGCCTTCACGGAATTGTAAGTGGCAAAGGCAGTTGTTGGTGGAACCACATCATCGTTATAACCAAATGAAAACCATCCGGGACAGGTAATACGGCGTGCAAAGTTCACACCATCGTAATAACGCGAGGCTTCAATCTCTTTTGAATGCTCTTTCGCATAGGCAGCATCGCGTGCTTTAGCTTTTGCATAATCGTAGAAATAATGAGGCCATCCGCATGCTGTACCCTCCAATGCGGCAGTATAGTCACACATGGCAGCATGAACAGCCCCATAACAGGAAACGCGCTTATCAAGGGCAGCCGTTGCCAAAGAGAGAAATCCGCCTTGTGACGAGCCAGTAACACAAAGGTTCTTTCCGTCCCACTGATCCATTTGAGCAATATAATCAACGGCACGCACACAGCCAACTACTACACGTTTATAATAATTCTTGTCACGATCTCCGAGATTATTCTCCCAATATCTGTTCAAAGCACCGTTGAAGAGTTTGTCATAATAATCCTGTGTGAAGTTAACGGGAATACCATGAATACCTATTTCAAGCGTAATCATACCCTTTGAAGCCATCCACTGATCGCCGGGATAAGGTCGGATTCCGGCTCCTGGAACACGAAGTAAGGCGGGATATTTTCCTGGTTTAGAAGGAACGGAAAGCACGCCATAAGTTCTTGAACCCCAACGCATATTCTGAAAACACACCAAGTAAACCTTCACCTGATCCGTACATTTCTCTGCCCATAGTTCGCAGGTGGGTTCCAATGAGGTATTGCGGGCTTCCTTCAGCGTGTTTGTCCAAAACTCATCAAAGTCTATAGGTTCAACAGTTGTAGGCTTGATTTCCTCAACATTATATCCAGCCGTACACCAAGCTTGATAATCGCGACCATCCACATGTGCCGTCACTTTCAGACGGTAAAAACCAGGCTTAGTCATTTTACCTGTCCATTTCATAGTGCCGTTCTTCAACATCACACCTGTTTTTTTCACTTCAGGGTACATTTCAGGGCCAGCCTCATAATCTACCTTTACATTATCAACTAAGGTTCCTGAACGCAGCACATTAACTGTGAACTGGCATTTCTCCCCTACTCGATAATTCCAATCTTTATGATCTGGAGTAACAGTTACAGTAATTGAATTACCACGAATCTGTGCGCTTGCAATAGCAAGCACAAGCAAATTCAACAATAAGATTGAAATACGTTTCATTATAATCAATGATTTATAAAGTTTTCGTATGCAAAGATACGAATTCCCTATCAACATCATTGATACTATTTTACCATTGTTTTATACTATTAAATTAGTGGTTGTTAAAAAAAGCAAAGAAGACTCTATTTCGAATAGAACCTTCTTATATACCTTATTATATAATATAATAGGCAAAAAAACTACTTCAAAGCCTGCCCATTCCAAAAAGCATAGCTATCTCGGACTTCAATAACTCCGCCTAACCATTCCGTAAGTGGCTGTTCTTCTGTGAATTTATAATAATTGAGCACTCTCCCTTCCTTTAACTCTACAACAGCCTGATGTAAAACCATGCCGTCAACATGGACTTCGTGAGCAGCTACTTTTCTAATACCTTCTGACATATAAACTATCTAACCAGTTCACGTTTGGGCAAATTAGGGACGCTCGGTTCCGATTGAATTTTCTGAGGAGAATCCGTAGTATTGGAGCGACCGTCTTCTGAGGATTCCTGCACACTTTCTCCAAGTGTTGTGGAAAGTGGCTTCGGCTCTTGAGAACGCATACGCAGAAGCTGGATACGACTGAGGAAAAGAAGCTTAAGTGTAGTGGAGGTCTGTACATTCTGCTCCTTATTAAGATAAAAGAAGCCGCGTATCTCTTTCACGCCAAGCCGGTCATTATCATTGAGATCCAGATTATAACGGCTATTTGAAGAGAAATGAAGTGAACGTGTTGCAACACTATCGTTCTGGAAACGCAAAGTCAGCATGGCAATACCATCTTTGAATCCCTCCTGAAAGAGGAACTGACTATCGAATCCAAGATTAAAGCGGTCGCCCTTATGGAAAGTAGTGTCAGCCTTTATCTCAAAGGAGACCACATGATAAGGCTGTCGTTGCATGAGGACAAGCCCCGATTCAATAGGCCAGATATTAGCAGTATCACCAACTGCCGTCAATCCTGAGTCCATAGTGCCAATGCTAGCTCCCATCTGGGCAGCCTCCACCCTAACACGTTCAGAAAGAGATTTATAAATTTTCTGCAGGTCTTCGGCATGACGCATATAATAGACCATAGATTTTTCGAATTTTTCTTCACTTACCCCATGCTTCTTCAGAACAGCCAGTTTATATAAACGTTCATTATATGCCCTCTTGTCCATTTCCTCATAATTTGAAGAAACCATACCTAAAGCCACATGATAGTCATAAAGGATGTCTTCCAATTCATCCGGCTGCAGATACTTGCGGGGAACCGAATTACCACAACTACAGAGCCAGACACTTATGGTCAAGAATAGAGCTAAAGGAAAAGTAAAACGAAAAATCCGATACATACAATTACTCTTTAGGTTCACTTTCAGTAGAAACTGCATTTCCTTTTGTTTTCTCATCCTTGAAAAGGGCTGTCAGTTCCTTCTGATAAAACAGGAGAACTGCGACGACACCTACAGAGACACAGGCATCAGCAAAGTTAAATACTGGTGAGAAAAAGATAAAATCCTCTCCTCCCCAAATGGGGAACCAATCAGGAAAAGTACTTTCGATAAGTGGGAAATAAAACATATCCACCACCTTTCCCATCAGAAAAGGAGCATAGCCCTGTCCAAATGGTACGAAATAACTGACATAATGAGGAGATGCACCGGTAAAAATAAGCCCATAGAACATGGAATCAATGATATTACCAGCTGCTCCTGCAGTGACCATCGCGACACAAACAAGATAGCCTAAACGGCAACCTCGACGAACAAGCAAAGAAACATAATAGCAAAGGAATCCAATCGCCGCTATACGGAACAAGCTGAGAACCAATTTGTTAACAAAGGTCATTCCAAATGCCATTCCATTGTTCTCAATGTAATGTATCTTGAACCAGGAAGTAATCTCAATGGTATCAAAAAGAGGCATATTGGTCTTAACCAAGATTTTAATAACCTGATCAATGACCAATAATGCCAGAATGAGAATAACGGCCAAAAGACCGCGTGATTTCTTAGTGCTTGCCATTCATTTTACTTTGAACACTCAGCGTAGCATGGGGAACGGCACGAAGTCGCTCCTTCGGAATCAGCTCGCCTGTTATACGGTCTATACCGTAAGTCTTGTTCTGAATGCGAACTAGTGCTGCCTCCAATCCTTGAATGAACTTCTGCAGGCGAGCTGCCTGAGTCATCAGTTCTTCCTTCGTCTGAGTTGCACTGCCTTCTTCAAGTACTTTATAGGTAGGTGAAGTGTCGTCCACATCATTACCGTCAGCATTCATCAGTGTACGCATCATCTGCTGGTAGTCGTGCTTGGCAACTGCCATTTTTTCGTCGATGATTTCCTTGAACTCCTGGAGTTCTTCATCGCTGTAACGTGTCTTTTCTGCCATATTAATTAATAGGTTTAGGGGTTATAGGGGTGAAGCCAGCTTAAGACTTCACCACCTTAATATTAAGATTAAAGTCATCGAAATCAATTTCCTGGCCATCGTTGTAGGACACCTCAATAGTGTCTGCCAACACCTGAGTCTTTATATAGTCTGCATAATCAGCAATGGCAGCATCTGTCTGCTCATTAGGAGAAATGATAATCTGGATACGGTCGGTAATCTCGAAACCGCTGTCCTTTCGGATATTCTGGATACGATTGATTAATTCACGAGCCATACCTTCTTTCAAAAGTTCGTCACTAAGCTGGACTTCGAGTGCCACTGTGAGATTTCCTTCATTAGAAACAAGCCATCCAGGAATATCCTCACTGATGATTTCCACATCAGCAGCTTCCACAACAGCCTCCTGACCATCGACAACGAGCTGAATGCTACCTTCATTCTCGAGTTTCTTAATCTGATCTTGTGAGAGTCCGGCCATCTGAATTGCTATTCCCTTCATAAGCTTGCCAAACTTCTTACCCATCGTGCGGAAGTTGCACTTCACCTTCTTCACCAAGATACCTTGGCCTTCAACAAAGGTAAGTTCCTTCACATTCACCTCAGTCATAATAAGATCCTTCACAGCTTCTATGTGCTTCTGCTGCTCTGCATCCACGGCAGGAATCATAATCTTCTGTAACGGTTGACGAACCTTGATATTCACCTTACGACGAAGGGCAAGAACCATGGAAGTTATCTTCTGAGCCATTTCCATCCGTGCTTCGAGGTCTTTATCCACGACCGTATCATCAGCTACAGGGAATGTTGCAAGATGCACGGACTTGTCACTGCCTGTCAAGTCACGATAGAGTTCATCTGTATAGAAGGGAGAGAATGGAGCCAATAGTTTGGAAACTGTAAGCAGACATGTATATAGCGTCTGATACGCAGAAAGTTTATCTGTTGACATTTCCTTACCCCAGAAACGTTTACGGTTCAAACGAACATACCAGTTTGAAAGGTCATCACTAACAAAAGTATCAATGTAACGTCCTGCCTTGGTAGGTTCAAAGTCTGCAAGAGCTTCGTCTACATTCTTGATGAGTGTATTGAGAGAAGATAAAATCCAACGATCAATCTCCGGACGCTCTGAGATAGCCACCTGAGGAGTTTCTGGGTCGAAACCATCCACGTTGGCATAGAGGGCAAAGAAGCTGTAAGTATTATATAAGGTACCAAAGAACTTACGGCGGATCTCCTCCACGCCCTTTGGATCATACTTCAAGTTATCCCAAGGCTGGGTATTGGTAAGCATATAGAAACGTACGGCATCGGCACCATTCTTCTCAATCTCAGAGAAAGGATTCACCACATTTCCAATATGCTTCGACATCTTGATACCCTTAGCATCGAGGACCAGTCCACTGGAAATCACATTCTTGAAAGCCACGTTGTCGAAAATCATCGTAGCAATGGCATGTAATGTAAAGAACCATCCACGCGTTTGGTCTACACCTTCGTTGATAAAGTCACAGGGGAATGCAAGACCTTTGTCAATTGCATCTTTATTCTCAAACGGATAGTGAACCTGTGCATAAGGCATAGAACCAGAATCGAACCACACATCAATCAGGTCGCTTTCACGTACAAGCGGATTCCCACTTTCACCTACCAAAACGATATCATCCACATACGGACGGTGCAGATCTATCTTGTCATAATTTTCCTGACTCATATCACCAGGAACGAAACCCTTTTCCTTTAGAGGATTCGATTCCATCACACCAGCCTTTACAGACTTCTCAATCTCACAATAAAGTTCCTCAAGCGAACCAATGCAGATTTCCTCGCGAGTGTCCTTATTACGCCATATAGGAAGTGGAGTTCCCCAGAAACGAGAGCGTGAGAGGTTCCAGTCATTCAGGTTTTCAAGCCAATTGCCAAAACGACCAGTACCCGTAGATTCTGGTTTCCAGTTGATAGTTTTATTGAGTTCTACCATACGGTCCTTGCATGCTGTAGAGCGAATAAACCAAGAATCCAGCGGATAATAGAGCACAGGTTTGTCCGTACGCCAGCAATGAGGATAGTTGTGCACATGCTTCTCAATCTTGAATACAGAACCTTCCTGCTTCATTTCCATACAAAGCACGATGTTCAGGTCTTCTGCTTTCTGAGCACCTATTTCATCATACTTACCATTTTTGTTGAATTCAGGTGCATAAGCATTTTTCACGTAGTCACCGGCGTGCTTGGCATAAGCTTCTGAATTTACACAAGCTTTGACAAACTCTTCTGCCAGTTCATCCATCACGTAATACTTACCCTGCAAGTCTACCATTGGACGTGTTTCACCACCCTTATTAATCAAAAAGAGTGAAGGAATGCCTGCATCTTTTGCCACCTTGGCATCATCGGCACCAAAAGTCGGGGCAATATGCACAATACCTGTACCGTCATCGATAGTCACATAGTCACCAGGAATCACACGGAAAGCGACCTCTTCCATTTCCACGAAACGGTCGTTACCAACCGTAAATATACGCTCAGGATGTTCCTTGGCAGCCTTCTTCACAAAAGCAGCGGCATTATCATCACATTTCTCACAAGGTTTCACCCAAGGCATCAACTGCTGGTATTTCATACCAACGAGATCAGAACCCTTATACTGAGCAACCACACGATATGGCACCACCTTATCGCCTGGTTTGTATTCCATCTCAGCGAACTCACCGTCTGGCTTCAGATAACTGTCAACGAGTGCTGACGCCATCACGACGGACAACTTCTCACCATTATAGGGATTAAAGGTCTGCACACAAACATAGTCTATCTTTGGCCCTACGCAAAGTGCAGTATTTGAAGGAAGTGTCCATGGGGTTGTGGTCCATGCGAGGAACACAGGTGTTCCCCATGCTTTCATCTCCGGACGAGGGTCAACAATCTTGAACTGAGCCGTACAAGTCGTATCCTTCACATCACGGTAGCAACCAGGCTGATTGAGTTCATGGCTTGAGAGACCTGTTCCTGCTGCAGGAGAATAAGGCTGAATAGTGTAGCCTTTATACAACAAGCCTTTCTTGTAGAACTGCTTCAGAAGCCACCAGAGTGTCTCGATATATTTATTATCATATGTAATATATGGATGATCCAAATCCACGAAGTAACCCATTTTCTCCGTAAGGTCACGCCATTCCTGTGTATACATCATCACATTCTCGCGACATCTGTGATTGTATTCCTCCACAGAAATATATTTCTCTGAATCCTTATTATCGATATCAGCCTTAGTAATACCCAGTTCTTTTTCCACACCAAGTTCCACAGGCAATCCATGGGTGTCCCATCCTGCCTTACGGTGAACCTGGAACCCCTTCATCGTTTTATAACGGTTGAATGTATCCTTAATAGTACGAGCCAGTACATGGTGAATACCAGGGTGACCGTTAGCAGAAGGAGGTCCCTCATAGAAAACGAACTGAGGACATCCTTCTCGTTCAGTGACACTCTTGTGGAACACATCCTCCGCGTTCCACTGCTCTAGCACTTGTTGGTTGGTCTGGGGCAGATTCAAGCCATCATGTTCGGCAAATTTCTTAGCCATTTTATACAGTTTTAATTTATGTTTTCTACCTTATTTAATTATAGGGCGCAAAATTACAAAAAAATAACGTAATACGTGCAATTGGCAATCTTAAAAAACAAAAAAAGCAGCAATTGTATCACTACAACCACTGCTAAAAATGTATTACCTAACCAATTAATTGTCTAAAATGTCTTCGTTTTCTATCAATCTTAACTTTAAAATTCTCTCTATTTTTCTATTTTTCCTTTAAATGTTATACCTGAAACGATCTTAAAACCTTAAAACTAATACTATATTATAACTTGAGATAATTGTCTTAATGTTGATAATGCAAAGGTAGCAACAATCTCCTAAAATGAAATTAGTGTTCAAGGAAAAACTATGCTTTATGGTTCAATTTTTGACATATATCAAAAAAAATAAAAGAGAAATATAGTAACATCCAAAAATTTTCATTATATTTGCAGTTGAAATCTATAGCATAATATATTACAATCAAACTAATTAATAATTAAAAATCTATGGTTCTAATGATTATTGAGTTGCTAGTGGTATTACTGGCGCTCTACGTAGGTTCCCGATACGGAAGTTTGGCCTTGGGTGCAATTTCCGGTATCGGTCTGGCCTTACTTGTTTTCGGTTTCGGAATGAAACCTGGTTCCCCACCAACTGACGTCATCTACATCATCATTGCAGCCGTAACCTGTGCTGGCATTATGCAGGCGTCTGGTGGTATGGATTGGTTGATTCAGATTGCTGAACGAATGCTTCGTAAGCACCCTGATCGCATTACATTCCTCGCTCCTCTTGCTACATTCTTCCTGACTGTGCTTGTGGGAACCGGTCATGTGGTTTACACATTGATGCCGATTATCTGCGACATTGCACTGAAGAAAGGTATTCGTCCTGAACGTCCCTGCGGAGTTGCATCTATAGCTTCACAGGTGGGTATTACCTGTTCGCCCATTGCAGCAGCTGTGGTAGCATTCGTCACAATTTCCAATGCGAATGGATTCGACATCTCCATTCCACAGGTGCTCATGGTCAGTATCCCCGCTTGTCTTTGCGGACTTATGGCAGCCGCTACAGCCTCTTATCATCGTGGCCTTGACCTCGACAAAGATCCTGAGTTCCAAAAGAAACTTCAGGATCCCGTTCAGCGTGAATACATCTATGGTGGTTCTGCAACAACTCTCGATAAAGAAATCCCACAAAGTGCAAAGAATGCTGTCTTTGTATTCCTCGGTGCCCTTATCATTATCGTTTTGTTCGCTATATTCCAGGATATTCTTCCAGAATATAATACGGTGAAAGCCATCAAGGATGCTCCCGACTTTACATTCTCCGACGGAACCGTTGTATCAGCAGCAACTCTTGCCAAGGCTAAAGCTATTATTCCAGGTATCACGGAAGCCTCTACCGTTAAACTGAAAATGAATGTAATTATCCAGATAGTGATGATTACCGCTGCTGCCATTATGATTCTCTTCTGCAAGGCATCGCCTTCAAAAGCTGTACGCGGAGCCGTTTGGCAGTCAGGTATGGTAGCCGTCGTAGCAATCTTTGGTATCGCATGGTTGGCAGATACATATTTCTCCAATTACACGGATGAAATGCAGACAATGCTTGGAGACATTGTAGCCAAATACAACTGGTCAATAGCCTTCGTATTCTTCCTGGTTTCTGTACTCATCAACTCACAGGGCGCTGTAGTTGTCTCTATGTTGCCACTGGCTTATTCATTAGGAATTCCTGGTCCTGTTCTGCTTGGTGTACTTCCCAGCGTTTACGGTTACTTCTTTATTCCTAACTATCCATCGGATATTGCCACCGTGAACTTCGACCGTTCAGGTACCACCGTTATCGGAAAGTATCTGCTCAATCACTCGTTCATGATGCCGGGTCTTATCCATGTCATAGTCAGCACTCTTGTGGCTTACTCCTTGTCAATGATTATTTATTAAATCCCTACCGACTATGTTGATTATCATTATAGAATTATTAGTAGTTCTCCTAGCCCTTTATTTAGGTTCTAAATATGGAAGCCTCGCGTTAGGAGCCATCGCCGGTCTAGGTCTTGCCATCCTCGTCTTCGATCATGGATTAAAACCAGGCACCCCTCCCACCGACGTGATCTATATCATTGTTGCAGCTGTCACTTGTGCAGGTGTGCTGCAGGCATCAGGCGGTATGGATTGGATGATCCAAATTGTGGAGCGCATCTTGCGTAAACATCCGCAGCATATCACTTTCCTTGCTCCGCTGAGCACTTTCTTCTTGACTGTTGTTTGCGGCACAGGTCACGTGATGTACACCCTAATGCCTATTGTTACTGACGTGGCTATTAAGAAAGGTATACGTCCTGAGCGCCCATTGGCTGTTGCCTCTGTAGCTTCCATGCTGGCAATTGTCTGCTCTCCCATCTCAGCTGCTGTCGTAGCCTTCTCTACAATCTCCGGATTGAATGGTTTCACCATCACTATTCCACAGATTGTAGCCGTCACTATTCCAGCATGTCTCTGTGGTGTTATCGCTGCTTCCGCTTGGTCGTATAATCGTGGACTTGACCTCGACAAAGATCCTGAGTTCCTGGAAAAGATGAAGGATCCCGTACAATATGCTTTCGTATATGGAAATACCGCAACGACCCTTGACAAGAAGATTGACAAGAAGTCAAAGTGGGCTGTTTATATTTTCTTAGCTGCCATTCTCCTTATCGTTATACTGGCATTTGCCCAGAATATTCTTCCCGCATATGACACAGTGAAAGCCATCGATGGAGCTACCGCTGTTGCTCTGCCAACGGGAAAGACTGTAAGTCCTTCCGACTTAGCATCCGCAGGCATCGTCATGGCTGGTGTTACAGAGAAGGTTCCCGTCACCATCCACATGTATCTGGTCATTCAGATCATCCTCATTTCTGCTGCTGCACTAATGATAATAATCTGTGGTGCCAAGCCAAAGAATGCCGTTGCAGGAAATGTCTGGCAATCTGGTATGGTCGCAGTTGTTGCCATCTATGGAATCGCATGGTTGGCTAACACCTTCTTCGGTGCACACATGAGCGAGGTGGAAGCTCTCCTCGATAATATGGTGGACAACTATCCATGGGCCATTGCCATTGTGTTCTTCATCTTCTCTGTGCTCATTAACTCCCAGGCTGCTGTTGTTGTGGCTCTTCTGCCTGTGGCCTACAAACTGGGTATTCCAGGATGGATTCTGCTCGGTGCACTACCTTGCGTCTATGGATACTTCTTCATTCCGAACTATCCTTCCGATATTGCAACCGTGAACATCGACCGTACAGGCACTACGAGGATTGGAAAATATGTTCTTAATCATTCGTTCATGGTTCCCGGCCTTATCAGCGTATTCGTGAGCACCGTGATTGCCTACATCATTTCAAGTGTCTTCTTTTAACTAGATACTTAAACATACAGAATGAGAGCCCGGCAAACGTCGGGCTCTTTTATTATGCTTAAATGCGAACTAAAAGAAAGCGATGTGTCTCGTTTGAGACACATCGCATAACTTTAATATTAGCTCGGCTATTACTCTTCAACAGCTGCCTGTGCGGCTGCCAAACGTGCGATAGGCACACGGAACGGAGAGCAAGATGCGTAATTCATGCCAATCTTGGCGCAGAACTTCACAGAGCTGGGCTCACCACCGTGCTCCCCGCAGATACCGCAACGGAGATCGGGACGAACCTCGCGACCTTCCTTGACGGCGAACTTGATGAGACGGCCTACACCCTTCTGGTCGAGAACCTGGAACGGATCTACCTTCAGAATCTTCTTGTCGAGATAGACGGGCAGGAACGAAGCGATGTCGTCGCGAGAGTAACCGAAGGTCATCTGCGTGAGGTCGTTTGTTCCGAATGAGAAATACTGAGCCTCTGAAGCAATCAGGTCGGCGGTCAGAGCAGCACGTGGAATCTCGATCATCGTACCAATTTCGAACTCTACCTCCATGCCATACTCCATGAACACTTCCTTAGCTGCATACTTGATGACTTCCTTCTGCTGCTTCAGCTCGTTGATAGAACCGATCAGCGGAACCATAATTTCCGGCATCGGGTTCTTACCTTCCTTCTTCAGCTCGCAGGCGGCGCTCAGGATGGCGCGTGTCTGCATGGCGGTGATTTCGGGGAAGGTGATACCGAGACGGCATCCACGGTGGCCGAGCATCGGGTTGTTTTCCGCGAGTTGTGCGACACGGTTCTGAATCTCCTGAACGCTGACTCCCATCTCCTTAGCCATTTGCTCCTGACCTTTAATATCGTGAGGAACGAACTCGTGTAAAGGAGGATCGAGCAGACGTATATTGACGGGCAGTCCGTCCATAGCCTCGAGAATGCCCTTGAAGTCGGCTTTCTGGTAGGGGAGGAGTTTGGCAAGAGCTTTTTCGCGGCCTTCGGCATCTTTGGCGAGAATCATTTCGCGCATAGCGATGATCTTCTGGTCGTCGAAGAACATGTGCTCCGTGCGTGTCAGACCGATACCTTTAGCCCCGAATGCGCGTGCCACGCGTGCGTCGTGCGGAGTGTCGGCGTTGGTGCGAACCTGCAGTTTGGTATATTTGTCGCAGAGATCCATGAGGGCTTTGAAGTCGCCGCTGAGTTCGGCAGCCTTAGTAGGAATCTCGCCTGCATAGACCTGACCTGTAGAGCCGTTGAGCGAAATATAGTCGCCCTCTTTGTATGTAACGCCTTCGATGGTGACAGTCTTGGCTTTGTAGTCAACGAGGATGGCACCTGCACCGGAAACGCAGCACTTACCCATACCGCGTGCAACAACGGCAGCGTGTGAGGTCATACCGCCACGAGCGGTGAGGATACCTTCAGCAGCTGACATACCGGCGAGGTCTTCGGGGCTGGTTTCGATGCGGACCATGATGACTTTATGTCCGTTGGCATGCCACTCCTGTGCGTCATCAGCATGGAAGACAATCTGTCCGCAGGCAGCACCCGGAGAAGCGGGCAGACCCTGTGTGATGACTTTGGCTTTCTTGATGGCGTCTTTGTCGAAGACGGGGTGGAGGAGTTCGTCCAATTTCTGCGGTTCGCAGCGAAGAATAGCCTCTTTTTCGCTGATAACACCTTCGCGGCAGAGGTCCATGGCGATTTTCACCATAGCAGTGCCGGTGCGCTTGCCGTTACGGGTCTGGAGGAACCAGAGTTTGCCTTCCTGAACAGTGAACTCCATATCCTGCATGTCGCGGTAGTGAGCCTGCAACTTGGCCTGGATAGC
>CACZVX010000061.1:0-13906 GCA_902784755.1 uncultured Prevotellaceae bacterium
CGACCTAGGACTGATGGAGGGGCTTTCACCAGATATTGAAAAAAGCGATGTGTATGACAGGACAGGTCATCCTTGCAGGCTGGACTTCGAACGATTCGCAGAAAGAATCGGATTGCCGAAGAAACGTGCTGTCTCTGTGCTCGATATGTTTATGGAGATTCCACAAGAGACATTCGCACTCATCGACCGCTCCTTCTTGAATGACAAGATGAAACGCACTTACAAGCGTGTTATAGAAGAACGGAGAACCCGTTTTGGTCGATAGTAAGAAATGTGCCATGCAAACTCGTTTGCAGATGGCCGAACGTGAACATTATGAATACAAAAAGATTTTAATCGTTCTTTCCAAACCATAGGAAAGGACGCTTTTGACTGAAACCGATGTCATCCACCCAGCAGAGGCGGTCGTCGGTCATGGCAATGGCACGGATGCGGGTGATGTCGGCATATTTCTTGTCACGATAACCGAGGGGAACATCCGCTATCTCTATTTCCTCATTGGGCTCGATGATGCTCACCGTCTGCGGCACTTTCACTACATCGTACTCATCCTTATACATATCGGTATAGTGGATGCAAAGGAAAAGACGCACGTTTTCCAGGCGTTTACCTGACTTGTTACGGATGGTCACCTGCATTTCTTCCTTGTCAGTCAGGACAAGCCATTTGGAATCAGGCTCCACTTTCACGTCCAAAAACTTACGGTCGATAAGCAGCTGCTTAAAGCCTACAGGCAAATTCTGCTCACAGAACTGCATATCGGAAAGGAGTCCGTCATAATATTTCTGGTTGCCACGACGGAAAAAATGATTGTAAATCTCATTCTTGCTCTCCTCTTGTTTTGCATGATCCGCATAATACTTGGCTTTCATCAGATTGGGACTGAACACACCATTACCCTCCATCATGGAACGATAGAGTTGCAGGAGATAGAGTCCTTCGGAAGTATTATTTAAATAGGTACGCATGCAATAGGAGTCGAGCATATCTGTGAGTTGAGCCGCCTGCCGGGGATATTCCACTGAAGCCTGATGGAAACAACTCAAGGCTTGATCGGCTTCTCCTATCCGCTGATAGAGCACACCGCGCAGAAGCAAGGCAGGAGCCGTCTTGTCAGGATTCTTAGCCATATAGTCATCGAGTATGTTAAAAGCTGAAGCGAAATGGGAGCCCAACCCCACCCTATGTCCCTCCGTAGGAGAACCCACCCTATGTCCCTCCCGAAGGGAGGGATTTTGAATAGTATCAGTAACAGAAATCTCAGCAGAAGTCACATCAAGCCTCCCTCCCTTCGGGAGGGATTGAGGGTGGGTATTCTGGGTTTTTACGCCCATCACAATCTCTGCCTGCGCCTTCAGCAGTTGACCCTCAGTACAGTTGGGATATTTCTTCAATATGGCATCAGCTCCCTGAAGTGCACTTTCCGCCTGGCCCCCGTAAAGATCGAGATACACCTTGTCTTTTTCCACACAAAGCGCGTCATACTCCTTCATATATTTATGGTAGATGGGCGCATAGTCGGAGAGATATTTCAGATAGGATGCCTCCAGTTTGGCAATATCGTTGCGCACATTCTGGCGCAGTTCCTTGTCTTTCTTGTAGTTGGAGAAAGCCGTATGGGTAGCCTCGGATGCTTCTTTCTGATGGAAAATATCGAGCAGTACGATGGGATTGCCCATCACGGTGTTCACAACGTCCAGAATGTTCACACGGCGAGTCATCTCCATGCCGCCTGTGGCTGCACTCCGCGCCAGCATCCAAGCATCGCTGAGATTCTTGTCGAGAGCCTGCAACTGATACATATACTGCAAGACAGGCAGCATCTTTTGCTTGGCTTCCAACACGTCGGGAGCCACACCTTCGTAGTCCTGGTGTGCCATGAACTTCAGAAAGTCGTCGAAGTTCTCCGAATTAGCCTGTGCCAGTTCCAGCGCATTCATCACGCGCACGGTCTTCTCCAGATCGTAATCTTTGTTGACAGTAAGTTGCTGATTGGAGATGGCCTCATAAGCAGGCACGAATTCATCCACAGGCTTGTAGTTGGACAGTTCGAAGGGATCGGCGGTTTTCACGTCGCATCCCGTCAGCAAGAACAGACAGAACAACACAAACAGGACCTTTCTCATTTTCAGTACTTTATAGGTTTTCTGTGCAAAGATAAGTAAACTTTTTAAATGTGATGCGGTTTCCTTCGGTTTTTTCATCTTGTTTCTCGAATATTGGTATTGGTCTGAAGAGCTTCTTTAGAGACAAAACATACTGATTTATAATGTATTATATAGCAAATAATAAAATATTTAAGTCTGGATTATAAAACAATCTAGTCTGCCTTAAAAAGTAATTTAGTCTAAATTGCTTTGTAATTTAGTCTAAAACAGAAAGTAATTTAGTCTAAATTGGTTTGCAATTTAGTCTAAATTGCTAAATGGTTTTTTGATTATTAAAGGAAAGGAAAACACGGGATGGGGAGACTGAAAGGAATTGGAAAACGGGACATACGCCACTTTTATATAATTTTAATATGAATAATTGTTCGTTTTACAATTATTTTTATATCTTTGCACTCACAATCTACTATTGTTTTAAACATAATAACAAAAACCTAACATATAACTTATGAAGAAAAGATTAATTTTATCAACTTTACTGTTGGGTGCATTAGCATCTGTAAACCCAGTTATGGCTGCTGACGGCAGCCACCAATACACCATCCAGGCTAAGAAGCCCGGAGCTGTGATTCAGCCAACGATGTATGGTGTGTTCTTCGAAGATATTAACTTCGGTGCCGACGGCGGACTCTATGCCGACATGGTGGAGAACCGTTCATTCGAGTTTCCACAGAACCTGATGGCCTGGCAGTCTTTCGGCAAAGTGGAAGTGAGAGACGATGATCCTGCCTTCGCACGCAATCCGCATTATATCAGACTCTCGGATGATGGCCATAGCGACAAGTGGACAGGCATCGAGAATCGCGGCTACTTCGGCATGGGCTTGAAGAAAGACATGGGTTACAAGTTCAGCGTCTATGCACGTTCAAACGGTAATGCAAAGATCCGCGTGGAACTGGTAAGTTCTCATAACGAAGTAATTGCCAAGAAGGGACTGGAGGTTTCTGGCAAGGACTGGAAAAAATATACCGTGGAGCTGAAATCCACCAAGACAGATGCCCATGGACTGCTGCGCATCTTCCTGGAAAGCAAGGACGGTCTGGACATGGACCATCTGTCACTTTTCCCAAACGATGCATGGAAGGGTCTGCTGCGTGCTGACCTCGTGAAAGATCTGAGAGACCTGAAACCCGGTGTATTCCGCTTCCCTGGCGGTTGTATTGTGGAGGGTACTGACCTGGCAACCCGCTATCAATGGAAAAATTCCGTAGGCCCCGTGGAGAATCGTCCGCTGAACGAGAACCGCTGGAACTACACATTCCCTCATCGCATGTATCCTAACTATTTCCAGAGCTACGGACTGGGCTTCTATGAGTTCTTCCTGCTTTCTGAGGAAATCGGTGCTGCTCCACTGCCGGTGGTTAGCGTAGGTCTCAGTTGCCAGTTCCAGAATAACGGTGAGCAGTTCCATGTTGCCGTTGACGACCTGCAACCCTATATCGACGACGCACTCGACCTGATTGAGTTTGCCAATGGCGGAACTGATACCCAATGGGGTAAACTGCGTGCAGAAATGGGTCATCCTGCTCCCTTCAACCTGAAACACATCGGTGTGGGTAATGAGCAGTGGGGCGAGCCTTATCCTGTGCGTCTGGAGAAATTCATCAAGGCTATCCGTGCGAAATATCCTGAAATACAGATTGTGGGTACCAGCGGTCCTTCACCCGACGACAAGGACGGCAAGGAATTCACCTATGGATGGAAAGAGATGACTCGCCTGAAGGCTGACCTCGTAGATGAGCACTTCTATCGCGATCAGGAATGGTTCCTTTCACAAGCCGGACGTTATGACAACTACAACCGCAAGGGTCCGAAGGTATTTGCCGGTGAATATGCTTGCCACATTAAGGGCGGCGATCAGAATACACCTATCGACGTGCCAACAGGCAAGAACACCTTCGAGGCTGCTCTCTGTGAGGCTGCTTTCATGACAGGCCTGGAGCGTAATGCCGACATCGTGTGGATGGCTACTCCCGCTCCTTTGTTTGCCCATGTGGATGGCTGGCAGTGGCGCCCTGATCAGATTTGGATGGACAACCTCTCCACCATGCGCACTCCCACCTATTGGGTACAACAGATGTACTGCGAGAATGCCGGTACCAACGTGCTGAAGATGACCGAAGGCAAGGAAGCCATCAAGGGACAGGACGGTATGTATGCCACTGCTTGTTACGACAAGAACACTCAACAATATATCGTGAAAGTTGCCAATACCAATGCCGAGGCCAAGGACATCACGGTAACCTTCAAGGGCATCAAGAGCCTGCCTGAAGGCAAAGTGACCACGCTTCACCACGACAACCCCAACGCCATCAACACGCTGGAAAACAAGAACGTAGTGACTCCGAAGACAGGCAGCGTAAAGGCTGAGGGCAATGTGCTAAAGGTGAGCGTGCCCGCCAAGACATTTGCGGTGTATCGCTTCTAGTTAATTCAAGGCAGACCTAGATTTGCCTAGGATAGCATAGGATAGCCTAGATATGCCTAGAACACCTAGAAATAACAAATCATGAAAAGACTAATCTATAGCGTACTCCTCGCGCTGCTGTGTATCGGCCTGGGCCATGCACAGCAGCGGCGGGAATGGCCACGCGAACCTTTCAAGACAGACACGCTGATGGTGCACGACCCTGTGATGGCCTATGAAGACGGCACCTATTATATCTATTCCACTGGAATGGGTATAGGAGTAGCCACTTCCAAAGACCTAAAAACGTGGACCGTATATCCAGAGGGTGTCCTGAAAGACCAAATACCGACATGGACGCAGGACTCCGTGCCGGGATTTAAACGTCATATCTGGGCTCCCGACATTATCCAATGGCATGGGAAATGGTGGATGATGTACAGCTGCTCTACATTCGGAAAGAATGGCTCAGCCATCGGTCTGCTCACCAACAAGACGCTGAATCCCCAATCCCCAGACTACCGCTGGGAAGACTGTGGCGCCGTGGTGGTTTCGAAAGAAAACCGCGACAACTGGAACACCATCGACCCGAACATTGTTATTGACGACGAAGACCATCCTTGGGTGGTGTGGGGCTCCTTCTGGGACGGTATCCAAATGGCGAAACTTGACTCCACGATGCACCTGGCCTCAAAACCCGTCACCATAGCCCGGCGCCATGCTCCGGGATGCAAGGACGCTGAGCCCAATCCCACTTCGAAATATGCCGGCACCAATGCCATCGAAGCACCATTCATCATGAAACACGATGGATGGTACTATCTGTTTGTCTCATGGGACTACTGCTGCCGTGGTGCCAAAAGCAACTATCGAGTAGCCGTGGGGCGCAGCCGAAAGGTGGATGGCCCTTACATGGACCATAACGGAAAGGATATGCGCGAAGGTGGAGGCACACTATTCGTAGAGGGTGACCACAAGACTTTTGAAGCCATGGGGCATTGTGCTGCTTACCAGATAAACGGTAAAGACCTCTTTATCTGCCACGGTTACAGTGTGCCGCTGAAGGGAGCCTCCATCCTCGTGCAGAAGGAAATCTGTTGGACTGAAGACGGATGGCCGGTTTTGGTTAAGAATTGAGAGGTTAATGGTTAAAGGTTATAGTTGAGAGTTTGTCAATATTGAAAAGACTGGGAATCCTTTTGACTGGGTGGATGCTGGCTGTCATATCAATAGCCGCTCCTTTTGCAGGTAAGCATTACAACATTGCCTACCTGAATATGAGGAATGGGCTGCTCGGCAACTATATCTCCGACATCTATCTCGACAGTGACGGTTTCATCTGGATTGCCACGAGTGGAAGCGGGTTGGTGAAATATGACGGCTACAACTATTTTTCTCCCAACAACATCAACATGGGATTCACACCCAAGAGCAACTCATGCCGTAATATGGTAGAGGACAAGTTTCACAGGTTATGGGTGGCTTACGAGGAAGGGACCGATATCATCGACCTGCATTCCATGCACAACTGGGAACCAAAAGGCGACAGTCTGATTCACCAGGCATTGTCGCAACAAGCCGTGACCGTATACCGCGACTCGAAAGACTGTATTTGGCTCGTCGCGCGTTCCTATATATATTATATACAGATGGATGAAAACGGTGACATCCGGAAGGTGATCCCCTACCGTTATACGAGTAACAAATTCAACATCAACATCTGCGACATGGACAACGACGGTTCTGTATGGGCTACCATTGAGGGAGGACTCTATCGCCTGAGGGTGAAAAACGACAGGATAGTCAGGGAGACCATCTCGCAGGCCATCCACGACATACGGGATGCCGACATCAACGACTTCATCTGGAAAGACACCGAACTGTGGATTTCCTCCGGATACGGAATCTTTCGCTTTGACAAGACAGACCATCTGCACAGCCATTACCGCAAAGACGATGGCTCGGGACTCCTCCACAACACTGTCACAAAACTTGCCATCGGCCCCGACAACACACTGGTAGTAGGCACATTAGGCGGCATCAACACCTACAACAGCACAACCGACAGTTTTGAACAATGGAACACGAAAAGCAAGGAAATGCCACTGAGCAGCGATTTCATCAGTTGCATAAAATACCTGCAGGGACTGTTGTGGATTGGAACGGAGACGGGTGGAGCCATGAAACTGACACCCTGTGTATTGATGCTCACCAACTACGTACATTCTTCAGCAGAAGGCAGTCTTTCGCCCAATGCCGTCAATGCCATGTATGCAGAAGACGACGGTACGCTCTGGGTGGGAACCGTAGAAGGAGGACTAAACCGCAAAGAAGCAGGTAGCAATGATTTCGTGCATTTCACCAAGAGCAATTCTGCCCTACCCCACAACTCCGTGTCAACACTGACTGCCGACAACCGCAAACAACTTTGGATTGGCACCTGGGGAGGCGGTATTAGCCTCATCAACTTAGAACAACATCAGCAAATCGTTCCCTTGACAATTGATTCCCATTATGCACCGCTGTTGGTTTACATAGGTGCCTTGCAATACGATGCCATCAATGACCTGATGTGGATAGGCACAAACGACGGGCTCTACTGCTACGATTACCATACGGGAGAAATTATGGAACCCTTCCAGGGATGCACACAGATAAGAGGTTGCATCGGAAGCATCATCGACAAGGACGGACGGCTATGGATGGGAACAATTGAGGGAGGCGTCCGCATCAATCTGAAAGACCGCGAAAAAGGAGAGACCAAGGGACAGCAATTCAAAGCGGAGTTTCTGAAACACAAACTCGATAAGCCGGAAAGCGGTATCATTGAAAAGATGAGTTGTTTCTGTGAGGCAAAAGACGGTACGCTTTGGATCGGCAGCAACGAATATGGCATCTACCATCTGACGACAGACAAAGACGGCCAGCCGCATTATCAAAACTACAACATGCAACATGGGTTGGTCAACAACGGAGTAAAGGGTATCGTAGAAGACCATAACGGCACACTCTGGATCACGACCAAGAACGGACTTTCACAATTCAATCCCCAGACAGGCGTCTTCAATAACTACACGGAAGAAGACGGACTCCCTAATTCACAGTTCTACTGGAACTCCGCCATCATCAACAAACAAGGCTTCATCTTCCTGGGCACCAACAGTGGGCTCTGCATGCTGCACGGTATCAATAGTGAGGCTTCCTATAAAGGACACCTGCGCTTTACACACCTGAATATTGACAACCGTGACATCATAGCCGACGGGAAATACCTCCAAGAGGACATCTCACAAGCCAAGAAACTGACCATGCATGAGAACGACAAGGCACTTACCATTGAATTCTCTGCCCTGAACTACGGTAACGAACGTAACGGCATCTACAGTTACAGGATGAAAGGATTTGAAGATGAATGGATTCAACTTCCCACCGGACAACACTCCATCCGATATACATCACTGAAAGGCGGCACATATACGCTTGAAGTGAAATACAGTTCGGCACTGTCATCACAGGAAGAGACAGCCCAACTGGAAATAGAGGTCATCCCCTATTTCTGGAAACGATGGTGGTTCGTCAGTGGAATGGCTATTCTCTTCGTGGTCTTAGGTGCCTATTTCTATCGCTGGCGAATGAGACAGGTGCGCGAAAAAGCACGCCAGCAAGAAGCTAAGAAAGCAATGGCACCCATCATCAAGGCTCTGCACGAATCCAAAGATCCCAAACAACTGCAGCAGCGCATTGAGAGTATCCTCCATGTCCAGAAAAAATACGAAGACAGTTTCAGCAAAAGTGCTGAGGTGGACAAAATGGATACACAAATGAAAAACAAACCATTCATGGATAAGGTCATCCATGTTCTGGAAGAAAACTATAAGAACTCGGAATTCGGTGTGCCTGAGCTTTGCAAGGCCATGAACATGAGCCGTCCGCTTTTATCGAGACGCCTTAATGAAGAAGCAGGATTGCCAACAACACAATTTATCCGCAACTACCGCCTGAATATAGCCAAACAGTTGTTACAAGAATCAGGTGGACGGAATATCGCAGAAATAGCTTTCAGCGTAGGGTTCAACGACCCCAAATACTTCACACGCTGCTTTACCAATCTCTATGGGGTGAGTCCAAGCGCCGTTCATTAATGTTAACGCACACATAAAAAGTGTGTGAAACTCAGAAAATCACAAAAGTGGCAAATCAACACTTTTAAACTGTTTTGTCCACCTTATATTTCGTTTTGTCCACTAAACATAGGCACAAATTATATAATTTTGCCCCGAAATCTTACCTAATTATGCATCGTGCTGGTGAAAACCGATACATCTATATATATCTATTAACAATAATAACTAAAAACAATTTAACATGAGGAAACAACTATTTTCAGTGATGCTTACACTGAGTGTTGTTGGGGGTCTGACCATCTGTTCAGTTCCCGCTATGGCATCAGTAGAGCAGACTCAGACCATTCAGGTCAAGGGTCAGGTTGTTGACCAAGACGGTGAACCTCTTATTGGAGCTACCGTTAAGGTGAAAGGTGCACAAACTGGTGCTGTTACCGATCTCGACGGTAATTTCCAGGTTAATGCTCCTGCGAATGGTACTTTAGTAATCAGTTATGTGGGTTACAAAGACCGCGAAATTGCCGTTAATGGACGAGCAATCATCGAATCCATCCAGATGGAGAGTGACTCTCAAGTACTCGACCAGGTGGTTGTCGTGGGTTATGGTGTTCAAAAGAAGGCCGACCTGACAGGTTCTGTATCCATTGTAAATGCCGACGAGCTGAAGCGTGTGTCGCATTCCAACGTATCTTCAATGCTCGAAGGTAAGGTGGCTGGTGTGCAGATTACTTCCGACGGTCAGCCGGGTGCCGACCCATCGGTACGCATTCGTGGTATCGGTTCATTTGGTAGCACCGCACCTTTGTACGTTATCGACGGTGTGCCCATGGGAACTTCTATCCGCGACTTCTCTCCGAACGACATCGAGACCATCCAGGTGCTGAAGGACGCATCTGCAGGTGCCATCTACGGTTCTCGTGCTGCTAACGGTGTGGTGATCATCACGACCAAGGGAGGTAAGAAAGAACAACCCCTGAAGGTTGACTACAAGGGTTACTTCGGTATCGACAAAATCCAGAAGGATGCCTACGACATCATGGATGCCGAGCAGTACAGCCGTTATCTCGGTATTGCTGCCGAGAATGCCGGTATTCCCGTTCCTGGCGGCTACATTAAGGGTGAAGATGGTTTCTATCACTTCCGCGACAACACAAATACCAACTGGCTCGACGAGGCCTTCAAGACCGGTATTCGTCAGAACCACAACGTAAACCTCAGCGGTGGTGGTGCAAACAACACCTATAATATTAGTCTCGACTATTATAAGCAGAAGGGTACACTTGAAGGTTCCGGACCTAACTTTGAACGTTACACAGCACGTGTGAACAACACGATGGATATCAAGTTCATCAAGTTCCGCACCAGTCTGGTTTACTCACACTCCGACCAGGACAATATGGCCGTATCTAACGCCAGCGAGTACGTACAGGGTCTTTATGGTAACCTGGGTAACGTGCTCAGCGGTGTGCTGAACATGCAGCCCACTATCAAGGCCTACGACAACAGCACATGGGTACTCGACGACATCGTTGGTTCTGCCAGTGCCTATAAGTACGATGCCTACGGCTATGGTGTGTATTACGACACCATTCACGGCGACATCTCGGCCATGAACCCGCTGCTCGTCAACAACATGCTTACCCGCAACACCATCGTTGACCGATTCCTGGGTACAGCTTCAGCTGACGTTGACCTGCTTGACATGGTCGGCGTAAAAAGCAAGGACCACAAACTCACTTACAGAATAAACCTCTCATACAGCACAACATCTTGCAACGACAAGACCTGGATTCCCGCATGGATTCAGAGTAACCGTGTGTATCTTGCCAAGGAGAACGAGCGCCTCACCAAGGCACATCGCAAGTACACCGACGCCCTGATAGAGAACACCTTGACCTACGACGGAACAATCGGCAAGCACCACGCCAACCTCGTGGTGGGTCAGACTTTCGAGCAGGAAAATACCAACACGATGGATGCAACTGGCATCAACCTCTCGCAGCCTTACTTCCTGCAGCTGCAGAATGCCAGCGACTGGAGTGCCAACAGCTTTGAATTCAAGCACACGCTGGCTTCCTACCTCGCACGTCTGAACTACGACTTCGGTGGAAAGTACCTCATTTCAGGTATTGTACGTCGTGATGGCAGTTCCCGTTTGTCAAAGGATATCCGTTGGGACACCTTCACATCAATTTCTGTGGGTTGGCGCTTCGACCAGGAATCATTCTTCCCTATCGATCGCAACATCGTAAATATGTTCAAGTTCCGCGCCAGCTATGGTGAACTCGGTTACGAGGCAGCCGTGGGCGACTACGCCATCCAGGCTACCATGGCCCGCAACAACATGACCTACAGCTTTGGCAACCAGCCTATCACAGGTTCTGCTGTTTCTAACTTCGTGAACGAGAATCTCTCATGGGAAAAGAGAAAGACCATGAACGTTGGTGTTGACCTGGCTTTCTTCAACAACCGCATTGAATTTACTGCTGAGTGGTACAAGAACAAATCGCAGGATCTGCTCTATGGTGTTCCCGTTCCCGCAAGTGCCGGTGTGGCCAACACGTCAGTAACCATGAATGCTGCATCGTTGGAGAATAGTGGTTTCGAGTTCTCGCTGACCTATCGTAACCGTGACCATGCCCTGAAGCATGAGATCAGTGCCAACCTGAGCACCCTGAAGAACAAGGTGACCTCACTCGGTTTCGGGACTGAGAAATATATCACAGGTGCCTATATCACAGAAGTTGGACAGGAAGTTGGCCGTTTCTATGGTTGGGGCTATCAGGGTCTTATCACTACTCAGGGACAACTGGACAACCTGAATGAGGCAGGCCGCCTGCTCCATAATAAACTGGAGCAGCAGAAAGCCGAAGCGGATCCCGAGTACATACCTGATCTCCGTGATCCAGGAACCTGGTCATATCAGGATGGTGCACAGGTGGGTGACTGCTACTATAGCGACGTGAATGGTGATGGTCAGGTTAACGGTGACGACCAGACCGTTCTCGGTGGCGGACTTCCCAAGGTAAACTTCGGTCTTAGCGCTCATCTGGAATACAAGATCTTCGACCTGAGTATTTCCACATTCGGTGCACTGGGCTACCATGTATCTGACTACCTCTACAACACACTGAACTCAAGCTATGGCTATGGTAACAAGAGTGTGGATGTTCTGGGTGCTAACCAATGGGATAGCGGTACATACGTTTCAAGCATTCCTCGTACATACCTGTCGAACAGTGCTTCTCTGGCATGGAACGACCTGTTCTGCGACCGTCAGATCCAGAACGCTGCCTACTGGAAGATTGCCAACGTAGAACTAGGCTGCAACCTTCCCAACAAGTGGTTTGGCAACTATGTCTCAGGTGTACGTATCTATGTATCTGCTCAGAACCTCTATACCTTCACAAAGTATAAGGGTTATAATGTTGACTATGCCGGTGGCACCTTCACCCCGGGCTACAACTTCTGTTCGTATCCCACTGCACGCAGCTTCATGGCAGGTATCAACTTCACCTTCTAAGACAACGAAATTAACGAATTTAACGAATTTAAGATATGAAACTACATAATATTTCCTTAGCTGTTCTGTTAGGATTAGGCGTCCTTACCTCTTGCGATGACAAACTGGACGTCACGAACCCTAACCAGCAGACTGCAGCTACGTTCGGCTACTCAGCCGATGATCTTGAGGAGAACGTGATTGCCGCCTACAACCATATCCGCATGGAGGGAACATACGCCCGTGTAGGCTATACGCTCGACGTTTGCCGCGGCGATGAGGTCTGGAATTCCTCACAGGTTTGGTACATGGCTTTCGACGACCTGAATGTACCTTTCACCGATGAAATCGGCCAGTGGTCATGGCGCGACTGGTATTACACCATCAACGTAACCAACTTCACCCTGTCTCGTTGTGGTGAGGACAACAACGCACTCAACGACCAGATGAAGCATATCAAGGGTCAGATGCTGTTCCTTCGCGGGCTGGCTTACTACAACCTTGCCGGTTACTATCAGAACCCGATTCTGATTACTGACTATAATACCTATTCCACACTCGACGGACTCTATGGTTCCAACAGCACCTACGATGAGGTTTGGGACCAGGTGGAGAAAGACTTTGCCGAGGCCATGACACTGCTGCCCAGCCGTAATGCAGGTGGTGAGTGGGCAAAGGGCCGTGCCACATGCGGTGCAGCCGCCGGCTACTATGCACGTGCGCTGATGATGCGTCATAAGTACAGTGAGGCACTTACCGTGCTGAAGGCCATTATCAACGGTCAGTATGGTAACTACAAACTGATGGCCAACTATGGCGACAACTTCCGCGAGGGCTCTGCCTACGAGAACAACGAAGAGAGTCTGTTCGAGGTTCAGTATCTGGACTATGGTTCACAGGGTACCGACGACGAGTGGACTCCGGTGAACACCAGTCCTAACGCCACACAGGGACACGCCATCGAGAGTAACTTCGGTCCTGGCGACTTCGGCGGATGGGCTGACCTCTCTGCTTCAAACTGGTTGTATGACCTGTTCAAGAAGGAGCGTACCACAAGCGGTTCACTTGACCCACGTCTCTATTGGACAATCGGAACCTATGAGCCAGAATGGGACGGCTTCGAGTATGGCAATGTATGCTACACCGCTCCTATGACTGCCGATGCGCCTGTAACAACAAACAACAACCATGGTGGTCTGCCCGTGGCTAAGAACACCAACTTCCGTACTGGTCTCTATGACAAGGTGGTTACCGGTCTGCACTGTGGTATCAACCTCCGTATGATGCGCTACTCAGACGTACTGCTGCGCGCTGCCGAGTGCGAGAACGAAGTGAATGGTCCTACACAGCAGGCTATCGACTGGATTAACCAAGTGCGCAGCCGTGCTGGTCTTGCAAATCTGAAACTGTCTGACTTCAACTCTGCCGACAAGCTCTTCGAGCAGATTGCCAACGTGGAGCGCCCGAAGGAGTTCGGATGTGAGTTCGGTCGTGGTTTCGACCTCATCCGTTGGGGATGGTTC
Source organism: uncultured Prevotellaceae bacterium (assembly GCA_902784755.1). Lineage (GTDB taxonomy): Bacteria > Bacteroidota > Bacteroidia > Bacteroidales > Bacteroidaceae > Prevotella. The sequence goes on from CACZVX010000061.1 coordinate 13,725, forward strand.
TATGATGCAGGTCGCCTGAAACAGCTGAAAGAGCATGCCACCTTCCGCCGCACCAACGACAAGTCTCGCGTGAAGGAGTCTGTCAGCTACTCCGATGTAGGTGTGGATCCTGAACTGAAGAGCTCTTACGATTCTTGGATTCAGGGACACGAGTTCTTACCCATTTTCCAGGGAACTCTGAA
>CACZVX010000061.1:13925-26068 GCA_902784755.1 uncultured Prevotellaceae bacterium
GCTGACAAGCTGTATGGTCCGGTACACCCCGTAGTAAACCTCTGATTTATATATAGAGTTAAGAATTAAGAATTTAAGAAAAAGAAAACAATTATGAAATTCAATAAAATAGCAACAGCATTTTGTGCAGCAGCTCTTGGCATGATGATGCTTACGAGCTGTGAAGGCGGTGATCTGTTCAGCATAAACGCTCCCGATTGGCTGTCGTCTAAAGCTGACTCTATTGCTGCTGAGAAGGCAAAGAATCAGGGCGGCGACGACGTTATCGAAGGTATGGAAGAGGATGTTTATACCGTTGGTGCCACAGACTATTCCACAGGCTGGTGGGCACAGTTCTCAAAGTACTATCAGATTCCTGAAGGACAAAAGTGGATTACGCAGTTTAACCTGAACATCAACCCTGCTGCCACTAACACCTACAAAAACTTCGCACTCATCATTACCAATGATGAAGACCGCGGTGCTGCCAATTACAAGGAGTATGGTGCCATCCGTTATGACTTCCAGCCTAGCGGTAACTCAGAATGGGGCGACTATATCGACCGTAGCCTGGCAACTAGCGATCTTGAATTTGGCAGTGACACCGATAGCGGTGTTGACAGACTTGGCGGTAAGGTGACGCTGACCATTGACCGCACCTCTGGTGGCTTGGAAGTTACCATTACCAATGGTAATGTAACCAAAGTTTATAAACAGACCTCTCCACTCACTAACCTCAATGCTGATGCCTCAAATACCACGATTCGTGCATTCCTGGTTCCTGAGGGTTCGTTTATCAACTTCCTCGGCTCTACCATCGAGCCTATCGGCGGTTTCACTTCAAGGGAAGATAAGCAACCACTGTCTATGACTCTCAACGGCGTACCCAAGAAGGTGCTCCAAGGAACATCATTTGAAGATGCCTTTGCCAATGTTACAGCAACCATCCAGTTCGAACAAGAGGTTTCCGCTACAGTTAAGGCAAGTGATCTTACCTTCCAGACCGTACCTAATATGCACTCGCTGGGTAAGAAGACCCTTGTAGCCGTCTACGCTAAGACATATAAGGGCGAAGCCGCTAATACACCAATTATCGGAACAGCCGAGTTTGAAGTTGTCGACAAGATGTACACCTCTATCGGTGCTACCGACAACTCTACAGCCTTCTGGGGTGCTCACTCTGATAACATCAAGGTGGCTCCGGGTGAGACCTTCGTCACAAACTTCACCAACTACACCAGTGGACAGAACAACTGGAACAACTTCTGCGTTGTGCTCTGCAAAGCCGACAATACGGAGTATGCCGTGGTACGTGCCGACAACTATGGATGGGGTGACGGCTACGGAGCATGCTCTACGAGCGGCGGACAGTCAGACTGGGGTGCATGGCTGAAAGCTATGGACGGTGCTAAGGTAACAACCTATGTGACCAACAACGGCAACGGTACGGCTGACGTCAAGGCTGTCATGCTGGGCAACGACGGCAACACCTATGTTCAGGAGTATAACGGCATCAACACTGTGGATCCCAACGACTTCTACTTCCGTTTCACGGTGGATGGCAGCCACATCGAGTTCGACAACGTTATCGGTGCTGACGACAACTCTACAGGCTTCTGGGGAGCTCATTCTGAAATGATCAACGTTCCCGTTGGAAAGACTGTCTCTACACGCATCAAGAACTTCACTAACGGAGTCAGCAATTGGAACAACTTCTGCGTAGTGCTGACTCGTCAGGACAATTCTGAATATGCTGTGGTACGTGCCGACAACTACGGTTGGGGCGACTGCTATGGAGCCTGCACACCAAGCGGCGGACAGGCAGACTGGGGTGCATGGCTGAAGGCTATGGACGAAGCCATGGTCACCGTCTCTGTCACCAACAATGGAGGTTCCATCGATGTTAAGTGCATCATGGTGGGCAATGATGGCAACACCTACTATCAGGATTATATCGGCATCAGTCCTACCGACGGTAACGACGTCTACTTCCGCTTCACGGTGGATGGCAGTCACCTGATTTTCGAGTAATAGTTGATAATGGATAATAAAGAAGTGCCCTACCAAAAGAGGGAGGGTACTTCTTTTCTCTTTCAATTACCAAATGAAACAACAGATGAAGAAAACATTTATAACCCTTTTATCGGCATTGTTGCCCTTGGTTGCGTCAGCCTACTCTCTGGGGCGCGTCACTGTGCATGACCCCAGCATCGTTTGGGATCCGAATTCACGGACATACTATATCTTCGGATCACACCGCGACCACGCCAAGACAACCGACCTGATGAGATGGACCACGGTAACCGTTCCTTGGCAGACGGCCGCCAGTAATAATGCCGCCAACTCTGCCGCCTTCACCACACCGCAGGTAACAAAGGTAAAGAAGGGGGGAGTAGAGTACGCCTTCAACTTCAATGCTTTTAATTGGTCGAAGCGAGGCAACAGCGACTACAGCGTGGACGGCATGATGTGGGCGCCTGATGTCATCTGGAACAAGGCCATGAACAAATGGTGTATGTACCTGAGCGTCAATGGCGACTATTGGTACTCAAGCATCATACTGCTTACGTCCGATAATATCGAAGGTCCCTATCGCTATCAGGCTCCAGTGGTCATTAGCGGATTCCATACGGGAACAAGTTATAAGGACACCGATCTGGAGTTGGTCATCGGCACACAGACATCGCTGCCCAGCCGCTATGCGGTGGGCAACAAATGGGGCGAACGCTATCCCAACTGTATCGACCCCTGCGTATTCTACGATGAGCAGGGGCGACTACGATGTGGAGTATCCCCTGACTGGCAATGGCAACGGCATCACCGTTGACCCCTACTTTGGCAAGAAGATAGCAGGCGGCTATTATTCGTCGGGCGAAGCCTCTTATATTGAATACATAGGTGGCTATTACTTCCTGTTCGTCACCAATGGCGGACTGGCTGCAGGTGGTGTTGCCAGCGACTACAACAACGGTGGTTACCAGATGCGTGTGTTCCGTTCACAGAATCCCGACGGACCATACGTGGACAGCAAAAACAGCACGGCCTTATACGGCAGCTATCTGCTGAACTTCGGACCGAATGAAAACGACGGCAACCGCGGTGAAAATATCTTCGGAGCCTACACAAACTGGGGAAACCAGGCAAAAGGCAATTATGGTGAACGTTCACAAGGACACAACTCCATCATTGCCGCAGAAGACGGCCGCACCTACCTGGTATATCACACACGTTTCCAAAACTGGGGCGAAAGCCATCAGGTTCGCGTCCATCAGGTGTTCCAGAACAAGAACGGCTGGCTTGTGGCTGCTCCCTTCGAGTACACCGGAGAGACGGTGACCAGTGCCGACATCGCTTCCACCCAGCAGATTCCCACCGAGAACATCGCGGGCAAGTATAAACTGCTTACCCACAGATACAAGTTGGACCATCGTAAGAAAGAAGCCTCCGAGCCCACCGACATCGAACTCTTGTCTAACGGCACCATCACCGGAGCCTCAACGGGAACATGGAGTATCGACGAAGGCACCTCCTACATCACGCTAAAGATAGGCGGAACAACCTACTATGGCGTCATGGTAGAGCAGACGCTGGAGCCCACCGACACCAAGGCACCCGCCTTCACCGCACTCGCTTCAACAAACGGCGTGACAGTATGGGGTTATAAGTACGGCGAATCGACCACCGAGCCCGAGACTCCCGTCGATGGTGACTACAAGACTGGTCTCGTGGCCTACTACAACTTCGATGCTTCACCCATCACGAATCAGCTGAACACCACCCAGACAGCCACTCTCCAGAAAGAAGGCAGCAACAGCCTGCCCACGCTGAAGACCGACGGCTCGCGCAGCGGTCAGGTGATTCATACCAACTTCGGTGCTGCTGAGAACACCAGCAACGTGAAATTCACCAACCCGCTGGCTGGAGCGACACTGAGCGAGGGAGCCACTGTGGCATTCTGGCTGAACTCCATAGATCAGAACTATTGGGATGCAGCCTTCGCGTTCTACAACCCGCAGACCACTGCCCGTCTCTATCTTACGCTATGCCTCAGGCTTCATCACCTTCGGTGAGTGGAACCACGTCACGGTAACCATTTCACGTAAGGACGGAATAAAGGTCTATGTGAACGGCAATCTGATTACGTTCCAGAAATGCAACGGTTCGATGGGCGGAACTGCCGTCACTTCTCCTAATGCTTTCAGCTATGGGCAGATTGTCAGCCACTTGACCGCCAGCAGCGACTTCTACTTCGGCTATGGTTCCTTCTGGGGCTCACTATCAGGCCGAGTGCAACAATGAGTCCATCACTGGTATTGAAGCCGTAAGACGGTCAACTGTATCCGACGGTAGCATCTACGACCTGCAGGGAAGGAAGTTGAGCGGTCCGCTGAAGTCGGGTATCTACATCCGTAACGGCAGGAAATATGTCGTGAAATAACGAAGATGTTGGTATTATAGTAATAGCACTCATCACTCTGCTCTGTCCACTCTCCACGAGTGGACAGAGCGACGGGTGCTATCGTCTATCATAGATGACAACAAATCTACACTCATACATTTAATTAAAATCATATGCTCAACCTTTTCTTAGCTGTTATCTCGGTATTCTTCTACAATCAGGGACCGAATGACGGACTCCACATCGCATATCAGGACGAAAGCCAGCAATGGCAGGAAATCGGGCAGCTGCTCTCCAGCGACTACGGCGCCTGGGGACAGGAGAAACGGATGTTCTCGCCTTTCATTACTCAAATGACTGACGGAACTTGGCGTGCAGTCTGGCAGGTCAATGAGACAGCCCCTACTTTTGCCGCTGCCTATAGTCGCGACCTCATCACATGGCGTCCTCAAGACTATCCTGTCATGTCTGCTCAAACTTGTCTGCGACCAGTTATCATTACTGAGGGAGGAAATGACTATGTGGTCTATCAGAATGGCAAAGGCCAACTCCGGCAGTCAAAAGTATCTGCTGATTTCCGTCATTTCGAAAAGGATGTAGCATGTGTTTCCTCTCAGTTGCAGAATCTTTATAAAGAACTCTCCGGCAAGCGTGAGACGGTCACAATCAATGGCAAACAAGTGACTGGACAAATCGTCAGCCTCAGCGAAGAGGAACTGCAGAACGTCTGCCAGCATCACGCCATGCTGAAGGAAGATGCACAGCAAAGTAGTGAGCGTATGCATCAGGATAAGGAAAACCTCCTACCCTATCTGCCTCAGACATTGAAGGCTACGCTCAACGTGGATCTCACACAACAGAAAGCCATCAGCGACAAACTCATCGGTATCTTCTTCGAAGATATCTCCTATGCTGCTGATGGCGGCCTCTATGCGGAACTCATCCAGAACCGTGATTTTGAATACACGGCAAAGGACTATAACCGAAGGGGAGTACAATGGAATGCCACCACCGCTTGGGACGGTGATCTGAAAGTCTCTACCGAACAGCCACTCAGCAAAAATAATCCTCACCATATCCGCCTTACTGACGGAAAGGTGTGGAACAATGGATGGGACGGTATCTGTCTGAAGAAAGGGGAGAAGTACGATTTCTCTTGCTATGTCCGTAATGTGGACTGCAAGAAGAAACAGCTACGCGTCTCTCTCGTAACTGCCGGCAATGAGGCTACTGTTATCAGCAACCGTATTGCCGTCATCAAATCCGATTCCAAGGAGTGGACGCGCTATATGGTCAATTTCACAGCTACTGCCGACTGCGATAGCGCCCGTTTGCAGATAGAAGGTGTGAAACGGGGCACCATTGCCATTGATATGGTAAGTCTCTTCCCACAAGACACCTTCAAAGGTCATGGTCTGCGTCGCGATATCGCCGAGACTATTGCAGCCCTGCATCCGAAGTTCGTACGCTTCCCTGGCGGTTGCATGAGTCACGGCCAAGGTATCGGCAACATCTATCATTGGAACGAGACCATCGGCCCTTGGCAGGATCGTATGCCAGATTTTAATATCTGGAACTATCACCAGACGCGCGGTTTGGGCTTCTATGAATATTTCCAGTGGTGTGAGGATATGGGAGCCGAACCGCTGCCGGTGCTTGCTGCCGGCGTTCCCTGTCAGAATTCACAGGCCGACAGTCGTGGAATGGGAGGACAACAAGGCGGTATTCCCATGGACGAGATGCAACCCTATATCGACGAAATCCTGCATCTCATTGAATGGGCCAATGGCGATGCTGCTACCAACGAGTGGGCAAAGAAGCGTGCTGAAGCGGGGCATCCCGAACCCTTCCACCTTAAATATATAGGTATTGGCAACGAGGACCTTATCAGCACGACCTTCGAAGAACGATACGAAATGATTACACGCGCCATTCACGAACGCTATCCGGAAATTACCATCTGCGGAACGGCAGGTCCTTTCCACAAGCCTTCGAGCGATTACATGGAAGGCTGGGACTTCGTGAAGAAGCATCCCGAACTCGCCCAACTTGTGGATGAGCATTATTATGAGAGTACGGGCTGGTTCCTCCATCATCAAGATTATTACGACCATTACGACCGTAACGGTGCCAAGGTCTATCTCGGCGAATACAGCGCCAACAGCGGAAAACGCCGCAGCGATGTGGAATGTGCCCTCGCTGAGGCTATCTATCTCTGCAATATCGAGCGCAATGGCAACGTGGTGGCCATGACCAGTTATGCCCCGTTGCTCTGTAACGAACAGCATCAGAACTGGAATCCCGACCTGATCTATTTCAACAACAAGGGCATCACGCTCACTCCCAGTTACGAGACGCAGCGCCTTTTCGGCACCTATAGCGGCAACCGTTACATCCCCTCTTTGATTAAAGTGGAGAACGGCGAGTTTAGAACGGTGAGTTATGATAACCCGGCAAGCCCGGATACGGCAGAAAGTAATCATAACTCTAAACTCTACACTCTAAACTCTACACTCAGTCATCGCCTTGTTTCCTCACTTGTGAAGGACGAAAAGACTGGCCGCCAGTATCTGAAACTGGTCAATGCCCTCCCCGTTCCCGCTGAAATCAGTCTCAACGGTCTCACGCTCCCCGACGAGTATGAATACGAAGAACTCTGCGGAGAGCCTGGTGAAACGCAAGTGAAGACGCAGAAAGGACAGGCCCGCGGCAATGTCTTCATCATGATGAAGCCCTATTCCTTTAAAGTAATCATATTATGAAAAAACTGTTATTCGCCCTATCAGCCCTCATCGGTATTCTAAGCCCCCTCTCTTCGGGAGGCCAGGGGGTGGGTTGTTATCTAATGGTTTACCATAAGGACAACACCCACTCCATCCACATGGCTATTTCAAAAGATGGTTATACTTTTCACGCATTAAACAAGGACAAGCCTGTTCTGTTGGGTGACAACATTGCCGAACAGCGCGGTGTACGCGACCCACACATCTTTCGCGGTCCTGATGGTACCTTCTACCTCGCTATGACAGACCTTCATATCTTTGCCCAGAAGGAAGGAAAACGCAATACCGAATGGGAACGCGACGGGAAGACCTACGGATGGGGCAACAACAAGAACCTCGTGCTGATGAAGAGTCGTGACCTTATCCATTGGGATCACGCCCTACTCCGTATGGACAAGATTGACCCCGAGATTGGCTGTGCGTGGGCTCCCGAGACGACCTTCGACGATAAAACCAACCAAATAATGATATATTTCACCATGCGCCACCAAAACGGGCAGAACAAGCTCTACTATGCCTATGTGAACGAACGCTACGACTCGCTGACTACCACTCCGAAGATACTCTTCGAGCATCCCAAAGAAGGCGTCTCGGCCATCGACGGCGACATCGTCAAGGTGGGCAACCGCTATTATCTCTCCTACGTAAGCCATGAGGGAACACCTGGCATCAAACAGGCCTATAGCGACAACATCACCGGCCCGTGGACCTATCAGGAATCATTTGTCGATCCTGAGCCCACGGCCTGCGAGGCGCCAAACGTATGGAAGCGTATCGGTGAAGAAAAATGGATATTGATGTACGACTGCTACGGGCAGAAGACACACAATTTCGGTTTCGTAGAGACTACCGATTTCAAGACCTTCACACCACTTGGCCAGTTTAATGCCAAAAAGAAAGGCCAGAAGGAGGCCATTATGAAAACAGATAACTTCACATCTCCCAAACACGGGGCTGTCGTCCATCTCACCGACGACGAAGCCCGCCGCCTCTGTGACCATTGGGGCGAAGCCTATTAAATCCCATTATGCAGCCAACAAGAGATGAACGTAATTGGTATGAAAACGACTAAGACCATACTCTTCTTCATTGTTATACTAATAGGGATATTGACGTGCATTCATCCGATATTCCCTCGCGACCAATATCTGCAACATATCGGAACGATTTTACTGCTGATACCAATGGTAGCCGACTTGAGGAAGAGCCGGATGCCAATGTCGGCTTTTATCGGGATAGCCCTGTTCACGTTGCTTCATATTATTGGCGCACGCTATGTTTACTCTAATGTACCCTATAAGGAATGGAGTGTCTCGTTGGGACTTGTAGGCGCTGATTTCTTTCAAGACCCTCGTAATCATTACGACCGCTTTGTACATTTCTCGTTTGGTGTGCTTTTATTCCCCTTCCTGGTATATCTTTGTAAAGAGCGATTGCGTCAGAAGCCCTTGATAGCAATATTGATAGCATGGTTAGTGATACAGACTGGCAGTATGATATACGAAATGTTTGAGTGGCTGATTACCGTAGTCATGAGTCCAGCAACAGCCGACTCCTATAATGGCCAACAAGGAGATATGTGGGATGCACAAAAAGACATGGCATTAGCCCTCATTGGCTCTACCATAGCCGCACTATTCTATTTGTTTAAATATAAACTGATTTCAAGTAAACAAAAATAGAATCTTATTTCGTCAGTTGGGAAAAAAATGATAACTTTGCAGTAAGAAACGATTAAAACATGGATCAGGAGAACCATCCCCGTGATCCGAAATAGATAAAAAACAATGAAAACAATTGAAGTTTATCACTCCGTCTGGAAAATGATTCTCCTGATAATTGTCTGCTTCGCCTTTGCTGCAATAGGAGTGTTTATGCTCTTTCGTGGCGAAATGGCGTGGTTTGATTGGATTGGTATTATCTTTTTTGGAGGCGGTGGCTTGTTCATGACTTATCTCGTATTGAGAGAGTTTTTAACGCGTACGCCCTATTATATAATCACAGATGAAGGTGTCGAAGTAAATAGTGGCATTCGTAACTGGGAAGTACGCTTTGCAGATGTGGAGTCCTTCTTTCTGACAAAAGTCGCAACTACAAAAATGGTAGGCATCCAATACAAGCCAGATGCTGAACGAAGGAAGATGGATGAGAGTAACTCCGTGAGTCGTTCTATCCGCAAAATGAATAGCGGAATCGCTGGTTCTGCGGAAGCCTTGCCTGCAGATGACCTTTCTCTGAAGCCGCAACAGTTTTGCGACTTGCTCAATTCACGGCTAAAAAACTACAAAGATAATCGTTTTCATTAATGAGCAATAGTGTTTAATCTGTCCAACTTTCTGGGTTCACTTCAGAACCGTCCCTGTGATTCCCAAATAAAAACTGAGAATCCTACAAATTATGGTAGTTTTTTTCATCCTTATGCTCACATGGGGACAGCCCCCTGTGAGCAGGTCGTTCATCATCGTGTGAAGATCCTTCTTGGCATCTAAGCGGACGGAATGATTGACTCTCCGGCGTTCTTTCCTGAGACGAGAACTTTGTTCTTCCGCTTCGCCAAAGCGATTCCTCATGTCAGAGATTCTATTCTTACCTTTCAATCTTTTTCTAAGGCCTGAAGCCTTTGTTCCTGACGGATGTCTGGAGTGGCTTTCCAATGCCTTTCCGTAACCATTATACATCTGGTTGAGGGTGGAAAGGACAGTGATGTCACTCTCGTCGGATTGTTTCTTCCGAGCCTGATTTATCTCATCAATCCTTTGTCTGTACTTCTTTTTCGTATGATAGCTTTTGCCCATCGTATTAATATTGTTATTCATGAAGCTGCAGTAGCTTCACATGAACGGGAAACCGCCCCCGTTCACAAAGTTCAGTATTAAGATCTTGTCGATAATGCTATTGCTTCAATCTTATTCAACATGAATCTTTGTGCATCCACGCTATATACAACTCTTTGGTATTCTAATCCCTCAGAATTTCTCTGAACTTCTGTGTATATTCCCAGGCTGTTGCCCTTTTCTGTTGGCAGATTTGTTTTATGGCCATCTCCTCTCAAGACTTCTTGTAAAAAACCTTCATTTCGAAGCCATTTTATAACCAGGGCTGCTGATAGTGGCTTCATATCAGCAGGAATATTTCCATTTACCAGTTTAACAAAGTTGGCTATACCATTAGGTGTCGAAATATGAATACTTGCAGCATCCTTTGAAGAAAGAAAAAATGGTTTTCTGCCTCTTCTTTCGGTTGTTGTTCCTACCTTTATCTCACCTAGTAACTCAGCGACATAGAATAGACAACGTGAGATGTGGACATTGTTAATTAGATCGTCATCTTTAACTAGTTCATCATTCAATGGATTGATACCATTTGCAAGTTTTTCAATCCACACCTTGGCGGTGACAAGTTTTTCCATATCAATCATATGCTATACGTTTTAATTCTGTCGTTTGTATTTACGTAAATAGAAATCCTTAGTAACGTAGTTATTACATCCCGTCTTATCTGCCTTATAGTTCGTGCATCCCAAAAACGGACCACTACCACGCCCGTCCTTGACAATGAGATACCCATCTTTGGCCTTATAGTTCGTGCATCCCAAAAACGGACCACTACCACGCCCGTCCTTGACAATGAGATACCCATCTTTGCATTTATCACATTTCATGATAGTCATCTCCTCGCCAGCTAGGTTATTGGTCATGAAATCGCAAATCTCAGGTTCATTTGTACAGATCCACAATTTAAGGCCATATGCTTTCTTGTAACGCAACTGCAGAGGATAACCACAGATAGGACATCTCTTGTCTAATTTCATTTCCTGAGGTTCCTTGTCAATCTCACCAAATACTTCTACTTGTGGATAATCGCGAATCAACTCAAGCACAAATTCAGATGGATGTTGCTGTGGAGTTATGATGTAAACTCTATTCTTTGTTCTTGTCAGAGCAACATAGAACAATCGACGTTCTTCTGCATAATCATAAGAATGATCGTCCTTTACGACGTATTTCAGTACGGGGTCTTCTTGTACCTGAGATGGGAATCCATAAGTCTCATTTCTGGCATTAATGATTATCACATGATCGTATCTTAGATCTCACGGAACCAGTCTTTTCGTCATAAATAAAATCGGCAGATTTTGTGAGATTATATCCATCAAAACCATACCTACCAAGAAGCAAAATCTTCGGATGTTCGTACTTAGCAATCAAACCGTCCATAATATCTTCCACACACTTGCCGATAAGAAAGTATTTACCTCCCTTACCCTCATATTCCTTTCGGTCAACCTCTTCTGTATAGGTCTTGATAACGATGGGGTGTTCAATGTGTTTTGGAGAAATGAGTGCTTTGCGTATCTGGCTAAGATTTTTTTGTACAAAGCCTCCCGCAATATCGATTACTTCTTGTGCATTGCGATAGGTCTTTGTGATACACAATTCTAGACCATATCCAAACGTATTTTTGAAGTCAGTAAACAATGTTATGTCAGAACCTGCATATGCATATATTGATTGCCAATCATCACCAACGGCTATAACCTTTGCATTACATAACTTACACTTACACAATTCTTTTGTAAGATTGAAACGCTGGCGTGAAATATCTTGATACTCATCGACAATAATGTATTTGAAATCAAGTTTCTTGCCTTGTACTTCCTCTTCTCGTAGAATACGGGCAGAGTCGTTTATCATATCTTCAAAGTCGATGGCATGATATTCTTTCAAGCGTTTGCTGTATTCTAGATAGCATTGCTCGCAGATGGAAAGAAACAATTTGGTTCGTTCATTGGAAGATGTGGTACGAAAACGAGCGAAATCGTCAATCACGAAATCGTTTGTCTTGAAGTTCTGTATAAATGTGCATATAAGCTTTACAAGACGAGCAATATACTTGTTCTCTTCCGTACTGACTATCTTCTCAAAAACTTCTTTTGACGGACGACGTTTTAGTTCAAATCCATGACCGACAAGTTCTTCCTG
>CACZVX010000062.1 GCA_902784755.1 uncultured Prevotellaceae bacterium
GCCTTTATAATAGGGGATATCATGCCACAACGACACCTGGTACTGAGGCTCTATCGGCCCCACATACAGTCGGGCATAGTCAGAAGCAGAGCGGAAGTACTCCTGAGCCCCAGCATACTGTACGACTGCCATCATACAGACTAATGCAATCAAATTCTTTTTCACGTTCTCTAGTTTGAATGCAAAATTATACCTTTTTCTATATATAAAATGGTGAGACGCAGGAAAACTTGCATGAAACCGGAATTATTTAACAAAGTTTGGCTTTTACATGAGAGGTGGCAACTACTTAGCACTATAGAAAAGGGCACGGATAATATCGCCCGCTTCCTGAAAAACATCTGGAGGCGGGCGATTCTCATTCTAACAATCAATAAATCTCGTTTTCCTGCGATTATCCTTAGGTCTGACGGCGAAGTGAACCCAATAGTGCCCGCTTCGATTCCGCTCTATCAGCAGTTCGTCATAGTCCTGTCTGGTCTCGTCGGCATAGTCCATCAGGATCACCGCATATCTCAGCGCCTGCTCGATCCCCGCCACTCTGATATCCACCGCGCACCCAGTCAGATGATTGCTCGTCGCCGATCCCCCCACCCTCCTGTTCACCTCCGGACTCCGATACCCGCTGCTGATAATGATCGGCTCTTCGGTATCTTTTTCCCCTCCTGAGTCAGGAGGGGTGCCCGGATGGGCGGGGTGGTCTGAAGAAGGCGCCGCGGTAACCTCAGGGTGGTCTGAAGAAGGCGCCGCGGTAACCTCGGGGTGGTCTGAAGAAGGGGAAACCTGGCGCTCGTTCAGACCCCTCCTATCCTCCCCTAACTTAGGGGAGGAACTGCTGCCGCCAAGAACATACCGCTGATTATATCGGCAGCGTAATACCTCCAGCCACCCGCATACCCTCTTCATATTCTCAATACTCACTCTACTCGGGATATTCATCATCCCCGTACTCGTCTTAGTCATCTCCCCGAGCGTATAATGCTCGGAGAGTTTTGTTTGTTTTTCTAATTGAACATTTTCCATACTGTGTTTTGTTTTGAAATCCTTAATGACACTTATGACACTTGACACTCATGACACCCGAGTCTTCAATGGTCGATACCCGAGATTTTCACATAGCGTCCCGTCTCCGTCTGTCTGATCAGCCCCTGCTTCTTCCAGTTCTTCAGCATCTGCTTCACCTTATTGCGCGTCACGTCTGCCCCTTTGGCGGCAATGCTTTGCTGGAAGGCAGCGTCGAGGCCGAACTCTGCGTCCAGACGCTCGAAGATGGTGTCGTTACTACCCATACGGTGACGCTCGTTATTGCCGGCATAGTCGCGGCTGTTGATGGCGTTCTCTATGCGTTCCCGGAAGAAATAGAGGGCGTTTTCCATCAACGAGTCGGCTATTACGCCATACGCTTCCAGCATCTGCTGTGTCTGAGCCTTCAGCAACATCTCCTTAAACAGGTTGGGCTGCTGCTTCAGTCTCGTCTCGGCACCACTGAGCCCGTGTTTCTGGATGAGCGTCTCGCACACCTTACAGAGCATCAGGCAGCAGGTCATTCGCTGGGCCGTCACACAGATCCTGAACCGCTGGCGGGCCTTCACCTTGTCGTCGTTCATCATCGTCTCCAGACGGATGTTTTCCAGCCACTCACGCCCCTTGGCCTCCAGTTTGGGCAGCACCACCTCACCCTGCATCAGCGGCAGCAGATGAGCCACCTGCTGGATGTGCTCCGTCTGCCGTGAGGTCAGCGAGGGCGTCTTCGTTTCCAGTTTCGAGAACGTGTTGTCAGGTGTTCGTGCAAAGGCAATACGGCTCTGCAGACCGTCGGTGTAATTGGTTACGATGCGATAGACACAGTCGGGGGTTCCGCACAAAGTTATGTTCCATAACAAATGCTCGATATGTACGTTCACCGCTTCGGCACTCCTGGCCTCGCGCTCATAGCGGCTGCCGTCGTAACTCTGTCTCACCATCACCGAGAAGTCGCTCATCGACGACCGCCATTTCTGCGCCACCGTGTCTGCCTCCGGGGTGTACGAGAAGGCGTGCTTGCCGTCGGTGTTGGCCAGTCGCTCCGCCAGGTTCGCCACCGTCGTGTTCAGCGTGACATATCTCACGGGCAGTTTCATTTCCTGCGGCTGATCTTTCTGGTTCTTGGCGGCCCTTACCTTGGCCCGATGTTCATCTTCCTGCTGCTGGTATAAGCGGTTCTTGGCTATCTCCTCGCTCATCCAGGTATCAATCACGGGGTCTATGTCGCCCTTCCCCGAAGCGAAGTCACCGGCTATGTAGGATATCAGGTTCAGCCCCTTCTTCTTGCCGTGCACGTCGAGCACCACGCCCGTAGCCAGTGCGCCGATGCAGGGGCAGATGGCCGTCACCATAGGCATAGCCATGGCCGGCCCTACAGCCTCTATCGAGTCCTTCACGCCCAGGGGCATCCGTAAGCCCCCAAAGTTAGGGGGTTGAGGGTCTGATGAATCCTCAGAACAGCCTTCATTCAGACTACTGTCGTCGCCTAAATTAGGGGACATCGTCTGTGCCTTGGCGTTGATCTGGCGCAGGCTGGCGTTCATGAAGCCCTTGCCGGCATCATACTTTTCGTAGAAGTAGCCGATCAGTTTCTGACAGTCTTCCGTCTGCGAGTAGTTCGGCAAACGCTTCGCCACCACCGCCTGCAGTTGTTCGCGGCTCATGAGTTTCCCCACTCCCACCGAGAGCACGGCCATGAGGTTCGCGTGCCAGTTGTGTACGCCCCAGATATCCATCTCGTTCGGATTCAGTCCCGCCAACTCCGCGCACATATCAAACGCCGTCACCGCGCAGCTTTCCCCTCCTAAGTTAGGAGGGGTGCCGTCAGGCGGGGTGGTCTGAACAGCCGCACCAGCAGCCGCTCCTGCTGCCGCTCCTGCTGTCGCTCCTGCTGTCTCTCCTTCAGCCTCAGTCATTCCCTCGTTCAGACCCCTCCTAGCCTCCCCTAACTTAGGGGAGGAACCCGGTGCCTCAGTCATTCGCTCGTTCAGACCCCTCCTAACCTCCCCTCGCTCGGCTTTGCCGCTTGGCTCTGCCAAGAACTTAGGGGAGGAAGTTTCCTCCCACGGCCTATAATGCTTATTCGCCTTCTTCGCACTCACCGGCACCTCTTCCAGTCCCTTCTTCTCCCGCTCCTTCAGCCGCTGATATTCCTCAGCAGCCTCCTCGTCGCTCAGTCTCTCGGTGAAGAGTGTCTCATCCAGCAGCGGTGTCGTCTCGGCGTCGACAGGTCCGTGAAATACCACCCTGTTGTTCTCCTTGTTGTTCGTGTCCATCTCCGTCTGCGTCAGGATGGAGATACGCACCTGCGACTCCAGGATTGTGTGTCCGGGCTCCCGGCGACCTACGGCGTGAACCCCGTAACTGGCCGACTCAGACACCTCCACCAGCCCCAGTTCATCCTTCATCCGGAGCAGTTGGCCTACAATACGGCGGCACTCCTCACGGTCACGGCAGTCTATGTCGTAGAAGAAGAACGGGCTCACCGTCTTGACGCCCCTCAGCAGTCCGCCGTCAGCCACCTGGCAGTTGTAACACACCTGAACCAGTGCGCGCTTATAGCAGTCGTCGCCCGTCTGGCGGTACATCTTCCAGTTCTTCACGTTCTCATCCGTGTTACAAGCCTTCATCATCTCCTCGAGGCTCGTAAGGGGGCGGCAATGCTTCTCACCGCCCTCCATATATACCAAAATCACCATCGGCTGTTATCCCTTTATGATTGTCTTCAGTTGCTTTTCCACGAAGTCCGCGGCCTGAGGAGCCTCCTCCGACAACCAGCGGCAGAATCCAGAGATATCCCCCTCGTTCACGATAAACGTGAAGCGGAGCGTACGGTCCTTACATTTCGAGACAGAACTGTGCGGCAGTTTCAGCAGCGTCAGGGCCTGCGAACGGGGGATGCGGTGTCTCGTAAACTCAAACGAGCCGTTAGAGAGCATCTGTCCGTATCCCAAGCCACGGAACGGCTCCACCTGTCCTACACACGGATTTTCGGGCAGTACCTGCACGTAATCCATTCCACTCTCTGTCTTGCTGACGGCCACGAGGGCGGTCAGCGTCGTTGTCTTGATATTGTCTGTATTCATCATCTTGCGAATGTTGTGAGTGAAGGGGGGTGTCGGAATATATTGGTACCATTTCATTTCACTACGTAGACTTCCTTCACTACACCTTCGCCCGATTAATGATTAGAGTGTCTGAATGTCTGAGATGTAAAACATATTCTCATGACGCGTCTGGTGGTTCTGGTCCTCCCAGGTACGTTGCTTCCAGTAGCCCTTCACCACGTAAGGCTGGTTCTGGTTGTACTGCGTCTCGCGGTTCTTCGAGGCATAGTCGCCCGTCATCTCACCGTAGAAGATGTCTCCACCGTGCTTCATGATCACCCCGCGGCTCTTGAAGTACTCGGTCGAGCCGTCCTGTTTCTGATACTGGCGCTCAGAGTATGCGCCCACCTCTTGGATTAATACTAAATTTTCCATATCCTTTTATTATATTTATGTTCTTATGTTCTTTCCAGGCCGGCATTCCTCAAGCCGTCGCTCATCTGCCATTCAGGGCATAGCGCCCGGGAGCAGACCACCCTTTGATGCAGTTCACAATACCGAGTACCTTCAATGATGACCCGGTGCTGGCAACTCATGCAAGCCTTGTTGACCAAGAATCCATAGGGGTTTCTGACGCGCTCCAGCCTCTTTTGTATCCTTATTTCCTGAGCCATAATCGACGGTCCTTGATGATTATCCGTACAACTCACTTATAGAGACAAGGTCTCTGGTGCTGATGTGGCAGTCAGGATTGTCGGTCACTCCGCTCAGGTCGTAATGCTTCGACAAGAGGTCTTCCCTACGATAGAAGTCGTCAATGCCATAATAGTAAGACAACTCATTATAACATTCTAAGTGATGAGTCAGCACGCGCAACTTATCCGATAACTCCTTGAACTGCTCCCTGTCGAAAAAATACTTGCACATCAAATTATGAACCCAGATCTTCTGAAGTTCAGCCACGATTTCCGCCTCCTTCTTCGTCAGTTTGGTGTGACCTTTTAGGTCAAATGGAGAGCAGGCAACCCCCAACACCACTTCAACCTCATCGAAGGAATAGTTGCTCACCTTTGCTTCACACATGGCGAGCCAACATCTGACGTCCCCATGGCCATACCTTACCGTCAGGCCCTTGTTCTTGAACGGACGTATGGCTTGGTCTATCATCTTTGCCACCCGCCCCACCACGCCTCGCGTCTTAGCAACAAGCATCGTGTGTTCCTTACGCATCCCGACAATCTGGTCGAGACAATCCATTAATAACTCTTGTTCGAAATTTTCTTTCATAATCGATTTTTTTAATTAATAGATAAATATTTGTAGAACTTCTCCATCAGCGGTTAGGGTGTTTATTGAGACCCGTTCCTGACTGATTCTGATGCAAAGTTCGGTAAAAAATCAACACACTTTGAAATATTCGTCAATTATCCGGTTTTTCGTCAAATTGTTCGTCAAATCACCTTTTTTTTCGTCAATTCTCCGTCAAAATCGTCTCTTGTATGATGCTCCAGAACGTGTCGCAGAGTTGTTTCTGAGGGTTGTGCTTCATCCTGTAGTATTCCTTGCCACGGTCTGGCTCCTGAATCTCACGGCTGAAATTCTTCATGGTATGCTCACGCATCCGCAGTTTCTCAGGCAACCCGTCTGGGCTTATCTCTACAGCCAGTTCCACGAAGCCGGTCTGGTTCAGGCTCTTCATGAGTCTGTCTCTGATCACCATAAAGATGGCGAGCCAATGACGCGCATATATAAATAGGTGGTAGTCCTCCAGCAGGCGCTTCATGCTTCTGCGTAGCACATCCAGCCCTTCCTCATGAGTCATTCTGAGGAACTGCTTCCTGGCTTGTTCGTCAGCCGACGTCACCCCTGTGCCTCCCGAGAGGCCCTTGCCATCCTCCAGATCACTCTCACACAAGGGTATGGCCTTCACGCCGTAGTGTTCCCTTACCTTGTTCACTTCTTGTATCGCTTCTCGCTGACCGTTCATCACGGCGTCAGCCAGCAGGGCACAGAGATAGTGCTCGGCGAGGGTGAAGTCACCTACGTTCATTGCCAACTGCAACAGTTGCTCCCTTTTGAGCCATAGACCGTCCAGGTATATGTACTCCTTCTGTAAATCTTTCATTCCTCCGCAAAGTTACGATGAAAAATGGATGGTGCTTTCCGTGTTTTGTGAATACGGTAGAATGGTGGTTTTATCTTTTCCAACGAAAATGCGAGGCCGGATCAAACACTTTTCCTCAAATCCGCCTCCATTTGAGGAAAACTTGGAGATTTTTCCTCAAAACCGCTCCCGTTTGAGGAATCTTTGAATCACTTTTCCCCAAACGCTGAGGAATAGTTATAAAAAAAGTAGATGGACCCCCATCGGAATCCATCTACCTGTTTTTCTCAGAAATCGAAAAGGTCAGACGGCCATCGGCTTTGGCAACGCATCGAGCATGCGCTGAAACGTCAAAGCCGACCCTCTGTCAGTGATGCCACTCTCGCGCTGTTCCTTGCGCTCCTTCGACACCGCCGACCACACCAGTGGCTGAAGCCTGCCCTTGTAGTTGTCGCAGAAATAGGTATATAGCCGGCGCTCCTTTTTGGTCTCAACGCCACACCATTTCAGGAAATACACGATCAGCGTGCTGTCGATCTTGCCCTGCTGGCCCTCCACGTTCAGTTCGTCGAAATGCTCTATGGCCCAGCGCACCATGTGTACCTTCCGATAATCGTCCACCCAGAGATAGGTCTCTTCTTCCGTCAGTCCGCCACTGCGACCCTGGCGCACGGCCTCCAGCCATACGAACTTCTTGAATTCCTTCTTTGCCACGTTATGATACTCCTTTTGCAGAAACTCCTTCATCGAGCCGGCCTTGGCCTTACGCTTATTCAGGTCCGTCTCTGGCAGATGCTCGCTCGCGCCCATAAAGTCGGCATACTCTTTCACACTGCTCAACAGCGACTGGCAACTCTCTTGGTAGATGAGTTTCAACTGCTCCACATCCTCACGTATCACCGCCTCGTTCTCTATCATCTGATGGCACAGGCCAAGTATGTTAGTGGCCGATGTCAGCAGCGTGTCCAACTCCACATATAACTGTTGTACCACCTCGTCATATGATTCCAGGCCAAACATGTCTACCACGTAGGCACCCTTGGCCAAAGGCGACCGCTCGAAGACAGATGGCTGCTTGCCGTCAGGCAACTGAACCATCGAGCGCTGGCACGTTTTATGAAACACCTTCTTCAGGGCGCAGAGTGTCGAACGGATACGGTTGAAATAGCGTTCCGCAGACACAAAGCACTTATTGTTGTCTGTCGCAAACTGCTGGATGAAAGTCTCAGAGAACTTCGTCAGCGAACGGGCCTCCATGTTCATCCTCAACTGGTACACGCGCACCATATCGAGGGTCTGTAGTATCTGGAAAGGCGTATATTTCCGTGCCTGGATGCCAGCGATAAATCTGCTCTGCTCAAAGTGCTCCAGTGCGCTGATAATTTCCAAGAGGGTCTTGTCATCCTGCTCTACAATGGTTGAATATCTCATAGATTGAAAATAACTAATAATACACTTCAGTTCATTAAAACCTTTCTCAAAAGGTGGCTTATAATTCCAGCCGGCAAAATTACTAAAAAAGAATGGATCGTCCAAACGACGACCCAAATTCTTTCTGTTAAATTATGCTTATTGCACAAAACCTCAAATATGTGCAATGACGAATGCACACGAGACTATCCTGTGTGCGCGCACTCTATATTCATCATTGCGAACAATAATAATTCGCAAGATTTTTGCAAATAATTCGCAAAAATGATAATTGTTTGGGATATTATTATTATCTTTGCACCGTGAATATGAAATAGTATAATGAATATTGAATTTGAAAATACGGCTTTAGAGGAACTTTACACTACCGGAACTACGCAAGACCGCCAATATAAACGACTGCAACCCAACATTATTAAGCAGTATGTGAAGGTGGTGAACTACATCAAGGCGGCAACCCGGCTGGAAGACCTTTATAGAATCAAGTCACTACACTACGAGAAGAAGAAAGGCGATCTCAATGGTGTGGATGCCGTATGGATAAATGATCAGTATCGTCTGCTCTTTAAGAGTTCGCCCGATGAGACAGGCATCATAGTAAACGCATTGTTATTTGAAATTTCGAAGCATTATGAATAAGAAAGAACTAACCCCATTTGTCGCCACGCATCCCGGCGAGATGATTAAGGACGAGTTGAAAGAGCGTGGAATGACTCAGAAGCAACTTGCTGATGAGACAGGCATCAAGACTTCCGTGCTCAGCGAGACCATTAACGGCAAGCGAAGCGTATCGCTCAATGTGGCCATAGCCCTGGAGAAAGCCCTTGATATCCCCGCTGACGTATGGATGAACATGCAAACGCAGTACGATCTTGACAAGGCCAATATCGCAAAACGCGAAGACATGCACGAGACTGTTGCCGTCACTATCCCAATAAAGGATCGCAACTTATTAAAAGAGCTGGTTAAGAAATTTGGCTGGGCCTGCGTGTTTTAATACCCACTTAAATATTGTTTTACCAGTTTTTGTCGTTTCAGAATCTATGCAGATAGAAGGATCAGAAGCATATGGTAAGCATTGACGATTATAAAGAGGTCAAAGATTGTATCAACAAAGATGAACGTTATTCGGCTCGTGACAATGGTGCTGGGATCACATGGGGACAGAACGCTGTGCTCTTATATCGTTATTGCTATTGTTCTTTGATAATATCTTTCAGCCTATGATCGATCATCTGCCAATCTTGGTTCAAATTCACCGTGCTGACGCGGATAACGTGGTTTGTATTCCTATAGACATACGAAACATCCAACTCTGTATCAATCGTCGGATAGACCAAAATCCCCTTGGTGTCCTTTGTATGAGGTGTTTCGCCATTCTCCTGATTCATCACGTATGTCAGAATCTGTGAGAGGTGTTCGCGCCGTATCTTACCTCCTTCGCCGTATCTTGATACCAACGTCTTTTTATAGTACTTGGCATCAAGGATGATTTTCTTCTTCGTGCGAGGATTATATAAGGTCACGTCAGTTTCCATCACAGGCAGCAAACGATAGGCTTCATCAGTACTCTTAGCGAATATCATGCCGAATGGAGTCAGTTGAAAACGAATATGTGAACGCCCGACATCGGGATATTCTTCACGGCATTCTTGTTTGTAGAAATTCATCAGGAATTTCTCGAAGATACGGTTCATGGCTCGTTCGTCATCCATCAAATCCGTGAAGTTCCACTTGCCAGAAAGACTTTCATTAGGCAACATTGACTGATGAATTAGGCGGCAGATGTTGATAGCAAACTGATAGTACGTATTGTTTCTGCTCAGCCTTAACGACTTAAATACACTATCAGAGAGTTGTATCCGCTTCATCTGAGGCATCCTGCGAATGGTAGTTAGCAGCCTGCTTTCATTCTGTTCAGACAAGCCTCGAATCTTCAAAGCATCCCGCAAGGTCGAATAAATAACCTGATTGACAAGAATGTCTGTCGATAGTTCATCGTAATTGCAAAACATCCTACCCTGCCTGTATCTGCCAAGTTTCAGTGTTTCGCTAATATTGATTTTGCCTTTGATGCCATCAATCTCTGTACCATAAACTATATAGCCCTGGGATAATCCACGCTTCAACAAATCGTCTGTTGCATTTAGCAGAACATGAACAAGCAGGTTGGCTATAGAATCGCAACGCTCAACGCCAACGTTTACCTTGCCACGCATTTCACCCATACCCCATGCATAACACAGGATGTAGTATATGTTTTGTATGGGTATCTGGCGCATATCGTGTTAGTCGCTTAGTATGTGGCATAACTCGCCACAGAGTTCTTCGTTATCGAAGCAAACCTCACGCAGATATGGGATCAATTCGTATTTGCAGATGGACTTCCACCACTCCTTTTCATCATCCACAGAACTGAGTTGGCAGAAATAGCTGTGCCCAATTTCCAAGCCTTTGCCTAGCGATGAAGAATTGCGAATAATGTCGTTGACGCGATTCACCCTCATGCAAATATCATCCACAAAAACCTTGCTCAGAGCCGTACCTAGATAGTTCTTGAACGTCTCGCCAAACTCTGGCTCTACATCGCAGAAGGCAAACCTACGACGCAAAGCATAATCCACGATGGCAATTGAGCGGTCTGCCGTATTCATACAACCGATGATATAGACGTTCTCTGGTACATAGAAACGCGGACTATTCTCTTCACCATAAGTCAGTTTCAGCGCATAGCGAGGTGAACGTTTGTCGTATTCTATCAGCATCATCAACTCGCCAAATATCTTGCTCAGATTGCCTCGGTTTATCTCATCGATAATGAAGACGAAGGTGTCTTCTGGGTGTTCCTTTGCATTTTCACAGAAGTTGTAGAAGATGCCGTTCCGAACCTTGAATTCGCCAGAAGTCGTGGGACGGATGCCTTGAATGAAGTCCTCGTAGCTATACGATTGATGGAATTGAATGGTTTCGATATTCTCATCCTTCCTCATTCCAATCAACTGATAGGCAATCTTTTTTGCCAAGAACGTCTTACCTACTCCTGGAGCCCCTTGCAGAATGATATTCTTCTTACGGAACAGCAGTTCCACTATCTCATTAAACTTCTGCTCTGCGATAAATGGCTTGTCTGGGTCATCGGCAAAATCATAGGGAGTTGTTGAATCACAAACTTCCTCGCTCAAGTCTGAACAATATTGCAAGAAATCTCGATACTTGTTGATGTAACTGCGAGTATTTTTCAATTCCTTAACCTCTCCTTCATCACCACCAGCATTGATGAGCGAAGTCAGAGCATCACTCACATCAGATATGCGTCCAGCATCTGTTATCTCGTATATGTTATCCACGCCAAACTGTTTCTTGCAGATGCTACTAACAACACTAATGGTATCAATCTTCACATATCTGCTGTTAGCTGCATCCTTTATTTGCTTGGACGTAGCATTCTTATCACCCATGTAATGTATGAACGATTGCTTCACCTCTTCAGGTGACTTGCCACCCAACTTATATACACCTTGTTTTGCCATATCCTTAGCTATCGATCTAATGTTTCTTAATTCATATTTGGTTTGATCTAACTTGATCTAAAACATTTGCTCATTTCGTTTTGATCTCCGACCTTTGCCGAAAAAAGTCATGGAAAAGAAATGGATTAAGACGGAGCAGATGCTCGAAGTTTTGAAAGGTGAACCAGACGTTGAACAACAATATTGCCATTACCTTGGTGGTATCTTGCGTTCCACACATTGGCTCGAGTATTCGTCAAAGAGGAAGAAAATAGGTGATTCCACGAATTGGTTTGACTATACGTGGTATACAGAATCTGAGTTTTTGGAAATACATGCTGGAGAATGGTGGATGAGGGACCATTAGCATCGCCAACGATTTCTCGCAGCGTGTGGTCTATAAGGGGCAGAGCGTACTCATAGATGGATATTGGGTCTGTCTTATCGTATGACAAAGATTCTTTATGTACCATTCTATTATTCGCTTATTCAATAACTAATTGGCGACAAAGGTACAAAATCTTTGGGAGATAAAAGAGATTTATCTCAGAAAAACACATTATTAAATGAAAAAAAATGAAGTGCAGTATCTCTCTCCTACACATCATTCAACTTCTGCCAGGGATAAGGAGTAAGGTACCCAACAGGCTTCAACCTATGGCAGGGTTATAGGGGCGCAAAGGGGTCTGGCACCTTTGCGCCCCGAGAAGATCTGGCCTAATTATTTGGAATTCGCCAAAACCCGCCGTACCTTTGCGTTGTGATTTAAGAATTGAACGTTATAATGGTTAGATAAGTTTTCTTTTTCATAATGCATTTTGGTTTTGGTTAATGTATGTAGGGCCCGCAGTGATGCAGGCCCTACATGCGTTAAGATGGTGCCAAGCGCATTATGAAGAAGTTCCAGCTAGAACAATCACTCCAAATCCTTAAAACCGTCATAATATACGGGTTCAGCAGGAAACCTCATTTCTTCACTTGACGATATTTCTTCTATTGGAAATTCTCTGATGACGCCATATGTGGAGTTAATAAAAGCAAGCCATTCTTCAAATGATTGAGTATCATAGTCCCAACGCTCATCTCCGCAATTATCGAGATGGAACTCGTCGCAATACCAAGCTTCATTTTCCCCTAAAGCTTTTGCTACATCATAAAATCCCTGTCTAACGAACAAGGGTGGAGTGAACAATTGATGATATCTATACGCAGGACTTACATGCCAATAGCCTTTCTTCAAGAACATCCTATACATATGGTGAGCCTCGCTATACACTTGATAGTATTCACAATCCAACCCATATGGCTGAAACTTATCTTCACCTTCTAAACGGAAATAATCATTGAGGCATTTTGAAGCACGATTTAACTCAGCCTCAACAGCTTCTATGTTATCAAATTCATAGAAGTCATTTCTTATCAAGCCTTCAACACATACACTCATATCCTAATATTCACCAATCCAATTTTGATCATCATAAGGACACCATTTGCCATTAAGAGAAGAGATGTAAGTAACAACGCCAAATTGTTCAGGGGTTAGCCTATCAGCAAGAATCCGAATCTGCTCATTTGCTTCATTGAGCCACTTTTTTCCATTCTCCATCCAATTATCAATCTTTTGTTTGGTAGTAGAAAACATCATTTCTCCATACCAGAACTTACTTCGGATGTCATCATTCAGGAAGGGATTATCCTCTTCGTAATTATAGTATTTGTATACTTTTTTATATGGATTGAAATGCCACTTTCCCAATTGCCACAGATACTGATCCAACTCTTTTAACGTTAATTGCGTTAATCTGTAGCGCTCTCGAAAACTTAGAATGACAGACATAAACACATCATAAGCTTTCAATTGATCCCGTTTGAAATTTGTGAAGGTATCTCTTTTATTGATGCACATTAGGACTTTTTCTACATAACTATCATATATCGCATAATGATCAGGTTGATGATGACTGCAATATTTGGTAGCAAACGAATATAAGTGGTGTCTCTTTCCGTCTATCACAACATTAGAAATATCATCTACTAAAGAATAATCATAATCTCTAAGTCTTTTGTCAATATTCAAGTTTAGAATATGCTCGGCCATTGCATGAACATCGAAAATATTGGTACTATAAAAGTCGTTCAAAGTGGAGCATTTGATCATGATGTCTTCTACCTTATTATTTTGAGGACATAGATCCAAGAATAGCCTATTCAATGACCTTTCATGGAGCATAAACTTATGCTGTCGCTTCAAATAATATAGAACTTGCTGTGAATCTTTATAAGAAGGCTTATAACCCTGAGGCAGATCTTTCTGTTTCATAAAGGCTTCAATTACTATTCAGGATCACATGGGGACAGGAACGCTGTGCTCATTCACCGCTCCCACATAGCCCAACACCTTCTGAGCGATAAACGTACAAGTGGTAGGGCGCAAAGGTGCCAGACCCCTTTGCGCCCTTTCACTTTGTCACGTCCATCATGGTGTGCAAAGAGTTGAGCTTTGTCAACCTGTAACAAAGTCTTATTAATGGCAGCTGTCAGCAAGTCATCTACCTGCTGGTGTTCATTTCTTTTTTGCAATTTGGCAGCAAAGATACGAATAATAAATGAGAATAAAAGGAAAACGCCCAAGATTTTATACATTATTTAAAAGTACACACATTGTACAGTACCAACATAACATGATGACAAAACACAAATGTTATTGAATCCTGGTATTCCCTGGAAATTCATAAATGGTTTGGCGTTATTGGCAGGAAGTTCTAATTTTGTAGAAAAAAGATGAACACCAATAATATTTTGGCAATTTTAGAAAGTGAAGACCTTTTAGAAAGGTTTGTTGAAGTGCTAATCGAAGAAATCAACAATGACGATGAAGCATTGTATAAAAAAGGAAGAGAACTCCTTAACTTTTGCTTAAGCAATGACCATGCGGATGACTTTTTTATCGCCATTTGCGGCTGGAGTGTCGATAGCCTTCTGAGCAGAGTCTGTAAATAACAAGGGCGCAAAGGTGCCAGACCCCTTTGCGCCCGCCGATCGCCGCCTCGGTTGTTTGAAGAGCCCAAATGGCACTTCAAACTATTATCGCACATGTGGACATCTGTCCCCGCGTGTGCTCAAAACAGAAACAGCCCCATACAACCTACACGAGTGAACTACGGATCTACGTAACCTTTCAGTTGCAAAGGACTATTTTCTGAGTGCAAAGATAGGAAGATTTTTGAAATCTCCAAATATAAAACCAACTTTTTATTAAAAATTACCAATTATCACAGCAGGGACTGTCCCTCTTGTGCATTCGTCACTTTGCAGGTATTGAAATGACTGATGTCGAGACTTGTCAGAGTCTGACATCCATTAAACATAAATGACATGTCTGTCACATTACTTGTGTCAAAATGGCTAACGTCGAGACTCGTCAGAGCCTGACACCCGCCAAACATAAATGACATGTCTGTCACATGGCTTGTGTTCAGAAATTGTATGCCAACGATTTCAGTTAAAGACTCGGCCGATGCAAACCACCCACTTGTTGACATGGGTCGCGCATTGGCAAAAGATGATTCAAACACAACTTTCTTTAATTGCGACATGTCTATGTTCCAGCGCCATTGTGCGTCATTTATATCAAAGACATTTAAACCTTCAGGAACATTTTCCCCATATTTGAATGTCAATGTTTGCGTGTCAGTGTTAAATACGGCATAGCCTTTTTCTTCTGCCCAGCTGCATAGTGGCAGTAGCATTGCAATGAGGGTGAATAACCACCTTTTTATCGACATAATACCTTTCATATATTCCTATTTTAATCGATTGCAAAGATACGAAAAATTTGTGAAACTTGCAAGAAATAACGGGATTATTTTCTCACTTTTTTAGTGTGCACCATTACGTGGTGTCATATGTGTCATTGGTCATTAGTGTCATTAAGGATTTTGAATTGTGTATTTAATTCATAATATAATATATAAATATATTTATATATTATATTATGAGCAATTTTAGAGAATCAAAAACTCTTAATGACACATTTTCTTAATGACACATATGACACATTACCAAATATTTTTGTCAAGTTCTTTTGGTAAGTATCTAATATAGAGCAAATTGGCGCAATTGCCATTATTTTAGAGGATAAAGGCTTGCATAATTCAAACTAATTTTGTAACTTTGCAGTCAAATAATTTATCTTAAAATAAAACAAATTAGCCAAGTCAAATAATTTATCTTAAAATAAAACAAATTAGCCAATGACACAGAACAATTTCTTAATTCGCACGTACGGCAAGTCGGAGTTCGCCTTGCTGATGTTCCCGACGATCGACGATCCGAAGGTGGCGCAGGCTAAATTGCTGCGCTGGATCAAGAAGGACAAGCAGTTTCACCAGAGTCTCGTGGGGATGGGTCTCTCTTCGCACGACAAGGACTATAGTCCGGAACAGGTGAGGGCGATGGTGGAGAAGTTCGGCGCGCCAGGGGAGTACGAGGTGTAAAGGACGGCAGTTAAGGGCGTAAGGGATGCCTGGAATGGGTGTAAAGGATAGGGAGTTATATAGATAAAGTCCTATCCTTTATAAGGTCAGGAGGCATCGGTAACGGAGTAAACAGGCAGGGTTTACGGAGTCAAGTGGCAGGGGTAATGGCACACAGATTACACAGATCACACAGATTTTTAAGTCCCGCAGAAATAAAGGAAATAAAAGAAATATTTTTACACACAGAAATTCACGGAAATCACAGAAAGTGCCTCCGGCACAGGCTGCGCACAACAAGCGAAGCGATAAATTTCCTTTATTTCTTTCATTTCTGCGGGACAATTAAAAAGTCCAGAGGACGAATATTTCTGTGATTTCTGTGAATATCTGTGTGAGATTAGGATTAGTTTGGATGATTATGGATGAATTGGGATGAGTTAAGATGAATTGGGA
>CACZVX010000063.1 GCA_902784755.1 uncultured Prevotellaceae bacterium
GTTGGGGTACTCGGACTCGAACCAAGAATGACAGGACCAGAATCTGTAGTGTTACCATTACACCATACCCCAATCTGAGTGCGTCTTTCCCAAACGCGGTTGCAAAGGTACTGCTTTTTTTGGAACTACCAAAGTTTTTCCTAAAAAAAAACAAATAAATCTGCTTTTTTGATGTTTTTCCACGAATAAGGTGTACCTTTGTACCATATATCGATATACATAATTATAAATGGTAAAGACAAAACAACTTGTAGAGACGATTACAAAAGGTATTCAAGAGAAAAAAGGGCACGACATCGTAGTGGCAGACCTGGCCGGTATCGAGGGTGCCATCTGCAATTATTTCGTGATTTGTACAGGTAATTCACCAACGCAGGTGGATGCCATCACCGACTCCGTGGAGGAGTTCGCCCGCGAGAAAGCCGGGGAGAAGCCCGTCCACGTGGTGGGACGCGAGAACGCACAATGGATAGCCATGGATTACACGGACGTGCTGGTTCACATTTTCCTTCCCGACACGCGTGAATACTATAACCTTGAAAATCTTTGGGAAGATGCAAAAATCAACCGAATTCCCAATTTAGACTAATCAATCATTGAATAATGGAACAACAAGACAATAACCAGAAACCGAAAATGCCGAAGTTCAACATGAGCTGGATTTATATCCTGGTGCTCGTGGGACTCATTGGCGTGTATTTCGCCAGCGGCAGTACGGTTGGGGAAAACAGTTCTGCCAGCAAGGAAATGTCGTACGAACAGTTCAAGACGCTGGTTGCCAAGGGCTATGCTTCGAAAATTGTGGTGAACAAGACGGAGAACTCACTCAAGATGTTCGTCAAGCCAGAGCATATCCGCGAGGTTTTCAAACAAGGCACACAACAAGTGGGCACGAATCCCTATGTGGAGGTGCAGTTTGGCAGCGTGGACCAGATAGAGAACTTTGTTGACAAGCAGCGTGCGGAAGGCAAGTTCAAGGGCGACTTTGACTATGACAATAAGAACACAGGGGATATCACCACGTTTATCCTGAACAACTTGTTCTGGATCTTCCTGATTGTCTTCTGGATTTACCTGTTCCGTCGTATGGGATCGGGAGGTGCCGGCGGTAATGGCATCTTCAGTGTGGGTAAATCGAAAGCGAAGATGTATGAGAAAGGCGGCGACCTGAACATCACATTCAAGGATGTGGCCGGACAGGAAGGTGCCAAGCAGGAGGTACAGGAGATTGTGGAATTCCTGAAGAATCCTCAGAAATACACGGAACTGGGCGGTAAGATTCCTAAGGGTGCCTTGCTGGTGGGTCCTCCGGGAACGGGTAAGACCCTGCTGGCCAAAGCTGTGGCCGGTGAAGCTGGCGTGCCCTTCTTCTCGATGTCGGGAAGCGACTTCGTGGAGATGTTCGTGGGCGTGGGTGCCAGTCGTGTGCGCGACCTGTTCCGTCAGGCCAAGGAGAAATCACCTTGTATCATCTTTATCGACGAGATTGATGCCGTGGGACGTGCCCGTTCGAAGAACCCTGCCATGGGCGGCAACGATGAGCGCGAGAATACGCTGAATGCCCTACTTACAGAGATGGACGGTTTCGGAACCAATAGCGGTGTGATTATCCTGGCTGCCACCAACCGTGCGGATATGCTCGACTCAGCGCTGATGCGTGCCGGACGTTTCGACCGTCAGATTTATGTGGACCTTCCCGACCTCAATGAGCGCAAGGCTATCTTTGAGGTGCATCTGCGTCCCATCAAGGTGGACAAGAGTCTGGACATCGAACAGCTGGCCCGTCAGACTCCGGGATTCTCGGGAGCTGATATTGCCAACGTGTGCAACGAAGCAGCACTGATTGCTGCCCGTCACGACAAACAAGTGGTGGAGAAACAGGACTTCCTGGATGCCGTTGACCGTATCATCGGTGGTCTGGAGAAGAAGACAAAGGTGATGACTGCTTCCGAAAAGCGCACCATCGCCCTGCATGAGGCAGGTCATGCGACCATCTCATGGTTCTGCCAGCATGCCAACCCACTGGTGAAAGTCACCATCGTACCGCGTGGACGTGCCTTAGGTGCTGCGTGGTATATGCCGGAGGAGCGCCAGATTACGACCAAAGAGGAAATGCTCGACGAGATCTGTGCGTTGCTGGGTGGCCGTGCGGCTGAGGAACTTTTCACAGGTCATATTTCTACTGGTGCGATGAACGACCTGGAGCGGGTTACCAAGACCGTCTATTCCATGATTGCATACGCAGGTATGAGTGACAAGCTGCCTAACATCAGCTATTACAACAATCAGGAATACAACTTCCAGAAACCTTATTCGGAAACCACGGCCAAAGTCATGGACGACGAGGTGCTGAAGATGATCAACGAACAATATGAGCGCGCCAAGAAACTGCTCATCCTTCATAAGGAAGGCCACAACCAACTGGCCCAACTGCTCATTGAACGTGAGGTGATCTTCGCTGAGGACGTGGAACGCATCTTTGGCAAACGCCCCTGGATCAGCCGCGCACAGGAGATTATGGCTGCCGAGGAAGCTACAGGGGACAACGTGAAGACAGAGGAAACGGAAAAGCCTGCCATCGCGGAAAATACTGAAAGTCAGAAAGATCAAGAGGAACCAGAATCCTCTATTATCGACCATACACCAGAAGCATAATATGAAGAATCTGATTGTAAGAACCATCACAGGCGTCATTTTCGTGGCAGCCATCGTGACCAGTTTTCTGAATCCCGTGGCTATGGCCGTGTTGTTTGCACTGGTCACAGGACTTACTATCTGGGAGTTTACCGGACTCGTGAATGAACATGTGGAAGACACCACCATCAACCGCGTCATCTGCACGGTGGCGGGCGTATGGTTTTTCCTTTCCATGTATGGATTCTGCTGTGGTATCGTGCATAGTGCCGTTTTCTTTGCCTATCTGTTCACCATTGTATACTTGTTCATCAGCGAACTTTATCTGAAACAGAAGAATCCTATCAACAACTGGGCTTACACCACGCTCTCACAGATGTATATCGCCCTGCCCTTCTCGCTGATCAATGTGCTGGCATTCATGGGCGACAAAGATGGTGACATTCACTACAACTACGTGATTCCGCTGAGCGTTTTCATTTTCCTTTGGATTAACGACACGGGAGCCTACTGTGCCGGTTCGCTGCTTGGTAAGCACAAACTGTTTCCGCGCATCTCTCCAGGCAAAAGTTGGGAAGGAAGCATTGGCGGCGCCGTGTTTGTGGCTATAGCCGCCTATATCATCAGCCAACTGTCGCCAGCTACTGCACAGCTATCACCCCTGCAGTGGATTGGCTTGGGACTTGTGGTCGTGGTTTTCGGAACTTGGGGCGACTTGGTGGAAAGTCTCTTCAAGCGGACCATCGGCATCAAGGACAGCGGCAACATCCTGCCAGGTCATGGAGGAATGCTAGACCGCTTCGACTCGTCGCTGATGGCTATTCCAGCAGCTGCTGTCTATCTCTATGCAATAACTGCTTTTTAGACGGAACCAACCTGCTGAAATACAACCGATAGACTAAAAAAAATTACTTTGACAGTATTTCTATCATCTGGCGCGCAGCATTGTCAGGCGCACTGATGGTTCCTAACTGCTCGTGGACTAAGCGATAGTCGGCGAGCATTTGTTCTCGTTTGTCACCCCCGGGAAGGATGGCCTCCAACTCCTGGCGGATGTTATCCACCGTAAAGCGGTCTGCCAACAGTTCCTGCACAATTTCGCGGTCGGCAATCAGATTAACCAACGAAATATATTTCACCTTAATAATATGATTAAAGGCGAAACGGATGAGACGGGGAACAGGTGTCTCATAACAAACTACCTGCGGCACATTAAAGAGAGCTGTCTCGAGCGTGGCCGTACCACTGGTGACAAGCGCCGCCTTGGCATGCATGAGGAGCGAATAAGTATCGTTGTCAATCAGTTTCACTGAAGCATCACCCAGATAATTTTCATAGTATTCACGTTCAATACTCGGTGCACCGGCCAAAACCAACTGATAATCGGCTGTGAGGTCACGTGTAGCCTCAATCATGGCAGGCAGATTATCCTTGATTTCCTGTTTGCGACTTCCGGCAAGAAGGGCGATAACAGGTTTTTCCGTTAATGAATATCTATTACAGAACGACTCAAAGTCTTCATGATAATCCTCACGGAACTTGCGCACTTCATCAGCCGTAGGATTGCCTACATAATGGATGGGATAGTGGTGTTTCTGTTCGAAGAAGGGAACCTCAAAAGGCAAGATGGAGAAAAGTTCATCTACATCCCGTTTGATGTTCTTGATACGGTATTCTTTCCATGCCCAGATTTTCGGAGAAATATAGTAGAAGACCTTCGGGGATCTACCTAACCCCCTTCCCTCGTTACACTCGCCCCCTTGTAACCTTTCCTTGCTTTGGGAGGGCTTCCTTAAACTGTGAACGTACTTGGCGATGCTGAGATTGAAACCGGGATAATCTACCAAAATCACCACGTCGGGCTGCCAGGCGAGGATGTCCTTCTTGCAGAAGTCCATGTTCTTGAAAATGGTAGGCAGATGAAGCAGGACTGGAATGAAACCCATATAGGCCAATTCACGAAAGTGTTTGACACGCGTTCCACCCACTGCTGTCATCAAATCTCCTCCGAAGAAACGGAAATCCGCCTCCGGGTCCTGGGCTTTCAGTGACTGCATCAGATGACTGGCATGAAGGTCACCGGAAGCTTCGCCAACGATCAAGTAATATTTCATCTTTCTTTTTTTTCGAGGGGGCGAAGGGGCGAAGGGGCGAAGGGACGAGAACACTCTTGCGGTCGATGGTAATCTCGCTCCCTCGTCCCCTCGTCCTCCCGCTCCCACGTAATCACGTCCCTTCGCCCCCTCGTCCCCTCGTCCTCACGTTCCTACGAATTAAACTCCTTTTTCCACTTTTCCAGCAGCGGATAGTTGGTGACATCCATCTGAGTAGGTGTGATGGCAATATAACCATGGGTCAACGCCCAGTTGTCAGTATCCGCAGCTTCCGGTTCATCATTGGTGTAAGATCCCACCATCCAAAAATAGTCATAACCACGGGGATGATGGCATTTGACCAGTTCATTACCCCACGTACCATAGGCCATCCTACAGACCTTAATGCCCTTAAATTCCTCCACTAACGGGAAGTTAACATTCAGACAAACACCCTTGGGAAGACCTTCTTCCAAAACCTTTTTAGTCAGCATGCGAATATAGGGCCTTAAAGGTTCAAAGTCAGCGTCCTCGCTATGGTCACAAAGAGAATAAGCCACACTGGGAATGTATTTCATACAACCCTCCATAGCCACGCCCATCGTACCACTATAATGAGTATTCACAGAGGCATTATCACCATGATTGATGCCCGCTAAAACCAGATCAGGTTTACGAGGTACCACCTGATTGAGGGCTATCTTGAGATTATCCACAGGCGTACCGGTACAAGTCCACACCTGCAGGCCTTCTTCTTCACGTACTTTTCCCAGCTGCAGATACTCAGTAGCCGAAAACGCGCAGGCATAGCCAGAACGGGGGCCATCGGGTGCACAAACGATGATGTCGCCCATATCTCTGACCATATCGACAAGGCAATTGATACCTTTCGACTGATAACCGTCGTCATTCGAAATAAGTATTAACGGTCTTTTATTTTTCATAAATATATCAAGTTTTGGGTGCAAAATTACTAAAAATTGGGTGAAAATAATCGTTTCTCGCATAAAATATGTAACTTTGCACTCAATTATGGGAAAGATTATTGCTTTAGCAAACCAGAAAGGTGGTGTGGGCAAAACAACTACTACCATTAATTTGGCAGCTTCTTTGGCTACACTGGAAAAGAAAGTCCTCGTCATTGATGCCGACCCGCAGGCCAATGCCTCCAGCGGTCTGGGCGTCAACACGAAAGATGTGGACTGCTCTCTTTATGAGTGCATTATCGACCACGCCGACGTGCGCGATGCCATGTACACAACCGACATTGAAGGACTGGACATCATACCAAGCCATATAGATTTGGTAGGTGCGGAGATTGAGATGCTCAACATTGAGCACCGCGAACAAGTTATCAAGAATCTGCTTGCTCCTGTCAAGGACGATTACGACTATATCCTCATTGACTGCTCTCCTTCGCTGGGACTCATCACGGTTAATGCGCTGACGGCAGCTGACTCGGTGATTATTCCCGTGCAATGTGAATATTTTGCACTGGAAGGTATCTCCAAACTGCTCAACACCATCAAGATTATCAAGAGCAAACTGAATCCGAATCTGGAAATAGAAGGATTCCTGCTCACCATGTATGACTCCCGCCTGCGTCTGGCCAACCAGATTTACGACGAGGTGAAACGCCATTTCCAGGAACTGGTATTCAAGACGGTCATCCAGCGCAATGTGAAATTGTCGGAGGCACCTTCTCACGGACTCCCCGCCATCCTCTATGATGCCGATTCCACGGGAAGCAAGAACCATCTGGCACTCGCCAAGGAAATTATTAATAAGAATAGTTGAGGAGAAGCCTACCGCTAACCCTGCCCTAAAGGGAAGGGATTTTGGTTGAAGGTTAAGAGTTTAGGGTTTTTGATTTTTAGATTTTAATTTAGATTCATCGTGGCAGTACACAAGAAATATAACGCATTGGGCCGAGGACTCGATGCCCTGATTTCAGCGGATGAGGTGAAGCCCCAGGGTTCATCGACCATCAATGAGATTCCTATTGGTCAGATTGAAGCCAATCCTAATCAGCCTCGCCGGGAATTTGACCCAGAGGCATTGCAGGAACTGGCTAACAGCATCAAGGAACTGGGCATCATCACCCCCATTACGCTCCGACAGGTTGATACCAACCGGTTTCAGATCATTGCCGGAGAACGCCGTTGGCGGGCCTCACAGATGGCAGGACTGAGATCCATGCCTGCCTATATCCGCACCATCAATGACGAGAACATGATGGAGATGGCCCTCGTGGAGAATATCCAGCGCGAGGACCTGAACGCCGTGGAAATTGCCTTGGCTTATCAGCATCTGCTGGACTCCACCGGGATGACACAAGAGAAGGTCAGTGAGCGAGTAGGCAAGAGTCGTGCTGCCGTGGCTAACTATCTCCGACTGTTGAAACTGCCTGCCCAAGTGCAGATGGCTTTACAAAACAAGACCATTGATATGGGACATGCACGTGCACTTCTCTCTCTTGACTCACCTGCCATGCAAATCAAGCTGTTCAAAGAGATTGAGAAGAATGCCTACTCCGTGCGTAAGGTGGAAGAGATGGTCAAGAAACTCATGAACGGTGAGGACCTGGAAGTCGGCAAGAAGAAAGTAAGCGCTAAAAGTCAGTTGCCTGAAGAGTTTAACGTGCTCAAAAAACGACTGAGCCAATTCCTTAACGCCAAGGTGCAGATGACCTGCTCACCCAAAGGAAAGGGCAAGATCAGCATTCCCTTCAACAATGAAGAGGAGCTGGAGCGTATTATGAACATTTTCGACAAACTGAAGGAGAATTAATTCTGACCTGCACTTGAAGACGTTAAAGGACATCATCAGATACGCTCTCATAGCCTGCATGCTACTCGTGACAGAGACCGCTACGGCCCAGATCGTGGTAGAAGACAGTACGGCTGCGAAAAGTGAGGAGCTCTTTCTCATCGGAGATTCACTCATTGAAGTGAACGACTCGGTGATGGAGGGCAGGCTGATGGCCGACACGATTGAGTTCAAGCGTACCAAGCGCGACTGGAACACATGGCGTCCCAACCCCAAACATGCAATGTGGCTGGGTATTGTGATTCCAGGTGCCGGACAGATATATAACCACAAGTACTGGAAGCTGCCCATCATCTACGGCGGCTTTGTAGGCTGTATCTACGCATGGCGCTGGAACGGCATGATGTATAAAGACTACTCTCAGGCCTATATGGACATTATGGATGACGACCCTAACACGAAGAGTTACGAACAATTCCTGCATCTGGGGAATGTTATCAACGATAGCAATAAGTCAACCTGGGAGAACAAGTTCAAGAGACGTAAGGACTTTTACCGCCGTTACCGCGACCTGAGCATTTTCGTACTGATTGGCGTCTATGCCCTTTCCGTGATTGACGCTTATGTGGATGCCTCTCTTTCAGAGTTTGACATTTCCGATGACCTTAGCCTGAGGGTTCAGCCTGCGGTCATAAACAGTCAGACATCTGCCAATCCATTCAAGTCAGCAGCTGTGGGCATGCAATGCTCGCTGAAATTCTGACTTATGAGGCTTTAGCCTCCACACAAATTTAACAATCTAACAAAGAATGATGAACTGTAAGTATATGATAGAAAGAATGGCTGAAGGACTGAAACACCTGCTGCCATGCGGGCTGCTTGTATGTATGCCTTTTGCTGCTTCCGCACAGATTGAAAATGATGAGATCACTGTGGTTGACGAGAACGGAACCCAAGAAGTGATCGACATACCAGAAGGACTTACTCACGAAGTAGACTCTCTGCTGAGCCTCTACTATTCACAAATGTACCTGACACCTGATGGTGACTGTAACTACCGTGATGAGAATCCAGAATTCCCTGATGCCGTTTATATAGAACGTTTGAGCCGCATGCCCAACATCATGGAGATGCCTTACAACGCTGTGGTCAGGAAATTTATCGACCGCTATGCATCCCGGATGCGTAATGCTGTGGGTTACTGGCTGGGCGCCAGCAATTTCTATATGCCCATCTTCGAACAGGCCCTCGAAACCTACAACATGCCGTTGGAACTGCGCTACCTGCCCGTCATTGAATCGGGCCTGAATCCCAACGCCATTTCACGTGTGGGTGCCACGGGGCTCTGGCAGTTTATGCTGGCCACTGGCAAGCAATATGGCCTGAAGGTGAATTCACTGGTCGATGAGCGCCGCGATCCCATCAAGGCATCGTATGCTGCTGCCCATTACCTGAGAGACCTCTATAAGATTTTCGGTGACTGGAATCTGGTGATTGCCGCCTACAACTGCGGTCCGGAGAATATCAACCGTGCCATTCACCGTGCAGGAGGAGAACGTGACTACTGGAAAATTTATCCTTATCTCCCACGGGAAACACGCGGTTATGTGCCAGCTTTCATTGCGGCCAATTACATCATGAACTATTATTGCGAGCACAACATCTGCCCCATGCGCACACAGCTGCCCGCAAAATCAGATACCATTATCGTCACCCGTGACGTTCACTTAAAGCAGGTGGCAGCCATCTGCAATCTCAGTCTTGAAGAACTCCGCACGCTGAATCCGCAGTATCGCAGGGACATCGTGAACGGCAGTACCGAGCCTTCGGCTATCCGTCTTCCTGATGCAGCTATCAACACGTTTATCGACAACGAGGACTCCGTGTACGTCTATAATGCTGACCAACTGCTTTCCAGACGCGCTGAAGTAGCCGTCAACGACGCTGTGCCGGAGGTGGCACGCAATGCAGCACCCAGCTATAGCAGCAGAAAGAGCGTGTCACGTCATGACCGTCGGGGAAAAGGCCGTAATGACCGGGGACGCAAAGGACGCAAGGGTCGCAGAGAACGTTCGCAGAGCGTCACCATCAAGGAAGGACAAACGCTCTCACAGATTGCCCGTAAAAACCACACCACTGTGGATAAGTTGCGCAAACTTAACGGCATCAAGGGCAGCGGAATCCGTGCTGGTAAGAAAATCAGGGTGAAATAGTGGCACTACTGACCTAGAAGAAAAAAGATAAATGATCATGGATATAGGACTTGTTCCGAAATCCTAAATAATTACGCTTATGGACGAGCAGAATCATCAAGCTACAGCTGAGGAACTTGCTGGCGAAAAGATGGTTGACGAAGCTTTTCAAAGATTGCTTGACAGCTATCTTGCTTCACGCCACCGTAAGAAGGTGGACCTTATCACCAAGGCATTTAACTTTGCACGCCAGGCACATAAAGGTGTCAAGCGACTTTCAGGTGAACCTTACATCATGCACCCCATTGCCGTGGCACAGATTGCCAGCGAAGAGATGGGGCTTGGCTCCACAAGTATCTGCTCTGCCCTACTCCACGATGTTGTGGAAGACACGGACTACACCGTAGAGGACATCTCCAACATTTTTGGTCCGAAGATTGCACAGATTGTTGATGGCCTGACGAAAATTTCTGGTGGAATCTTCGGTGAACAAGCCTCAGCACAGGCGGAGAACTTCAAGAAACTCCTGCTGACGATGAGTGATGACATCCGTGTTATCCTTATCAAGATCTGCGACCGTCTGCATAATATGCGTACGCTGGCTTCACAGCCTGCCAACAAACAGTATAAGATTGCAGGTGAAACACTCTATATCTATGCACCGCTTGCCAACCGACTAGGACTTAACAAGATAAAATCTGAACTGGAGAATCTCTCTTTCCGTTTTGAACATCCTGAAGAATATGCCAGAATCGAGTCGCAACTGGCCGAGACGGCAGGAAAGCGTGATGAGCTCTTTGCCAATTTTATCTCACCCATTGAGAACGCCCTGAACGAGATGGGGCTCAAGCACCGCATCATCAAGCGTGTGAAAACACCCTACTCTATCTGGAACAAGATGCAGACCAAGCATGTCACCTTCGACCAGATTTACGACATCCTGGCTGTACGCGTCATTTTCACACCCTCCCAGGAGGCCGATGAAATCAACGAGTGCTTTGATATCTACGTAGCACTTACCAAGATCTACAAGAGTCATCCCGACCGTCTGCGTGAATGGCTGAACCATCCGAAAGCAAACGGCTATCAAGCTCTCCACGTCACACTGATGTCGGGCGAAGGCCGATGGATAGAAGTACAGATACGCTCTGAGCGTATGGATGAAGTGGCAGAACAGGGATTCGCTGCCCATTGGAAATACAAGGAGGGCGAGGAAATTGTGGAAGATGAGGGAGAACTTGGTGACTGGCTCTCCACCATCAAGGAAATCCTCGATGATCCGCAGCCCGATGCCATGGATTTTCTGGATGCCATCAAACTCAATCTTTTTGCATCTGAAATATTCGTTTTCACACCTAAAGGTGAAATCAAGACCATGCCGGCAGGCTGTACGGCCCTCGACTTTGCCTTCCAGATCCATACCTTCCTGGGCAGTCATTGTATCGGTGCCAAGGTAAACCATAAACTGGTACCATTGAGTCATAAGCTGGAAAGTGGAGACCAAGTGGAAATCCTTACCAGTAATTCACAGCATGTGCAGCCCTCTTGGGTAAACTTTGTAAGTACGGCGAAAGCCAAGGGAAAGATTCAGGCCATTCTTCGTCGCGACAGCCGTGAGACACAAAAACAAGGCGAAAAGATCTTAACAGATTTCCTGACTCGCAACGATATGGAAATGACCACCTCCGTACTCGACAAACTCTGTGAGATGTATGAAAAGCCCAAGCACGAGGATCTCTTCCTGGCTATCGGCATGAAGAACATCATCCTGGGTGAAAAGGACATTGATGAGATTCGCGGAAGAAAGAAAGATGATGGTCAGAAATCCAAAGGATGGCGACGCTATGTGCCATTTGTGAGCAAGAAGGATAACAAGGATGAAAAGAAGACACAACCTGAATTCTTTACCGTTGACAAGGATTTCAACCGCAAGAAACCTGTCTATATCAATGAAAACAACATCTCACATTTCATATTCCCTCCCTGCTGTCATCCTATTCCCGGCGATGATGCCTTGGGATTTATCGATGCACGCAACCGTATTGAGATTCACAAGCGAAACTGCCCAGTAGCTTCCAAGCTGAAGTCCACTTATGGCAAACGCATTCTCGATGCTAAATGGGATATGCACAAGGAACTCTATTTCGATGCCACACTTGAAATAAGAGGTATCGACCGATTGGGCCTTCTCTTAGAGGTAACCCAGATTATTTCGGCCCAACTCAATGTGAATATCCGCCGGATTTCCATCAAATGCGATGAAGAGATTTTCGACGGCACCATTGAACTCCGCGTGCATGACCGTCAGGATGTCTCTACCATCGTGGAAAACCTGAAGAAAGTGGAAGGACTGCAGGAAATCAATCAAATCGTTTAAGGACAAATCATCTGATATAAAAGAACAAACAAAAGAAAATTACCATGAAACAAACGAAAAGATTTTTCAATGGTTCAAAAAGGTGGTTCTTAGGGGTCTTACCTTTGTGCCTGCTAACCTTTTTGCCTTCTGGTGCTGCTAACAAGTACGACAATCCCGACACGTTGTTTGTAGCCCGCGACGGCACCGGAGAGTTCCGCACCATTAATGAGGCTGTGGAAGTGTGCCGCGCCTTCATGGAATACCACAAGGTAATCTTTGTGAAGAAGGGTACTTACAAGGAAAAACTGATCATCCCCTCTTGGCTTACAAACATCGAAATCTGTGGAGAAGATGTGGAGAACACCATTATTACCTATGATGACCATGCAAACATTCAGATTCCAAAGATAGGACAGGAGGCTTCAGGCAAGACCCAGGGTATGGGGACCTTCCGCACCTACACAGTGAAGGTGGAAGGACAAGACATTACTTTCAAGAACATTACGATTGAGAACAATGCTGCAAGACGCGGACAAGCCGTAGCCCTGCATACGGAAGGTGACCGTCTGAAATTCATCAATGTGCGGTTCTTAGGCAATCAGGACACCGTCTACACAGGTGTTGGCGGTACCCGTCTTTACTTTGAGAATTGCTATATTGAAGGAACCACAGACTTCATCTTTGGTCCAAGTACCGCATGGTTTGAACAATGCACCATCAAGAGCAAAATCAATTCCTACCTCACTGCAGCCTCAACGCCCAAAAACATAGAATATGGTTACATTTTCAACCGTTGTAAGCTGATTACTACAGAAGGTGCCGACAAGGTGTTCCTCGGACGTCCCTGGCGCCCCTATGCCTATACCTTATTTATAAATACAGAGATGGGTGACCATATCCGTCCTGAGGGATGGAACAACTGGGGTAACCCTGCCAACGAGCAGACAGCCCGCTATATGGAATACGGGAGCACGGGACCAGGAGCCAATGCCAAGGCTCGCGCACCATGGGCAAAACAACTGACCAAGAAGGAAGCTTCCAATATCACTTTACAAAAAGTGATGGGAGACTGGAATCCAAAGCTATAAAGGAAAAACTTGAAACAATTAAAAGAAATCGGGGCAATTGCTCCGATTTTTTTATTATAGACTTATTTCATCAAGACCAGGTCAATAATCGATATATTTTCCGTTTGGAAATGTGTTGTTATTGCTATTTCTTCATATTTTCAACCATATTTTTTGATATGTCATAAAAAGTTTTTATTTTTGCACCGAAAATGGCTACATTAAAAATCGGTGACCGACTAACCATGATATTTTTATCATTATTATAACTAAAACAAACATTTATGTATCAACAAATCAGAAGAGCCTTTGTGGCTTCAGCTCTGGCCCTGTTCTGTTTTGCAGCCTATGCACAGCAGACAATTAAGGGTACAGTGAAAGACGCAAATGGAGAGCCAATGATTGGTGTGACTATCGCAACAGGTAGCGGTGCAGGTGCTGTAACCGACCTCGATGGTAACTTTACCATTCAGAATGCCTCTCCTTCAACAGTCTTA
>CACZVX010000064.1 GCA_902784755.1 uncultured Prevotellaceae bacterium
ATGCCCACTGCCACGATAGCGGCTTCGATGATGCGGTTGTTTGTTTTCATATCCATTGTTTTATCAATTGCTTTGATTAATTGCAAAGGTATGAAAAATTGTCAAATGCGGAATCTGTTTTTAGGAGAAATCTTTAAGTACGCCGCATTTTTTATATTATCTTTACACTTAAGGAAAAAACGGAATAACGTGACGGTTGTATAATGCCACTCCTAATTAAGTCTTTCAATGTGTTCAAGTTTAAAAAGTAATTTAGACTAAATTGCTTTGCAAATTAGACTAAATTGTTTTCTGTTTTAGACTAAATTACTTTGCAATTTAGACTAAATTGCTTTTAGGTTTAAACTGAATTATCAAATAATGCAGACTAAAACAATCAACAAATTAGACTAAATGATTGATTAAATCAGGCTGAAATAATTATTAAATCAGACTAAAACAGGATGTTTTTGTGGAATTATTGCATAATAAAAAGGAAACGGATGCGTTGTAAAAATGAAGGATTTAGATTCCTTTGAATACAAAAACAAGTTTCGCTTACGCTCAATTTGCAAGGTAAGGTTATAAGGTCGCTTCGCTGTCGGGTTTGAAGGTGATATTACCTCACAACCTGTCAACTTGAGCTTGTGAAAGTTGAATATAATTTCAAACCTATAAAATAAGGAAAAGATGAGCATTTTCTTGAGAATGGAACAGAAGAACTTCAAGACGCGGGAGACCGTGGGGAAGTGGTATGCCAAGGCAACACCGCTGATGACGGCTGACGTGGAAGGTGTGATTATGGCTCTGGTGGACGAGATGAAACAGCGTCTGCAGGACGGGCAGAAGGTGGTGCTCGATGATTTCGGTTCGTTCTATATTGCCGTGCATAGTGACGGGGTGGACGATCCGGAGCTGTTTGACTTGAAACGCCACGTGCGCAAACCTTTCTGTAAGTTCACTCCGGCGGGGCGTCGCGACCAGCTGTCGGGTCATCGCATCGTGCGTAATTTCCTGCAGAATGTGAAGTGGGCTTGGAGCCCTCAATGGAAGGAAGCGAAGAAAAAGTTGAAAGGTTGAGAACCTCTGAAGAAGTTCTTGAGACATACACTCTATTTTTTTTACATCCAATAGGCCCGATTCCCGTTTTTTTTGTGTACCTTTGCGGCATTAAGTATAAATCTCTAAAAACCTAAAAATATGTACGATAAGGAACGCGGGCTCTATATCGCCCATTGCGCTAACGGAGCGCTGAGCATTGTTGGAAAGATGGCTAACCGTCATGGACTGATTGCCGGAGCCACAGGTACAGGTAAGACCGTTACCTTGCAAGTGATGGCCGAATCATTTTGTCAGGCTGGTGTGCCTTGCTTTATGGCAGATATGAAGGGCGACCTCTCTGGTATCTCCCAAACTGGAAAAATGAGCGGTTTCATCGAGAAGCGTCTGCCTGAATTTGGTATTGAGAATCCGGAGTTCCAACCTTGTCCCGTACGTTTCTATGATGTATTTGGCGAGCAAGGCCATCCCATGCGTGCCACCATTTCACAGATGGGCCCCCTGTTGCTTTCGCGTCTTCTCGACCTTAACGAGACGCAGGACGGTGTGCTGAATATCGTGTTCCGTATTGCCGATGAGCGCGGATTACTGATTCTTGATTTGAAGGACCTGCGTTCGATGCTTGATTACGTGTCGCAGCATTCCAAGGAATACACAACCAAGTACGGCTTCATCTCAACGGCTACCGTGGGTGCTATTCAGCGTGCTTTATTGCAGCTGGAGAACCAGGGAGCCAACAACTTCTTCGGCGAGCCGGCTTTCGACATTAAAGACCTGTTGCAGACAGAGCGCGGCAAGGGAATCATGAGTGTGCTGGCTGCTGACAAGCTGATGATGCAGCCCAAACTCTACAGTACTTTCCTGCTTTGGCTGCTTTCCGAGTTGTATAGCACACTGCCAGAAGTAGGTGACCGTGAGTATCCGAAACTCG
The DNA here is from genome assembly GCA_902784755.1 of uncultured Prevotellaceae bacterium. Lineage (GTDB taxonomy): Bacteria > Bacteroidota > Bacteroidia > Bacteroidales > Bacteroidaceae > Prevotella. The sequence goes on from CACZVX010000064.1 coordinate 1,970, forward strand.
TGTTCTTCTTCGATGAGGCTCATATGCTGTTCGATGGTACTTCGAAGGCATTGCTTGACAAGATAGAGCAGGTGATTCGTCTGATCCGTTCTAAAGGCGTGGGTATCTATTTCATTACCCAAAGCCCCACAGATATCCCCGAGGTGATTCTTGGACAGCTTGGTAACCGCGTGCAGCATGCTTTGCGTGCCTATACACCGAAAGACCAGAAGGCTGTGAAGACCGCTGCCGACACTTTCCGCCCGAATCCTGACTTCAAGACCGATGAGGCAATTATGAATCTCGAGACCGGTGAAGCTTTGGTAAGCTTCCTGGATGAAAAGGGAGCGCCCTCTATTGTGGAGCGTGCGAAGATTCTATTCCCGCTTTCTCAGATTGGAGCCATCAGCGAAGGACAGCGTTCGGATATTATCAAGCAGAGTGACATCTACGGTAAATATGATGAAATGGTGGACCGTGAGAGTGCCTATGAGATGCTGATTAAGGAAAATGAGGCTGCCCTGAAGGAGGCCGAAGCCCAGCAGGCTGTCGTGGAAGAGGAAAAGGCAAAAGGCAAGGAGAAACCTGGCATGATGTCGAAGGTGATGAAGGCCATCGCAACCGCCGTGACCTCTACGTTGGCAACCATTTTGGGCACGTGGGTATCGAACAAGGTGACGGGCAAGAAAACCAAGTCAACGACTTCAGCTACAGGACGCGTTGTGAAGAACGCCACTTCTGCGGCTACCCGTTCCATAACCAAGGAACTTACACGTGATATTTTAGGAAACCTGACTAAATGATAAATATTTAAAGAGCGGTGAAGTCTTTATTCGTATTGTTTTTGCTGATGCTGTCTCCGGCGTCAGCTATTCAGGCGCAGACATCCTTTCCTGAGGATATCAAACCGCTCTTAAAGACCCATTGGTCGCAAGATGATCCATTCAACCGGCTCTGTCCGCTGATTGATATAGCCAGTAAGAAGGTTCGTATGAAGGCGGGCTGTGGTCCTGTCACCATGGCTCAGCTGATATGTTATCATCAGTTTCCATCGATGAGTCCTGACGGTAAGTTTGTCTATCATTGGAATTTAATGTTTAAATCCACGGACGAACCTCTTTCGCAGAATCAGGTAACCAGTGTGGCAAAACTGATCAACGACTGTGGTGTATCGGCTTTTACCACCTATGGTGAGGAAGCCAGCTCTACTTTTATCGTTGGTATGCTTCAGGCCCTTAAACGTCATTACCATTACAGCAAATATGCCTGGATGGCCAGCCGTGAACTGTTAGAAAAAATCTATGGAAGTGATGCGGAATGGTGTAGGCTGATTTACGAAAATCTGAAAGGTAATCGTCCTGTTGTCATGCGTGGCTCTTATGCAGATAACTCCAAACAAGGTCATGTCTTTATCGTGGACGGCTGTAAAGGGAATAAAATCCACACGAATATGGGATGGGGCGGACACATGGACGGTTATTATCATCTGGATGTGACAGGCTTTTCCGCCAAGCAGGCTGCCCTGATGGATATGGCTGACAGCACCTATCGTCCGGAGATCAAGACGTTTAAGGTGGAAAAGCCCGGCATGCTGGCATCTTTGGTTGATACACTTGCCAAGGCGCCTTTTCATCATGTAAAAATAATAGGAGGCATTGACCATAACGACTGGCTGGTGTTGAAAGCCTTAGGTATGACAACGATGGCTTCTCTCGATTTGACAGAGACGACAATAACGGAGGTGCCAGACTCTGCGATGGCAGGTTGTGGACAACTCACCTATGTCCGACTGCCAGCTACTGTGAAGTTTATAGGCCGAGATGCCTTCCGGCGTTGCGTGTCTCTCAATAATGTGGATATGCCATCCGCATTGAAGCGCATCGGTTCTGGTGCATTTAGCGGCTGTCGGGGATTGATAGAAATTGATTTGCCAGAAGGACTGGAATCTATCGGTGCCAACGCCTTTAATGGCTGCAGGTCTCTGATAGAAGTGGAAGTTCCTGCTTCTGTAAAAAGGGTAGGCAATTATGCCTTTGCCCATTGCCGCAATCTGTGGCGACTTGTTTTTAAAGGAAATGTAGAAAAGATGGGCGTAGATGTAACGGAAGACTGCGCTAAATTAAGAAAAGTTTAATAGGTATTATAGAAATGTGTAATTTAAAGAATGTCTTAGCAGTAGTATTGTTAGCCGTGGCTATGCCCGGCCATGCACAATTAGTTATTAACGAAATCATGCAGTCGAATGTCGAGTGCATCATGGATGACATTAAGGAATTCCCCGATTCTTGGGTAGAATTGTACAATCCCACAGATGCGGTCATCAACCTGAAGGACTACAAGATCGGCACCAAGTTAAAGGAAAGTAAAGCCTGGCAGTTGCCCGACATGTCCGTTGCTGCCAAGGGATTTGTGATTATCTATTGTGACAAAGAGGGGAAAGAGGATAACCGACTCCATGCTGATTTCCGTCTGGAATCGGGAAAAGGCTGTGTAGTGTATCTCTTCACCAACAAAGAAATTGTTGACAGTCTCCCTTATGTTGATGGCAAGCCCATGGTCAAGATGCCAGCACCCGATGTGGCATTCGGCCGTAAGACCGACGGTGCCAGCGAGTGGGGCTACCAGCTGACGCCGACGCCAGGCAAGGCCAACACCGGTGAAATCTGTAAGGCAAAACAGATTTTAGGTGCCCCGGTATTTAGCGTACCCGGTCGTGTCGTCAATTATGGCCAGAAGTCTGTCAGTGTAGAGCTGAGTCTGCCTGAAGGTGCCCCAAAAGAAGCTTACATCACCTATACCACCGACGGAAGTGAGCCTACTGCCACCGGTAAGAAGTACACGGAGGCTTTCCATATCACCAAGTCGACAGCAATTCGTGCCAAAGTGTTCTGCGAAGGCTGGCTCTCACCATTGAGTACTGCCCAGTCGTATATCTTCCACGCAAGGAGGATGACTGTTCCTATTTTCTCTATCCAGACTGATGACAGGTATCTGAATGACAAGGAGATAGGCCTCTTCGCTAACAATAACAGCAAGGAAGATAAGAAGTTACATGACTGGCGCCGTCCTGTCAACGTAGAGTTCTTCCCCGAAGAGGGTGCACCAAGTGCCATCAATCAGCCTGGTGAGACACGCATTCAGGGTGGTCAGTCGCGTGCTAATGCCCTCAAGTCGATGGTATTCTATGCCAACAAGCGTTTTGATCCCGATCACAAGCGTTACTCGTATGAGTTCTTCCCTGACCAGAAACCCGGTGTTACCGAGTTCAAGTCGTTCTCTCTCCGCGATGGCGGTAATGACTTCGGCGACCTTTACTTCCGCGACCTTATTATCCAGCGTACGATGGGACCGAACGTAGACCTCGACTGGCAGGCTGGCCACACGGCTGTGCTCTATATCAACGGCGAGTACATGGGTATGCTGAATATCCGTGAGCGCTCGAACGAAGACAATATCTATAGCAACTACGACGGTCTTGAGGATGTTGACGAGATTGAGATTGCCCATGAAAGGGAGAACAATCAGGATCTGTTCATCGAGGAATTGAAGGAAGGCGACGATGTCTTTTACCAGGCTTTCAAGGAATTCTACAGCCAGAAAGGCCATACCTTGGCTGAGTACGAGGAATGGATGGACGTCAGTGAGTATCTGAACATCATGGTGATGAACCTTTTCTACGGCAACATCGACTTCCCCGGCAACAATATCGTGTTCTGGCGTCCTAATGATGATGCAAAAGTAGATCTTCCTAAGAGATGGCGCTTCATCGTGAAGGATACCGATTTCGGACTTGGTCTCTATGGCAGGAAATCTGATTACAATACCATCGATTTGCTCTATAACCCAAGCAAACACCCCGATGATAACTGGGCCTTCACCGAGCCAGCTACCCGCCTGGTTAAGAATATGCTCGAAGATCCAGACATTCTCAATATGTTCATCGACAAGTGCTGCGTTTACATGGGCGACTTCATGAATGCCAAGGGAACTGGTGCCACGATAGATGCCATCAAGGATGAAGCCTTGGATGAGTTTGTAGCTCACCGCGCCAAGTATCCCACATGGGGTGGCAATAGCCGTGATGAAATTAATAACAAGTTCAATGATGCCAAAAAGTGGCTTGCTGGATACACCGAGCAAGGCTGGTGGGGTCAATCGACCACCTATCTTCCTCGCACTGACTACTTCCTCCAGCACATGAGTACCCAATGGAATTTAGGCACAGCTGTTAAGTTGACCATCAATAAGACCGAGCAGGATGTTGCCATTACGGTTAACGGCATCAAGTTGTCGGGCAAGACGTTCGACGGCAAGTTCTTCCCCAACCGCGAACTCGTCATCACAGGTACAGCCCCAGAAGGAAAGGTAGTGACTGGCTGGAAACTCAGCGGCGGAAAGAACGAAGAAATTGCAGGCAGCGAACTGACGCTGAACATGACGACAAGTGAATTGACCATTGAACCCATCCTCGGCGATGCTGCCGGCATTCAGACCATTGAGAGCTCTGCATCGACCACTGATCCTTCGGATATCTATGACCTGCTGGGCAACAAGGTGAAGACCCCGCAGCCTGGCCGCATCTATATCCAGAACGGAAAGAAGCTTTTATGGCAATAAATTTAAGATGAAAAAACTCCTGTTTCTCTTGACTGTCTTGATTGGTGCCGTCTTACCAAGTCATGCACAACTGATTATCAATGAGATTATGCAGTCGAATATCGACTGCATAATGGACGACATCAATGAGTTTCCAGACTCTTGGGTGGAACTGTATAATGCCGGTGATGAGGCTGTGATGCTCGGCCAATTCAAACTTGGTGTCAGTAACAATGCCGCTGAGGCTTGGCAGTTGCCCAGTCGTACGATAGGCAGTCATCAGTATATTTTGCTTTATTGCGATAAAGAGGACACGGGGCACCATGCCCCTTATCGCATTGACTCTGGCAAGAGCGACGGTATCTGGCTGTTCCAGAACGGAGAAATAGCCGACTGTGTTTTAAAACTTAAAAAGCAGCCTGCCCCCAACATCGCTTATGGTCGCGAAACTGATGGTAGTGATAAATGGGGTTATCAAGCCACGCCCACACCGGGCGCGGCTAACTGCGGCAAACTTTGTTCTGACTTGTTGGGTGACCCCGTGTTCAGCAAGCCAGGACAGGTGTTTACGAACGGTGGTAGAATCCGTCTGTTCATCACGCTTCCTGAGGGTGCCCCTGAAGGAACGGTCATCCGCTACACTACTGATGGCTCTGAGCCCACTGCTGAGAGTCCCGTCTTCAGTCCCTTCTTTATTGGGAGTACCAAGGTGGTGCGTGCCAAACTCTTTTGCGATGGTTATCTCTCACCACGGTCTACCACCCATAGCTATATCTTCTTCCCTTCTGAACGCGCGCTGACCCTCCCGGTGGTCAGCATCGTCACCGACGACAAATATCTGAACGACCCGAAGATAGGTATCTATGTGGATGGCACTTACCAGAGCGGCACGGAAAACTACAGGTTCGACTGGCGCCGTCCCATCAATTTTGAATATTTCGAAACCGGAGGGAAGGCGAGCGAACTCAACCAGCTTTGCGAAACGCGCATCCAGGGTGGTGCCACGCGTACGAACCCCTTGAAGTCACTGGCCGTCTATGCCAACAAGCGTTTCGGCGAAAAGAGATTCAGTTACGAATTCTTCCCCGACCAGAAGCCAGGTCTCACGGAATTCAAGAGCATTGTACTCCGTAATGCCGGCAACGATTTCGATTATCTCTATTTGCGCGACATCATTGCCCAGCGCACGATGGCTTCTCATGCTGATCTCGACTGGCAGGCCTGGCGTCCCGTCATCGTCTATATCAACGGCGTCTATAAAGGTATTGAGAACATCCGAGAACGTAGTAACGAGGATAACATCTATACCAACTACGACGGACTGGAAGATGTGGATTTGGTTGAAAACTGGAATGACCTCAAGGAAGGTGACATGGAACACCTGAATGCTTTCAAGGCCTTCTTCAATGAGCATGGTCATACCATGGCAGAATATGAGAAATGGGTGGATTGTCAGGAGTTTATCAACCTGATGGCCATGAACGCTTATTACAACAACATCGACTTCCCCGGTAACAACATTGTCCTCTGGCGTCCCCGTACCGCTGACGGCCGCTGGCGCTTTATTGCCAAGGATGTGGATTACACTATGCACCTCTACAATCAGGACGACTACAACTACAAGTATTTCGATTGGCTTTACTGGAAAGAGTACGATCCTAACCATAACTGGGGAGCCAACGACTATGAGGCCACCCGTCTGTTCCGCCGCCTGATGGAAGACGCGGATTTCAACCGTGAGTTTATTGACCACATGGCTGTCTATATGGGCGACTTTCTGAATTACGAAGGCACGTGGAAGGTATGGGAACCCATGTACAACCAGATCAAGACCGAATACCCCCATCATCGGAAGCTATATAATGAGTGGTGGCCTAACTATAATGATGAGATGGACAAGGTGAAGACTTGGTTGAAGAAACGTACCAACTTCATGTACCAGCATCTGGCCGACTATTACAAGTTGGGATCTCCGTTGCCTTTTTTGGTGAATGTTACGCTAGATGAGGCTGACCGTGAGGCGCTTCAGTTCGTCATGAACGGGGTGCCCCTTTCGGAAGGACAGTTCGTAGGCAGGTTCTTCAAGGACCGTGAGGTGGTGCTTGAGGGCAAGCCGGGCAACGGGAAGAAGGTTACGGGATGGAATGTAATTGAAGATGGTATAGCGAGGCAGGTGGAAGGCTCGAAATATGCGTTCACCATGCCATCTTCTTCATTGCAGGTAAATGCAATCATAGGCACCGACACTGGCATCAATGATGTGGAGTCTCCCGTATGGACCTGGCAGTATGCTAACGATATTTTTACTGTAAATGACATTACAGCAGGCACACGTGTCAGTCTTTATGATATAAGCGGTATGCTCATCAGTCAGCAGACGGCTAACGGTTCGCAGTTGCAGTTCGCTGTACCTGCCAACCGCGTCTATATTTTAAAAGTTGGTGACAAAACAATAAAAATACAATAAATGATGAACTATTCGAAAAAGATTATGATGATGTTGGTCACAGCGAGCTGCCTGCTGGTTGCCTGTGGCCCTACTCCTCAGCAAAAGTTGGAAGAACAACAAAGGTTGGCACGAGAACTGAACGACTCCATCAATCGCCTGATGATGACGGGTGACAGTGCGAAGATTTTCGATGCCCTTGCTCTGAATGATCAGTTGTTACAGCTTGACACGGTGCGTGAAAATCAGTTCCGCTATTACATGCAGCGCGTGTCCATGTTCTATCAGTTGGGACGCGATGCTGATGCTTTTGAAATACAGGAAAAGGCCATGTTGCTGTTGCCTGAGGACAACTATGATCGCCTGAACTACTTTGCCATCAAGAATGAAAAGTTGGGAAATACCGAAAAGGCAGAATTCTTTTTCACAATGGCTCTGGAAGCATGTGATGAGGCTTTGGAGCATGGCGCTGGCAAAGATGCCTTAATCAATAAGGCCGCCATCCTTTATTATCAAGGGAAAAAGGATGAGGCCCACAAGGTGATTGAAGACGCCTATCTGCAGCATCAGAATGATGAGGACCTGAAGTCAATGGCCACAGGATCTGGAATCTGGGATGAGATTGAGGCAAGTACCCAAAAAATGAAGGCCATCAAGCTGGAACAGCCAGCGAAGAAAGATAGTATCCGTTAAAAACAAATATTTGAGGATGAAAAGGTTTAATCAAGTCACCCTTATAGCCGTACTCTTTATGCTGAGTACAACGGCTATGGCCATCACACGGCAAAATCTCATTAACTATGCCTCGTCACTGAAAGGATTGAATAAATCTGCCTTGAAAACTGCTATCTTTAACAATATGCAGCCTGAAATGATACGAAGTTATGGTTCGGGTACTTGGTGGTCTTTCTATTATACAGACCGGATAGCCTCTAATAATGAGTGTATCAACCGTTACTCAGATGATAAGTTTTATTTCGGGAATTCAAACACTAGTTCGGCCATCTCAGGCATGAATATCGAGCATTCTATGCCGAAGAGTTGGTGGGGAGGAGACAAAAATCAAGCATACGAAGACCTTTTCAACTTGTATCCTTCTCCCTCTGCTGTGAATAGTTATAAGAGTAACTATCCTATGTGCACTGTGACCACAGCAGATAGTGATAAAAGCAATTCATATACTACAATAGGCCAAAGTAACATCAATGGAACTTACCAATGGTGTTTTGAGCCTTGTGATTTTTATAAAGGCGATTTTTGTCGAGGCTATATGTACATGGTTACTGTCTATCAGAATCTTACATGGTCTAGCGGACAAAGTAGAGGCTTAGAGACTATGGACCAAAACGTCTGGCCTACTTTTAAGGAGTGGGCTTATGAATTATATTTGCTGTGGAACGAAATGGATCCTGTTGATGAAGTGGAGATTGACAGAAATAACACCATCTATGAGGAAATCCAATACAACCGTAATCTCTTTGTGGATTATCCCTATCTGGCAGAATATATCTGGGGTGACAGTACAGATGTGGCATTTAATCCTGAAACATCCATTACTACGGCAGATGATGATGATCGCTATATCACTATAGTTCGCGCTCCTATCTTCTCACCAGCAGGCGGCACTTATATTACAGCACAAACGGTGAGCATCAGTTGCGGTACCACTGGAGCTGCCATCTATTATACAACTGACGGTTCAACTCCTTCAAGCAGTAGTACACCGTACACAGGAGCAATTACTATTAGCGAGACCACTACCATTAAGGCTATTGCTATCAAAGATGGAATTAACAGTAGTGTGGCTACCGCTACCTATACAATTGTTAGTGGTGGAGAGAATCGTGAGGCTACTTTAGTATTCAATACAGTTGATGGTCTTTCAGATTTGGGAATTACTGCTCCTTCCAGTGGTAGTGGAACAAATTTAGGAAGTAATGAATATACATCTAATCTTGTTTCACTGACTGCCACAGATGGAGGCACTCAAACTCGAGTATGGAATTCTAATGGAACCTATGATTTGAGAATTTACAAGACAGGATCCATTACCTTGAACGTTCCTGAAGGTTATACCATTTCAAGTATCGTTATTACAGGTAAAGTAGTTTCTGGGCTTTCTTCCAATATAGGAACGTATTCCAATGGGACATGGACAGGCAGTTCTTCTTCTGTTACTCTGTCTGCCACTGATACGCAACAGATAAACACGATTACTGTTAATTACGTTTCCATCTCTGGTGGAACGGTATCTGCTCCAACCTTTTCACCAGCAGGCGGCACTTATACTACAGCACAGACGGTGAGCATCAGTTGCAGTACCAGCGGCGCTGCCATCTATTATACGACTGATGGTTCAACTCCTTCAAGTAGTAGTACACCGTACACAGGAGCAATTACTATCAGCAAGACCACTACCATTAAGGCTATTGCTATAAAGGACGGAACAAGGAGTAATGTGTCATCAGCTACTTATACCATTAGTAGTGGAGGCGGCAGTGTTAGTGGAACTATTTATTTCGAAGAGACCTTCGACCAATGTGAAGGGAAAGGCGGAAATGATAGTAACGGATTCTCATCTGAGGGCAATGGCGGTTTTACTCCAGACAATGAAGGATGGTCTTCTGAAAAGAGTCTTGGAGGATACACGTGTGCTAGATTTGGAACAAGCAGTATAAAAGGTGTTGTAACTACTCCATCCTTTACCATACCTGCAAATACTACAGCTACATTTAGTTTCAAAGCTGCGCCTTATGGCACCGATGCTACTACATTGACTCTATCTGTTTCAGGTAATGTTACATTAGGAGAAAAGTCGTTTACAATGGCTTCTAATAAATGGACAACGTTCACCACAACGCTGACCAACAGTACGTCTTCTTCGCAAAGCGTGAGCATAACCTTTACACCAGCCAAACGTTTATGGCTTGATGAAGTCAATGCTATTGGAAGAAAAGCTGGCGATACCAACAAGGATGGTACTGTGAATATTTCGGATGTAACGCTTGTGGATATCATCCTTCAGAAATAAAATGAGAATATCCTAAATAAGCAAAAGGCTCTTCCCAAATGAGAAGAGCCTTTCTTTTTTATTCATCAATTGTCTGTTCTTTTGTCTCGTATCTGAACCAGTCCACATCGGCAAAGCCCTTGCAGTCCTTGTCCTGCGCCTGAGCAAACACGCCCAGCATCACGCCTGTGAAGCCTCCGATGGTCTCCGTGCTCAGATAGCGGTATTCCATCTTTGCCAGAGTCGTGAAGTTTTGGTTATCGCTGGAGGCTGAGAGTTCATAGAAATCCTTGTCGGAAGAGACACGGAGGTAGGCCATGGTCCCCTCCAGTATCATCTCCTTCTCAGAATGGGCTGTCTGGCCAATGCGCACATTTGACTTCAGAATAATTTTCCCACCACGACGCTCTGCCACCACGTCATAATGATTCAGCGGTGCCGCGTAGGCCGTGATGCCTGCCTGCATTCCCTCGGTAAGATTCGTGAGGTCGAAGGCGGCAGTGGCGGTGAATTTCAGTTCTGTCTGCCGTCGACATACGAAGGTGGGCGAGGCGGTCTGGTCGAGTGTGATGTCAGACGGCTTCAGTCTCAGCCACCCTTTTCGTTCGGTGAGTGAGTATCGACTCATATCAGGCAGACATACGTGGAACCAGCCTAAGGGCATTTTCGCCCCGTCGAACTCTTCCCGCACAGGATCTAGCGGCATTGTTACAAGCGGCAGCGTCTGACATTTCATGTTGGTCTGAAGTGTGCCGTTTCCGTTGACCACAGGCCATCCTTCCTTATCCCATTGGACAGGAGCAAGAAATGTCTCCCGGCCCATCACATGCTGCAGATAGCCGCTGGTACGGTAACCCAGGCAAATCATCCACCATGACCCGTCGGGCGCCTGCACCAAATCAGCATGTCCGAGTCCCTGAATATTGCTGTTCTGCATCATCATGTTGAAGTGTGACAGGATGGGGTTAGCAGGATTCGGTTCATACGGTCCGAAGAGGTACCTGCTGCGCAGAATGTTCACATGGTGACCGTGCTCGGTTCCTCCCTCAGCCAACAGCAGATAGTAATACCCATCTTTTTTGTAGATATGGGGACCTTCGGGGTAACGACCGCCCATTCCAACTCCGAGATGATGGATTTCTCCCATCTGCTCACCCGTCTCAATATTGATTTCGCATATCTTAATATCGCCGTTTTTCCACAAGAAGTAGGATTTCCCGTTGTCGAAGAATAGCGTCGGATCACAACTGCCTATATCAAAGGGGATGACGACAGGCTCCGACCATTCGCCAGCAGGGTCTTCCGTCCACACATAGAAGTGACGGCGCGATGGGAAAATGGTGGTCACCATATAGAAACGGCCTTCGTTATAGCGGATAGTGGGGGCATAGATACCGTTATTGCCATCGACATTGGTGAGGTCTGCTTGTGACGGACGGGTGAGGCAGTTGCCCACCTGTTCCCAGTTCACAAGGTCCTTACTATGGAATACTGGCACTCCTGGGAAGTACTGGAACGTACTGTTGACGAGGTAGAAGTCTTCGCCCGCCCTGCACACGCTAGGATCGGCATGGAAGCCTGGAAGAACTGGGTTGCGAAACCCTTGTGCCATCAAGGTAATGGCCGTGATACTGATGAGGATACTTAAAATACCTTTTTTCATTTAGATTCAAATTTGAGGACGAAACGGAGATGATGCGGTTGTGTGGCATCGATGGTATATGGAGTGAGCGTACGCTTGCCCCAGGTGTCAACACCTCCTACACCGTGGATGTTCCCATCGATATTCAGATTGATGAAACGTCCGCGATTTATCTCGTGGGGATGGCGGGCCGTTTCCAAGTCTTCCTCACCATAGTCCCACGCATGGATGCAGAGCGGTTGCAGGCCTTCAATCTTCACATTTCCTTTATCAGACGAAAGCGTCAGCCAGCGCACATCACAACGGTTGCCGTTATCCTGTGGCTTCACATAGTCGGTCTCGAAGTCCGAGAGCGGCATCTGATAGTAGCCGATGAAGGCACTACGCTTGCGGTCGGGGTAATTCTCCCAAGGACCGCGGCCATAGTATTCCACATGAGTATAGTCTGCCGGCAAGCGCATCCGCATGCCGAACTTAGGCATCAGGGGAATGTCGTTGGCCTTAGGCTGGTAGTCCATATCGACTTTGATGCGACCATCAGCCTTAGCGGTATAGGTCAGGGTAAGGTCAGCACCTACGGGTAGCGACATTTCTACTTTCACTTGATTGCCCTCGACATGGATCGTTTTGACGGTGCGGTTCTTGCCTGCATCTTGCCAAACGGCCGTGCGCTTGGCAAATTGTGCGGCATGCTGGTTGTCGTTCTTCGGTTTCCAGAAGTAGGGCTCAAGAGGTGCCTGGAGTTTCTGCTTTCCATGACTGATCCAGGATGTGAGGGCACCTGTGGAATCGATGGTAAAGGAACCGTCGTAGATGGGGATGGTGATGCTAGCTTCGGACTTCTGAGGCTTGGCATCCTCACCGCTGAGAGGCCATCGGAAGTTGTATGGTTTCAGGATGAATTGTTCGCGAGCCACTATAAATCCTTCATCAGCCCAAGGGGTAGCCTGTCGCAGCATGGCACAGACATCCAGAATGAGTTCCTGGTCGTCATCTGGGGAATCGGAATAGGGAATCTCAAAACGTCCTTCCTTTACTTTGACAAAATCGCATGTCACAGGTTCTCCGTTGCGATAGACTTCGCAGTAGTAATCATATTCATCGATGCCCGTGAAAAAGTCGCGGTTGACGATGCGGATGTAGTCGCCCTCCCTGACAAATAGTATCGGCTGATACACATACTGAACCTCATAATAGTGAGGGTGTGGCTTGCGGTCGGGGGCAACGAGACCGTTGATGCAGAAGTTCCCGTCATTGGGCTTATCGCCGAAGTCACCGCCATAGGCCCAATATTCGTCAGGCTGTAGTATCTTGGATGCAGATGGTCGGAGTTTACTGCCGTCAACAGGCTTGGCAATACCCTGGTCCACCCAGTCCCAGATGGCAGCACCCGCAATGCTGGAGTCGGCATAGATCACATCCCAGTACTCTTTCAAATTACCACAGGAATTACCCATGGCATGGGCATATTCGCGCATCATAAAGGGTTTGTCCTTCACTGCCTCGGCATTCTTCTTCAAATCGTCGGGATAAAGGTAACTGTCATCCCAGATGCAACTATAGCGGCGGTCGCTGTCGAAGAATGGCGGACGGGTCTGGTCGAGTGAGCGTATCTTATTATACATTGCCTCGATATTAGGACCGACACCGCCCTCGTTGCCCAGACTCCAGAGGATGATGCTCGGGTGGTTGAAGTCGCGCTTCACCAACGACTCAGCCCTGTCCACATGTGCTTGTTGCCAGGAAAGGTCTTCACCCATCTCATGGTTGGCATAGCCATAGCCGTGGGTTTCCTGATTGGCCTCGTCCATCACATAGATACCGTAGCGGTCACAGAGTTCGTAGAGCAGTTCGCGGTCGGGGTAGTGCGAGGTGCGCAGGAAATTGACATTCGCCTGCTTCATCAGGCGGATGTCTTCTTCGTAGGTGGCATCATCGACGTAACGTCCCGTGCGCGGATGGTGGTCATGGCGATTGACACCTCGCAACTTCACGTTCCTGCCATTAATCTTGAACACCTCGCCGACACACTCCACACGCTTCACGCCCAGATGATAGTCAAAATGTTCTGCCACGTTGCCCCGTCCATCAAGCAGTTCGATGCTGAAAGGATAGAGGTTAGGCTTTTCGGCTGACCATAACTGTGGATTATTCATAATACAGGTGAGTTGTATATGAGTTGTGTCGCCTGCCAAAAGTTGTTTCAGATTCCCTTCTATCGTATGGCTGTCGAGTTTCAGGATAGTCTTCAGGTTCTTTGCTTTCACTTTTCCTGTGTTGCAGAGAGTGATGTCTGCCGTCACCTGCGCTTGTGAGAAATCAGTATTAGGTACAGCCGTCACCCGGTAGTCAGCGATATGCACTAACGGGCGCACCCAGAGTTGTACACTACGGAAGATGCCTGACAACCGCCACATGTCCTGATCTTCGAGATACGAGCCGTCGCTCCATCGATAGACTTCCACAGCGAGTTTGTTCCTTCCCTCATGAAGGTATCGCGTCACATCGAATTCTGCTGGCGACATGGAGTTCTGGCTATAGCCTACTTTCTGACCATTCACCCAGACGTACATTGCAGAGTGTACACCCCCAAAGTGAAGAATCAGATTCTTTGAGAGCATTTCTTTTGTCACATCGACAAACGTCACATATGACCCCACGGGATTGCGATTCTCGTAAGCAGTCCAATCCTTGGGTGGCTCAGTGGTCACGCTGGGACGATTCCGCTGGAAAGGATAGTTGATATTAATATAAACAGGTGTGCCATATCCCTGCATTTGCCAGTTGCCGGGCACCTGTATCTTACCCCACTGGCTCGTGTCAAAGTCTTCACGGTAGAAGTCGGCAGGACGTTCCTCTGGATTGCGCGACCAATGAAACAGCCACTCTCCGTCGAGGCTTACGATCTCCTTGCATTCTTTCCATTTCGAGGGCAATTGCAGCGTGGCATGGTAAGGCAGTTTGTTGATGCCGAGCACAGCGGGATTCTCCCAGTCGTTGACTTGTGCTTGAGCCGTTATTGTCAGTAATGACATTAAAAGAAAAAATATCTTTTTCATATAAAAATATTTTATTCATTCATTACCTCTATATCATCAAAAGCCATGCGTTCACCCTCAGCAAGGCTTTCGGCATCCAGACGAAGTATTCTTGCCTTGACGGACGGGAACTTGATTGTCTGCCAGATGGGGTTGTTCACAATGTTTGAGAATTCTCCTGATGCCACCTTCGTCCAGTTCGACCAGTCGGTGGATGCCCAAAGGGAGTAGTGCGTCACCATACCCTCCTTGGTGTTCTGTGGCGGTAAGTATCGGAATGCAGTGATTGTCTGCTCAGTGTCCCAGTCAATCATCATCTGTTTGGGACTTCTGAAGAAGAAGTGGAGGTTGCTGCTGCGTTTCTCACCACTGTCAGGGATGTCTGCCGTCAATTCAGGAGCCAGGTACACAGAAGTGCGCTTGATGACAGGTTGGCATTTGGCATCGAGGATAGTCAGGCGTATGCGGGTTGCATTGACGGTGGGGAAACATATAATGCGCCGGTGACCGATAGTCGTCAAACCGTCGCCTTGTTCTACGAGTGCATCTTTCAGCGGCTGCCACTTACCATTGATTTCGGCCTCGAGTGAGAACTTCTTCACGCGCTGACCATAACGGATGTCCTCTTCGGCTACAAAACGGTTGAAAGCCGTAGGCTTCCCGAAGTCGATGATGGTCTCGTTATTCTTGGTATGTTTCTTGGCATTGTCGGCAAGATCGGTCTTGAACACCTCATGGATCATTTTATTGAATGCGATGCCCCGTAGACTGTCGATGGGATGGATGCGACCATTGGGAGCAATGGGGAAGTTGAGCAAGAGCGTGGAGTTGCGGCCTACACTTTTGAAATAGGTGTCCATCAACTTCGACAGACTTTTTACATGGGCGTTCTCCGTCTCATGATAGAACCACCCCGGGCGTATGCTGGTGTTCGTTTCACTAGGCACCCATGAGTCACCATCTTCCAATCCATAATGCAGCATGTTCCATGTGACCTCACCATCCTTGTTGAGCAGGCTCCAGTTGGTTTCTCCCACGTTACCAGCCTCAGTGCCCACCCAGCGCAAATCACCGCGGTCGCTGCCATCGTTCCAGATAAGGCAATGGGGCTGTAACAGACGAATCATACGGTAGGTCTCAGGCCATTCGTAGTAAGTCGTACGGTCTATGGTTCGCCTCTCGTTGGCACCACCATACCAGCCGTCGCCACCATTGGCACCGTCGAACCACACCTCAAAAATGTCGCCATAGTTAGTAAGCAGTTCGCGCAGTTGGTTGCGGAAATAGGTGACGTACTCCTTTCGCCCATATTCAGGGTGGTTTCTGTCCCATGGCGAGAGATAGACGGCAAACTTAAGCCCTTCTTCTCGGCAGGCATCAGCCAGTTCTCTCACCACGTCACCCTTGCCTTGTTTCCAAGGAGTGTTCTTTACGGAATACTCCGTGTATTGCGAAGGCCACATGCAGAAGCCACAGTGATGTTTGGCGGTGAAGATAATGCCGCGCATGCCCGCCTGTTTGCAGACTCGTGCCCACTGACGGCAGTCGAGGTCTGAGGGGTTGAACAACTGCAGGTCTTCGTTGCCGAAGCCCCATTCCTGGTCGGTGTACGTGTTCATGGAGTAATGGATAAAGGCATACATCTCCAAATCCTGCCACCAAAGTTGGTTCTCTGTGGGAACAGGACCACAAGGTGAAAGACTGTTTACAGATTGTGCCGTCTGTTGGCTATACGCCATTCCTGTCACCAGAAGCCATGCAATAAATGCAGCCGATAATCTTTTCATTGACAATCTGTTGAATAATTGCACTACAAATATGATTATAAGATTCAGATTCTACTTTTCTTCTAAATTATAGTTGTTTTCTTGATGATTCTTTATTTGGATTTCCTGTTTTCAAAGTAGAGCAACAGACAAAACAGGATTTCGGTAATCATCATGGTGATGGACAGAACAAGGGGTGAAAACATGATTCCGACAATCAGCGCACCGATGGTTATGAGGGCTGACATGAAGTAGTATGTCTTGGAGCGGTAAAACCACCCGAAGGGAAGCAGATGGGCACCGAAGACCATGGCCAGGAGCATCACCATCTTGTCAGGTACTGCATTAAAGCACCACATCACGATGAGCAGATAGGGAATCTGGGCACACGACAAGATAATGCCGAGCGTTGACAGAGGATGCTCTTTATCACTGAATGTCACCTTAATCAGTTTGGAAAAGACCCATGCCAGCGGCATCAGCGGACAGGTGCAGCAGAAGGTCAGCAGATTTTTGGTCTCTATGGGGAGACGGGTTGCCTGTATGATGGCTACAAGTCC
The DNA here is from genome assembly GCA_902784755.1 of uncultured Prevotellaceae bacterium. Classification (GTDB taxonomy): domain Bacteria; phylum Bacteroidota; class Bacteroidia; order Bacteroidales; family Bacteroidaceae; genus Prevotella. The sequence goes on from CACZVX010000064.1 coordinate 19,007, forward strand.
CCAGATGACTACCGATGCCATGATGAAATGCAGCCCCCGCTTTTGCGTTCTTGCATACTCCGTTTGAATTTTAATAAGGTTTTCCATTACTTTCGTTTTTTATATGATATGACCCCCAAAAGTTGGATATAAGAACTAACTTTTGGGGGTTACTTATGAACTTTTTTAAGAATGACACACCCTCTTGTCAAATGGTTTTCTGTTTAACTGCTTCTTAAACAAACCCATTTGCAACCCAAAGGTTTTATAAGATCAGGTGTCCTTATCTTGTAAGCTCAAAGCCTACACGAGCACCGTTGGCGCTCTTAGCAAGTTTGCTGACTGCCTGAACAGCAGAGGTGTTGCTTACCTTACCTTCTTTCTGAAGGATGTTGACCATCTGCTTGGAGTCAAACATCAGTCCCATTCCCTTCTCGGTCCTTGTCACGTTGCCCTTGATCGTCTCAGTAGCAGTCTTGAGGGCGATTTCACCATTTTCAGGGTTATAGACATAGGTTCCGCTAAATGGGATGCCATTCACCTTGGCAGCGAACTTATTTCCCTCAAGGAACGAGAAAGAAGTGTTGTTACGATTGATACCGATGTTGCTGTAGTTACTTGCCAGTGATGATGCCATATTCGCAATGGTGGCAGCACCTCCGGCATTTGTCAGAGCCTGTTGGGTAGTAAAGGCAGCACTTGGGGCATTGTAGTTCCAGCTACCAAGAATGCCCGACTGGCCGAATGTCGATCCACCAAACAACACACTACCCAATACACTGCCAAGTACACTTGAGAGCACATTGCCGGATTGATTGTTAGAGGCTGTTCCGAGTCCCGTTGTTAAGCAGCTCGACAGCATCAATGTCATGGCTGCAAGAAATGCCGAAATAGTTTTCTTCATAATGATAGATATTAATAAGTAAAAATGACGAGACAAAGTAAAAGAAAAAAAATGAAATTTCCAAAGATTTTTCAAATAATCTTAGTTTTAATCCCAAAGGTCGCGCCGCATGTGATTGATGTCAATACTATTTCCCGGCAGTACCGGCCTATATTTCCGTTGGTAAAGTTTATATGGAGGAATCCGCTTAATTGTGTATAGTTAGAGTCCCCTTTCAGCCCAGTCACTACGGTCTAACTGACGATAGCTGATGGCTTCGGCGAGATGGTTGGAAAGAACCTTTTCGCTACCTTCCAGGTCAGCAATAGTGCGGGCAACCTTCAATATCCTATTGTAAGCACGCGCACTGAGATGGAGTTTCTCCATAGCGGTGCGGAGTAGGGTGACTCCTGCTTCATCGGGCTCTGCATATTGGTGAATCATCCGTTCAGTCATCTGGGCATTACAATGCACACCTTTCACATTCTTGAAACGCGCTTCCTGAATGTCACGGGCCTTGATGACCCGTTCACGAATGGTGGCAGATGACTCTCCAGGTGCAGCCTGAGAGATGTCCTTGAAAGGAACAGGCGTGATTTCACATTGTATGTCGATACGGTCCATCAAAGGTCCCGAAATCTTGTTCATATACCTTTGGATCATCCCTGGGGTGCAGACGCAATGATGCGTGGGATCTCCATAGTAACCGCAGGGACAGGGATTGCTGCTAGCCACAAACATAAACGAACAAGGATATTCAATGGTGTATTTGGCACGGCTGATGGTGATGTGGCGGTCTTCCAAGGGTTGGCGCAAAACTTCCAGCGTACTTTTGTTGAACTCCGGGAGCTCGTCGCAAAAGAGTACCCCGTTGTGTGCCAGGGAAATCTCTCCAGGCTGAGGATTACTGCCACCACCTACCAAAGCAACTTGTGAGATGGTATGATGAGGGGAGCGGAAGGGACGCTGGGAGATGAGACTGCAGTCGCGGCCCAGCTTTCCTGCCACGCTGTGAATCTGCGTGGTTTCCAGACTTTCTGAAAGTGAGAGGGGAGGGAGAATGCTGGGTAAACGCTTGGCCATCATGGACTTACCACTTCCCGGCGGGCCAATCATAATCAGATTGTGGCCTCCTGCAGCGGCTACTTCCAAGGCACGCTTCACATTCTCCTGACCACGTACATCCGCGAAATCCAGCTCATATTGGCTCTGCTGTTCATAGAATTCCTTGCGGGTATCAATCTCTGTGGGTTCAAAAAGCGCTGTGCCATTGAAAAAATTGATGACATCCGTGAGTGTCTCCATTCCGTAGACCTTGAGGTTATTCACAACCGCTGCTTCACGGATATTCTGCTTAGGTACAATGAGTCCTGTGAACTGTTCCTTACGGGCTTGAATGGCAATGGGCAAAGCTCCGCGAATGGGTTGCAAACGTCCGTCCAGTCCCAGTTCACCCACCAGCATATAATGAGGCAGAAGGTCGGGAATCACCTTGCCGTTGGCAGCCAGAATACTGATAGCCAGCGGGAGGTCATAGCCTGAGCCCTCCTTGCGGATATCGGCAGGTGAAAGACCAACGGTAATGTCAGCTACAGGAAATTTGTAGCCGATATTGGTCATGGCAGCAGCAATGCGGTCACGGCTTTCCTTGACGGCATTGTCGGGAAGACCTGTAAGATGATAGAGTACGCCTCTTGACATACTCACTTCTACGGTGACGGTCGTTACTTCAAGACCGTTGACTGCAGCACAGAATGTCTTGACTAACATAGTGAAAGATTGGTTTTCTTATTTCAGCAGCTTTTCCAGCCGTTCCTTGAGTTCGTTCATGCTGAGACCATGCTCCAGGATGCGTCCTTCCTTACTGATGATGAGGTTATCGGGAACTCGCATGAGTCCCAGCTTATTCAGCATAGGCGTTTCAAACATCAGCCCGTCGCAGACCACAGGAGTCGTAATGGAATCACGCTTCATGATCTTCAGGCATTCTGGCTTGCTGGCATCAGCATTGATACCAATCAGGTTGAGTTTGCTTCCGTGTTGGCGGGCTATGCGTCTAAGTTGTCGTTGTTGGTCCTGACTTTCATAACTCCATGAAGCCCAAGTGTAGATCACGGAGAGAGAGCCGCTCAGGTTGGCATTGGATACGAAACGCCCATTGACATCCTTTCCAGAGAAAACAGGCACTTTCTGGCCTTTTGCAGAGGCCTTGATTTTCTTTAATTCAGCTTCAAGTCGTGTGAGAATACTGTGGTTTTTCTGTTCCTTCTTCACCAGGTTCAGCAAATCCTCAGCCTGCTTAAGATCTGCCTGTTCATTCTGAATGAAATACTTACGGAGCAGAAAGAGCGTAACGGGTGACTTGGCATTCTCCTTGATGAATTCCGCGGCATGCTTCTGCTCCTCAGCAGGCGACAGTTTGGAAATCTGCATGCGGAAACGGCTCATCAGTTCATTGTTTTTGGTTCCCTTCACCTTCAGTTCCTTCAGGTGAGAGGCGTCACCCTCCAATGACACCGATTTTCCTTCCTCGGCAAAAATAGGTTGTTCGGAGAAATTGGGGAAAATCAGCATCAGCAGCCCGTCAGTCTCGCAGGGAATCTCATGACTGAACCGGCCGCCATTAAGTTTCAGGGTGTCGATGCCGTTGATGATACCATCCGGACTATAGAGATAGAATTCACCCTGATTCATCTTCAGGAAATGACCTTCCATCTTGAAATGGCCGTTACGGACACCGCAGGAGGTGAAAATGAAGAGTGAAGCGTGAAGAGTGAAGAGTAATAATAAAGTGAAGAGTGAAGAGTGAAGAGTGAAGAATCTCTTTGCACCGTGCATGGTATGGCGCAAGTTTACATTGTTCTTGGAAAATTCTTCACTCTTCATTCTTCACTCTTCACTTAAAAGATTCTTCATTTTAAAAGAAATTGCCGTAATTACCATAACTCCTGATGCGGATAGATTATGGTAATTACGGGCATTTCTGTCTTATAATCAAGTTATTTGTTCACACGAACAAGTTCGAGGTCCTTCTGAGCATAGCTCTTCAGAGAAGGATCTTTCTGGAAAGCACTGCGCAGGAACGACTCAGCTACGTCGAAGTTACCCTGACGGGCATTGACAATAGCAGAAAGATAGTCAGTCATGGCGTCTTTCTTCTCCACGTTGCGGAGGATTACGCTGGCTGTGGTGTAGTTCTTGTTCAGCAATTCTGCCAAAGCGCTGCTGTTGTTGAACGAATCCTTCAGGTTGTCGGCAGCCTCTGCATAGTTGCCCTTGGCGATATTGAGGTTACCCAGAGCCTCCACAGCCTTCTTGGCACCAGTAGCCTTGGCAATCAGATATTCGGCATCTTCAATGTTGCCGTCTCTCAGAGCCATCAGACCCAGGTTGGCGTATGTCTCAGGAACGGTACTCTTTGAACCGGCGATGTCCTGGAAGCACTTGCCAGCCTTCTCGAAGTTGCCCTTGTTGAACTCCATCACGCCCACATTGTTAGCAGCACGCTTGTCATTGGGATAGAGTTCATCAGCCTTCTTGTAGATTTCCTCCTTGGCTTCAGGATCGCTTTCCAGACTTGCGGCATAGAGCAGTTCCTCCAGACTGAGCTGAGCGGGATCACTCTTATACTGGTCCTTAATCTGCTGGTCGCTGCGGCCAATCACCTCGTAGTTGATAATCATGCGGGAACGGCGGAGCTCAGGAAGAATGCCTTCTGCCAGTTCACGGAAACCTGCACTCATGTTGCGGATCTGCTGCTCACGCTCATAGGGATCTTCATACATGGAGAGCACGCGGAGAATCACGTCCTTGTCCTGAATGTTGCTGGCCTTCACCAGTTTCTCGAAGCCTTCCCAGTCCTCAGCGGTATAGCCGCCAACCACATTGGCTTCCATCTTGTTGTCCTTGAGCTGCTGGTTCACGTAGTCCTGTGAATTGTTCTGGCGACGGTTAGCCAGATTGTCGTTGAAGAGCAGATTACCCTCAGGTGATGCGAAGGCCTGAACCTCCACGTCCTTCAGGTTGAGCTTCTCGTGCTCACGGTTAATCTTTTTCAGCATAGCCACAAACTCCTGTACGGAGTTGGTCTGAAGCTCACTCTTACGCAGATTAGCCTGATTGATGAGGAACTTCACCTGAGCCTCCTGCTTCTGGGCAGTGATGCGCTGGAATGAATCGGGAGCCAGGATGGCACCACCGTTGAGCATCGTCTGCTTGTAGAGTTCAGAAGTGGCAATCACGCCAGTGGCCACCTTCACAGCAGGAATCTTCACCTTCTTCTTGCCCACCTTGGCATCGAAGGCCAGATACATATCGCTCTTGAGCATTTCAGGCACATACTTGAACTGGCTCTTCATGGTGTAGATACCACCGAGCTTATAGCTGATGCGCTGGTCGTTGCCCATCACCTTCTCACCCTGGAAGGTAGCAGCCTCGGAACGGGCCACCTGACCATTGCCATAGTGGAGTTCTGGAATTACATTGACCACAGCCTTTTTGTTCATGTACTTAGCTGGGAACTTACCGTAGATAGTGGCAGTTACCTGTCCACCCTGTGTTTCAAGCGGGTTAGGGGTCACGTCAAAATTGTTGGCAGCCAGTTCACCCAAACCGGAAGAACAGGAAGTTAGTGCCAAAAAAGAAATTGCTGATACAAAAGCGAATAGAATTCTACGCATAATATAAAAAAAGATTTGAAGGTGCCGCGAGCGGGACTCGAACCCGCACAGCCATCACTGGCCAAGGGATTTTAAGTCCCTCGTGTCTACCAATTCCACCATCACGGCTCAGTTTTGCGAATGCAAAGATAGTGCTAAATCCTGAAACGGCCAAAATTATTAGCACATTTTTATATTTAGGGTCTCAAAACCTTAAAACCTCAAAATCTTAAAACCTTAAAAACTCAAAACCTTAAAAACTCAAAAACTTAATAATAATGATTATTCACAACCAGCACGGCAGGTTGCCCGCTACATGAGGCAAAATAGTGTTCCAGTCGTCCCCCTTGTGGGGAAAGGCCGTGGTTTGTCAGGTCGTATTGCCGGTTGCAATAGCTGCAGGTGGCAATGCCATTCGTGTTCATGGAGACCAGATGGAGCTCCTTTCCGTTGTTGTAGCAGTTGGAACAACAGGCATCATAACAGAAGAGCACGCCGTCGAAGCCATAACCCACGATGATACCCGTGGAATTGTTGATGCCTAATATCAGGGGCTGCTGGGCCTCTATGGAAGTAAGTGTCCTCACCTCGGTGATTCCCTGGTTGTTCTGACAAGTCAGCTGGTTTGTGCCAGACAGGTAGATTCTGCAGAACACATTTGTGGAAATGCCCGCAATGGCAGGTGCCAGGGCGGTATTCATGTTAGCCCTTTCCAAGCGTAGGAATGCCCTGCGGTTGCTGTATTCACTCTCTATGTCACCACAGGAGGTGAAAATGAAGAGTGAAGAGTGAAGAGTGAAGA
>CACZVX010000065.1 GCA_902784755.1 uncultured Prevotellaceae bacterium
CTATCGGCTTTGTCCATTTCAGGATGAACAAACTGGAAGCGACCGTTATAAATAGTAGGTTTGCCGAAAATGATGTATTCGGTGTTTATCTGATAGAAATTCTTCGGGCGTTTAGGAAGAAACCACACGAGGTCGCAGATACCGTTACCATCGGAGAAATGTCCGACAATTCGAACCTTGCGAGGCCCCATGGAAAAGTCCTCAAAACTCAAAATGCGGCCTTTCACCTGTACATACGGCATGTCGCTGACCAGCTCATTAATGGAATAAAGTTTTGAGCGGTCCACATGCTTGTAGGGAAAGTATTGCAACAAGTCACCAAAGGTCTCAATGCCGAGTTCCCGTTGGAGCATATCTTTCCTTTTGGGACCTACACCTGGCAGATACTTGATGTCTTGACTGAGGATGTCGTACATAAATAAGATTTAGGATTCAAGTTTCACGATTGCCTCGGCAACAAGAAGGTCGAAGGGCGTGGTGATCTTGATATTTTCACGGTTGCCTTCTACAAGGGTAATGGAACCCACCCTATGTCCCTCCCGAAGGGAGGGATTTTGATTGCATGCCTGAACATCATTCAAATAGGCTTCTACAACCGAAGCATCATCGGTGAAACCATTATTGAAAGGCTGTCGATAGGCTTTTTTGTGGAGTTGGATGTCGAAAGCCTGCGGAGTTTGAACGAGGCGGTATTCGGAGCGGGGGACTGTCGCAGAAAGGCCCTCCCCCCTCCCTATAGGGTGGGGAGTGATATGTCTTAGCGTCTCCACTACGGAAATGACGGGAACGGCAGTGCCTGTCTGCCGGGCTGTTTCAAAACAGTGGTGGATGACCTCTACCGAAGGGAAAGGACGCACACCGTCATGAACGGCTACCACTCCCTCCGCATCGTCGGGAATCAGGGCCAATGCATTCTTAATGCTGAAAAATCGTTCGCTACCACCATCAGCAATCTCATATTCTTCCTCAAAGTGATGCTGTTCACAGAGTTCATGCCAGAATTCCTGTTGCTCCTTGGGCAATACGAGAATGATTTTTAGTTTAGAGTTTAGCGTGTAGTGTGTAGAGTTATGATTACTCTTTGCCCATGAGTCATATTCCCGGAAGCGCAGGATGGTACGCATGAGGATGGGCAGACCACCAACCTCCAGGAACTGCTTGGGAATATCAGCTCCCATGCGCAGTCCCTTTCCACCGCCTAAGATAATGGCGTAATAACCCACCCTATGTCCCTCCCGAAGGGAGGGATTTTCAATACTTTTTACGGACGATTCGTCGTGTTCCATATCTATCATATATGTGTTTAAATTCCCCTCCCTTTGGGAGGGGCAGGGGGTGGGTTGGAGGGATTAAGGGTGGGTTATTCCTCGTAGTCTCCCATCATCAGGTGTACATAGCGCATGCCAGTAGCCACTTCTGTTGCAGTCTCTTCTGTAGTAAGAAGGGCAAGGATGGAATAGGCATACGGGAATGCGGCGGCAGGCCCTTCGCCTGTGATGATGTTTCCATCGATGGTAAAAAGTGATGCCGTATAGGTGGCACCTTCGAGGAACTGTTCAAAGCCGGGATAGCAGGTGGCGCGCTTGCCTTTTAAGATACCCAACTTGCCTAGCACAAATGGAGCAGCGCAGATGGCGCTTATCTTCTTGCCAGCCTCAGCCTGCTTTAGTAAAGCAGCTTTCAGGCCTTCGTGAGCATCCAGATTAGAAGCTCCTGGCATTCCGCCTGGCAACATCAGCAGGTCTGCTTCGCTCAAATCAGCGTCCTCAAAAAGCATGTCAGCCTTGATGGTCACGCCATGAGCCGACTCCACTTCCAGTCGTCCCATGATACTTACGGTCTTGATGTCAACACCACCTCTTCTTAACACGTCAACGGGAATCAGCGCTTCGACATCCTCGAAGCCGTCAGCCATAAATTGATAAACCTTTGCTTCCATAATAAGAAATAGTTAATACTTTTGCAAAGATAAAACAATTATTTGAATTATGCAAATCAAATTTCTAATAGGCCAGCACGTTCCAGAGGTCGCGAATACGCTTCTCGGGATCCCATTTGCCGTCAAAGGTCCAAGTGGCTGTAGTGGTATAGTAAGTGGGATGTCCCTCAGCCTTGTCCATATTGTCATTGAGCCATCCGCTGTGACCTCCATCACGCGTGCATCCATAGTAATATACGCGATGTCCCCAAGGACAAGGATCTACGGTCTTTCCGTTCGCCAACTCAGGTTGTCTCTTGTACGCATGATCGATGTCCTCATCCTTGATATTCTTCGTCATGTGACAGTTCACGATAAAGAACTGTGAATCGTGATGATAGCGTCCAAGTGGGGTGGGCTTGAGGGCATCAAATTCAGAATTTGTAACCACGAATTTGTTGGAGATGTCACCACGTCCGTCATGCCACAGAATGGCGCGGGTATCACCGATAAAACGGCAACGGGTGGCATAGCATTTTCCGCGAGGGCAAATGAAATCAACGCCAGGACAACGGATGAAGAGGTCAGAGTGGTAATATAAGCCACCTTTGCCGTCGTCGCCTTTGCCCCAAAGCGATAGGGCATCATTACCGTCAGCAATAATGTTACTGTTGATAATGATGGTACGCGTGGCTGAACCATAGACAGAGAACTGATGCGTTGTTGTATTGGTGACAGTCGTTCCATAGTTATTGATAACTGTCAGACCTGAAATAACACAGTCATCAGCCTTTGAAGTCAAAACCAATATTCCCGAATGTACCCTTTCGCCTTTATGCTGGGCCTTCATCATCAGTCCATTGGCCTCTGCGCCCACGATAATGCAACTGTCACGATTTTCGCCTACCAATACAATATTCGGACGGTCAACGATCACCTTCTCATGATACAACCCCTTCTTAATCAGAATCTTATAAGGTTCTGTCGGGTTTTCTGGAGCTTTGTCAATGGCTTCCTGAATGCTTCCGCCTCGCTGAACGATGGCATCAAACAATTCTTCTTTTATTGTAGGTTGCACACCAAGTGTCAGTGTGCCATTTTCATTGGCGCCCTTGGTTTTCAGACTGATGCTGACTTTATTCTTGGGATCATATTTGTCAGCCCATTCCTCATATATCGGGTAGAGTTCTGCGGGACGGGTACTATACCATCCATAGCCGTTACGGCGTTCGCTTCCTATATCTTCCAGACGCCGACGTGGAATACCATCACGGTCACAGACGTAGGGCAGGCAATTGTTAAGGTCGTAAAAACGTCCCCAGATGGGTGCTTCAGCCTTGGGGTCTTCCACGAGTGTCGCGTTTAGAATGCCATTTGTAAAGATACGCTTGTAACTCAGTCCTGTCAGTTTGTATTTGTCAAACCATGCCATTGCCGCATGGACAGCAGCCTTTACACGCTTGTCAGGATTGGGCTGTTGCATCAGAAGACGGACAATCCAAGCGCTTTCTACTGGACAGAAAGAAGGCAGTTCATAGGCACGTGCGGGTGCTGGCAAGTAGGTGTCACGGTAGTGTTGCTGGCACCAAATCGTCAGTCCTTCGTCCTTCGTTCCTTTTACCCCAGAGAATTTGGAGACAATCTGCGTTTTCAGGATACATTCCACACCTTTGTCGAATGCTTTCTTGAGTTTCTTCTTCAATGCAGGGTCGCTCAGACCGTTGCCATAAGGCTCTTTCTCTTCATAGACATTACGTAATAGTTGCATGGTGTTGATCATCGCATCATCATTATAGGTGATATGAATCTGATAGTCGCGCTGTTCAGGCCAGAACTGTGGCCATCCACCATTGGCATATTGTCCGCTGAGCAGATATTCCAAACCTTTGCGGAAACCGTCGCGGTAACGTGGGTCTCCCGTAGCTTGGAAAAGACGTGCCAGATAGTTCATCTGCATAGTGGTGGCCCCGTTATCTGTAGTAGAATCATCTTGGCGGCTAAAGTCAGCTCTCACCTTGGATTTCTGTTCTTCCGTCATCGGAGTGGCCATATCAATATTCTTAGGCCATCCGCCAGTAGTACGCTGCCAAAGCAGAACTTGATCGCCTACACGTCGGGCATCATCTGAAGAGAAATAAGAAGAAGGACGGTTTTGCAAGAATCGGCTTCCATAACGTTGAGGCCCTTGTGGTGGCTGTGCCATTGTCAGCAGACTACAGGCAGCAAGCAAGATAATCGTGGTAAGATGTTTCATTGTTTTGATAGATTTGATTTTTTCATGGTGAATGTCGTTCGACTCATCAAAAATAAAACCCGTTTTATTTGCTTTTGTACTCACTTTATCCTGACTTATAGCTTAATGGAAGAGAGGCTGCACTCGGAAATAATTGCAAATTAATTTGCAAATTCCTCTCGTTTACGCTATCTTTGCAACTGAAAGAACATTTATATTAAGGTATTATGGCACAGCGCAAACTCCGTTTCGCCCTTTTTGGCAATGTTTATCAGGCTAAGAAGTCGGTCTCCATTCAGAAGATTCTTTCGTTTCTCTCTGAACATAAGGCCGATGTCTATATAGAAAAAGAATTCTTTGAGTTTCTCACACAAGGACAGCATCTGGATGTGACGGCAACTCACATATTTGAAGGCCATGATTTTGAGGCAGATTTTGTCATCTCCATGGGGGGCGACGGAACTTTGCTTAAAGCTGCCCATTATGTAGGTGCCAAGAACATTCCAATTATGGGAGTCAATATGGGACGTCTCGGCTTTTTGGCTGATGTAGGGCCCAAAGATATAGAGCGGTCATTGGAAGCACTTTTTGCCGGGAATTACAAGCTGGAGGATCACGCCGTAATACAGGTAGAAGCTGAGGAAAGGGGAGAACGCAGAGAGAAGCATGTCTTCCAGACTTGTCCTTGTGCCCTGAATGATATTGCTGTTCTTAAGCGCGACAATGCCTCGATGATCAGTATCCGCACAAATGTGAACGGCGAATATCTTGTGACCTATCAGGCTGATGGTCTGATTGTAAGTACACCCACGGGAAGTACGGCCTACTCGCTTTCAAATGGTGGTCCTATCATGGTGCCGGAGAGTGATGTCATCTGTCTCACCCCTGTTGCTCCCCATTCGCTGAACATCCGTCCTATCGTGATTCGTGATGATGCGGTGATAACGCTCACTGTGGAAAGCCGTTCGCATAATTTCCTGATAGCCATCGATGGTCGTTCTGAAAAATGCGAGGAGGGTACTCGTCTGACTATCCGCAAAGCACCTTATAGCATTAAGATTGTGAAGCGCAGCGGGCAAACCTATTTCTCCACGCTTCGTGAAAAGATGACTTGGGGACTGGATAATAGGAGTTGAGCGTGTAGAGTTATGATTTCGCTCAGAAAAGTTGAGGTCATATAAATGAAACTAAGAGAGATATTCAAGGCGCATGAAAGCCGCTATGGGGCTAAGGCCATTATGAAATGGCTTTGGCGGGCATGGCGTGGTAACCGGTTGCAGGCTTTCATTAATGCTTCGCTGGGATTGCTGGGGGTGGCTGTGAGTCTTTCTCAGGTGTGGGCCGTACAACATGCTATTGACGTGGCTTCCCATGTCGTGGAAGGCAATATTTACTGGGCGGTAGCTTTGATGGGCGGATTGATTCTCTGCGATTTTGCCATCAACATCTGTGCTATCTGGGTACGCAATATCTTGGGTATTAAGGCGCAAAATCGCATGCAGCAGAAAATGCTCGACAGAATTCTGCGCTCGGAATGGCAGGGACGTGAGAAACTGCATAGCGGTGATGTGATTAACCGTTTGGAAAAGGACGTTAGTAATGTAGTAAATTTCCTGACGGAGACCATTCCAAACACCGTTTCCGTACTGGCACTTTTCCTCGGCGCTTTCTTCTATCTGTTCTCAATGGACAAATGGTTGTCTGTTGTCATCATTATCATGCTGCCACTCTTCATCTTGGTAAGCAAACTGTATGTAAGCCGCATGCGCCATCTCACGCGTGAGGTTCGTGACAGCGATTCCAAGGTTCAGTCGGTATTACAGGAAACCGTTCAGAACCGTATGCTTATCAAGACGTTGGAAAGTGATACGATGATGGTCGATAAGCTGGAAAACACGCAGAGTGAACTCCGCCATAAGGTGGTGAAGCGTACAGCTTTCTCCGTTTTTTCAAACCTTATACTGAACTTTGGTTTTGCCTTAGGATATCTTATTGCCTTCCTGTGGAGTGCCCTTCGTATGTCAGCAGGAACCCTAACCTTTGGTGGAATGACGGCATTCTTGCAGTTGGTGAATAAGATTCAGGGACCAGCCCGTTCGCTCACCCGTTTGGTACCTCAGTTCGTTAGTGTATTCACAGCTGCAGAGCGACTGATGGAACTTGAAGAGGATCCTTTAGAGGAACAAGGTGATCCTATTCAGTTGGAAGCCCCTTGTGGTATTCGTTTCACGGATGTGTCTTTCGCTTATGAGCAGAGCGATGTTTTGAAAGACCTTTCTTTTGATTTCAAACCAGGTTCTTGTACGGCTATTCTGGGAGAAACAGGTGCGGGAAAGACCACATTGATTCGTTTGATTCTTGCATTGATTCATCCGCAACAAGGAGTGGCAGAGATCTATTCGGGGTCTCAGCCTTCGGGTTCTAAACTTCAGGCGCTTTCTCCGCGTCATCGTTGCAACTTGATCTATGTTCCACAGGGTAATACATTGTTGAGTGGTACTATTCGCGAGAATCTCCGTCTTGGAAAGGTGACGGCTACCGATGAGGAAATGAAGGAGGCTCTTCATCGGGCTTGTGCTGACTTTGTAATGGAATTGCCAGAAGGACTCGATACCGTTTGTTCCGAGTCGGGTGGCGGACTCTCTGAAGGACAGGCGCAGCGCATAGCCATTGCCCGAGCCCTGCTTCGCGAAGGTAGCATTATGCTGTTTGATGAGGCTACCAGCGCCCTTGACCCAGAAACGGAGCGCCAGCTTCTGCAGAATATTCTTGCCAATCACGACAAGACTATTCTCTTTATTACCCATCGTCCTGCAATAGTCGATTATTGTGACCAAGTGCTGCGCATAGAGAAAATCTGAAAGATGTAAAACCACTGACGTCATCCCGACATCAGTGGTTCAACTAAAGAGTATTTATGACATAATAATGTGTTCTACTTCTCTGTCAGCATCTTGATGGAAGAGGTAAAGAGCGTACTAATCATGTCGTCTTTGGTCAACGGTGTCAGTTTGTTAATCTGTTCTGCCACCATGTGCCGTTCAGTTTCGTTCAATACGTCGCATCTTTTACAGAGATCATAGATTTTGGTGGCAAAAAACGTGGTGGCAACTCCTTTGGGCTGGTCTTGGATTCTTTTCTTGTAAATATCAAACTCTGTTAGCCAATGCAAGTTTTTAGAAGTCGAGCTTAAGTCTAAAGTGTCGATGGAACCTGGTATGTTTCCTGGAAGTTCAGGAATAACGATAGTTCTTGTTTTCGTTTTTTGGGGCAGAGGAGCATAAGTCTTGATGAGTCGTCCTTTGCCATCCTTGTCATTCCATTCCACAACATAGGCATAACGGTAGTCTTTCTGCTCTTTGTCGATGAAACAAAGCAGTATATAGTTAGGATACTGTCCGATGTAGATACCATCCCGGTCGTTATACATGATTTTCCGTTGAATGGCGCCTTCCATCGTTTCCCTCGTTGCCCAGTTTTCCTTATAGGCATTTTCGCTGTCCTGTCGGAAAGCCTTGCGGATGTTGTCAAGCATCGAAGGTTTCCAGTTATTAACCTCAAAGGAGTAAATATCCAGTAACCCCTTTTTCTGAAGCGTTTCGGGATCACTGTCTTTAGAGTGCGATTCCGAATAGGTGTTGCCTTTCATTTTCAAAAAATCGGCAAACGCTTTTTCGATATGTTCCTGTGCTGTAGTTCCAAGTGGCAGCAGGATCAGTGCAAGGACTGCACATAAATGTTTCATGATGTTCATAATAGTCTATTTTTATTGTTATACGTTCTGTTTATTATAGTTCCACGCTAGCAGGTCTGTGGTCTTGTCTGACGAACTGGATGCTTCCGTCTTCCTGATAAACAGCCTGGAAACCGCGGGCCTGCATTTCGGTGATGATGATTTGTTCACGAATCTGTTCAATCTCCTTTTGAGCTGCTTCCAGTTGCGCTTTCAATTGAGCGTTCTCTGACTCTAACTGTCTGATAACATCCGCGTCTTTTACAGTTTTTGTAATCTTTCTGCCTTTCTGTCTGACAGTCTTTTGCTTTGCCTTTTGTTTCGCGGGTTCAGGTGGAGTCTGGGTCAACAGTTGTGGATTAGCTACTGTTTGCTGGATGACAGTATCGAGTGTAACTTTCGGTTGTTCAGAAACAGCAACCTTAGGTTTTTCTTCGAATCTATTAAATAGAAGTGTCCCCAAACCGATAAGCAGCAAGGCAACAGCCGCGATTTTGAGATATCTGGAAAATGAGAAATTTTGGGCGTGAGAGATTGCTTTTTCGTTACTATCATCATTTTTCATTTTCTCCAAATCCCGGAACATGTCGCGGTAGGGTAGCCATTCATCAGGAATGTTCTTTTCCGATAGGAAATAGTGGCTCAGTACATCCTCTTCTTCTAAGACACTCGTGCCGTCCATGAAACGGGCGAGCAGCTGTTCTATATGTTCTTTCGTGTATTTTATCATCGGTTATACCTCCTTTTTATTTCTTCTAACATTGACCTTCGTGCTCTTGCCAGCAGCGTACTGACGGAAGTCTCTGCAATCCCCAATCGTTCTGAAATCTCTTTGGCCGAGAGTCTTTCCACCTGACGCATGTACAGGATGGTGTGCTGGGTTGTGGGCAACTGTTTGAGCTTCTGTCGGAGCCATTGCTCGTCTTCTGTTTCTTCGAGCGTAGTAGCAGGATTGATGGTTGTCTGCAAATGCCGGCTGTCATCTTCCTCGATACTGATGGTCTTCACTTTTCGCAAATGGTCAATGGTCAGATTGCGGGCCATCAAACTAGCCAGATTTCCCAGTCGCGATTCTTCTTTCAGTTCCTTGTGCATCTGCCACAAGCGGAGCATCACCTCTTGGGCGACGTCCTCTGCCTCCATATTATCTGCCCCTAGCAAGCGGCTTGCCTGACAGGCTTTCAGCCGCAGTTTCAGGGCTATTTGTTCAAATGCACGTTGTTCCATTGTGTAAGTATAACGGGAATCTCACTTTTTTTCAAACAAGGTTTAACTTTTATTAGGTTTCCCAAGGATTGTTGAATGCAAGTTTTGGTTGTTATTGGTCCTTATTGCTACTTTTTGGCACTAAATGGTTGTTATTAAATGCATACGATGTTTAAATGCCGTAGAAGCAATGTCTCCACCGCATTTAAGCGTTGCTTCTACGGCATTCTTAGAATGCAAAAATGCCAAAGTTAGTGATGCTATTTTGCTAGAATATTGCTAATAGCTTATTTTTGTATTACCTTCCGTTTGTTCTTGATATAAACACCTGGCTTCTGAATCTGACTGACGCGACGTCCTTGAAGGTCGTAGATTTGTGGATTGGCAGCTTCTTCGGAATCCAAGTCATGGATATGTGCTGAAGCCAAATCCTCTACTTTCAGCACCCAGGTCTTACTGTTTACGGTGAGTCGGTATTCTCCAGCAGAAAGTTTCATGGAGAAGTCTCCGGCCTTAGATAACTGATAGGTGTTTCCGATGCTGATAGGTTCGTCTTTCACACCTGTCGAAAGGCGGTAAGTGGCATTGTAGGTATCCCAGTCGCTATCGCTGGTGACGGTGCCGTCGCTGAAGCAGAGCCAGCAGTCGCCTGTGGGTTTTACATCAATATAATAGCTTACTCCATCAGCACAGGCTGTCATAGCTTTCGTGCTAGTAAGTTTCCAGTCGCCTAATTCTGCTCCAGTGCCCAATGCATAAAGTTGCTTAACTTCATGTTCTTGGCTTGAACCCTTGCCAAGGAATTCCTGAAGTACATAGAGGGCTTCCACGGCATGGCCGTTGGAGGTGCTGAACAAGCCGTGGTTGTACCAAGGTTCATATACATGGTTATTATAAGGATTCTCTTCTGGGAACCAGTAGAGCAGACCTGTCACATAGCTCAAGTCTTTGATGGCGGTGACAAGATCGGTGAGGAAAGCCTTCTGTCCAGCGGGTGAAGCAGGCCAGGTGCTTTCGAAATTATAGGAAGCTTTAGTGCTGTACCAATTATTAAAATATCCGGTCTCTACGATCATTACCTCTTTGGTGGGGAAGGTAGAATGACAGTTGGTAAGTGTGGTTTTCAGTGTTGCGATGCTGTTGTGCCATTCAGGATAATAGGAGAGTCCGATGATGTCATAATCAACAGAACTAAGTTTGTCGTAGATTCCTTTTGTAGTTGACCAGTTGCCAGTGCGCTCTGTGTGGATAATGATTTTGGCTTGTGGGCAGATTTCTCGGCAAGATTGTCCTGCTTTAGTAAGCAAAGTTATGAAACGGTCCCAATTTGCTGAGTTGGAAGTATAGCATTTTTTCAGACTGCTGCTTCCACTTGCTCCCCAAAGCATACCGTAGGAGATTTCATTACCTGTCTGTATGAAGTCTGGCGTTGCACCATAGTCTTTCAGGGTGGTAAGGCAATCCTTGGTATACTCATAGATTTTTGTATAGAGATCATCATCACTCAGACTGGTCCAAGCTGAGGGAGTGTATTGGTTACTGGGGTCTGCCCAGGTGTCACTATAATGGAAATCAAGCATGAACTTAAGGCCTGCATCCTTGATGCGCTTGCCGAGTCTTTTTACGTAATCCAAATCCTGGCAGACGCCGTTTTCTCCAGTAGGATTAACGAAAAGGCGCACGCGTACAATGTTGAATCCTGCATCATCACGGAAGAACTCCAGCAGTTTGCCATTTTCTATCTTGGTTCCATTGATATCATAGTAAGCCACATTTGCCTCTTCATATTTTGGTAACATAGAGACATCGCCGCCCACATATTTAGTCGTTTGTGCATGATTACCTATCGCAATGAAGGTAATGATGCCCAATAGTAAAGTTCTGATATTCATAAGTCGTAATAGTTTATTGTTATTCTTGTTTGCAAAGATATGAATAAAATAACTGAAAAACAAAAAAGGAAGGAGAATTCTCCTTCCATTTTTTATTTCACGTACTTTTTACCATTTTTAATGTAGATTCCATGTCCGATGGGTTTCACTTGCTGCCCGTTAAGGTTGTAATAACGGTTGTCGGGTAGTGAATTTTGAGATTCCATTATTTGTTCAATGCCCGTTGTGGAAGTGACATCATTGACTTTGTTCTTACCACCTTCTGTATCAGTAGATATCTCAAAGTATGTTGTCTCGTTGATATCGTTGATGTCAATAGTCTGTGGACTGCCAGTACCCGTACTGAAGACGAAGTTGATGCAATCACTAGCACTGTTGATGGTGTAGGTCTTTGCATACCACTGCTTACCATTGACTGTGGTGGTACTAGACACTTTGTCGCCAGGCCAATTGGAATTGGTTGGAGCATGAGTGCCGTCGCCTCCCCATGTCCAGAAGTTGACGTTGCTCCATCCTACCTTATCAGTGTTGACATAAATGGTGATGTCGTAAGGTTGGAAAGAATTAATTGTGAATTCGCGCGTTATAATGCTAGAAACTGTGCTGCCAATAAGGAGACCAACCTTAAGTGTGCAGGCGTCGGTAATCTCGATGGAAGTACCAGAGGGCACTTTCGTGCTAGAAGCAGTAGGTTCGCTGCCATCTAGGGTATAGACGAGCTGAGCATCAGCATCAGCTGAGATAGCAGAGAGTTTTACGCTAAGAGGAAGATTATACTCTCCAGAGGCTTTGTCAGCCCAAGCTGTTTCAGTGTCCTTGTGCAAGAAATAGCGGTAGTGATAGCCAGAAAGAATCTCGATGTAGTTGGGATTAGGCGTATAGGCATTGACGTTGTTACCAACGGCTACGAGGAGTTTACTGTTGACAAGGTTGGCATAATAGCCTTTGTTACTTGCCATGTTTAAATAGGCGCTAGTATTTGTGATGCCAGCAACTTTCCGAGCGGCAATCATAGCGGCAATCTCAGGTTTGTAGGCCTGCCAATGCTTCAGGAAAACACAAGGTGTGCCTGGCATACCGAGGAGGAAGGCATTGGCAGCGAGGGTATCACGTGTGATAGGGTCTTGTGCGGCATTGGCACGTCGCTCGGTGTCGTGATTCTCTACAAAGGTAACGGAATAGCGACGGTAATTAGTGTCAGACATAACACTGGTTCCACCAAGTTTTGTCCAGTCGTTATTATTGATGGCATCGCGAACAGTATAGCGGAAGGGGAAGTCAAAGGCTGCACTCTGAGTGATGTTGTCTACTTTGGTGCCGTTGATCCATGTCTTCACGGCAGAGGCATTGCCGTCCCAGTATTCACCTACAGAAAACTGCGGTGCTGCAGCCTTATTATATTCACCAAAATAAGAGGCGGAGAAACCTTTAGCGACATCGTAACGGAATCCGGTATAACCAAGATAGTTAAGTAGGTATATTAGGTATGCTTTTACGTTGTTGCGTACGTTCTCACTTTTGTGGTCGAGATCGCGCAATCCGGGAAAATCTTCGCCTGTATCATTATTGCTGCTCAATTGGTAGCCATTATCCTTGGCCCAGTTATTGGTAGCACCGCCATCATCATTGGCAACGATGTCTGTAGAATTCATCTGATAGGTCTTTCCGTCATAAGGGTTGGTCTCTGTAGGGAAATCCACCCAATTGGAGACATTCCCGCGGTGGTTTACCACAATGTCTGCAATTGTCAGCAAACCCTTGCCCTTGAAAGTGTTTATCATCGATTTTAGCTCTGTTTCATTGCCGAAAGAGGAATTCTGGTTGTAGAAGTAAAGTGGGTCATACCCCATAGAAGAGCTGCTTGCAGCCTTTCCACTTTGTGGAATCCAGATTAGACTAAAGCTGTTCGACAATTCGTCCGCTTGAGACTCAAGTGTCCTCCAACGAGTATCGGTGAAGGAATCCCAATAGAATCCTTGCAGCATCACGCCGGAATAATTGGCGGGCCATCCTTGAGCAGCTACATTGCTAATTGCT
>CACZVX010000066.1 GCA_902784755.1 uncultured Prevotellaceae bacterium
GCTGTCGCACCATGTCTTCAGGTTATAGGCACTCAGCGTGATGGCCAGACGCTGGAGTTTCAGCTTTGCCAGTTGTTTCTCTGACAGCTCGTAGGTCAGGTTCACGGTCGACAACTTCAGGTAGTCGCCGCTGACCACACGCACATCACTGTAGTCATACATTGTCCATGAGTTTGTGGCAATAGCAGGGTTGCCCGACCAGCCAATCAGACTCGGATCGGCCCAGTGACTGCTATAGTACTGATTGGCCGGGTTGCCATAGCCAAGAATAGCCGGAATGTTGGTGTGTTGCTCATCACCGGGTTTCATCCAACGGTCGAGCATGTCGCGGCTGACATTCTGCTCGGAAGAATAGCTTGTGCCGTTCAATCCGTCGAAAAGACGGAACAAGCGGGTTTTGGCTCCCAGATTGTAAAGCAGCGTAAAACCTAAACGCCATTGGCGATAAGTAATCGTGTTGTTGAAGCTGCCGGTGATGTCGGGCTCACGACGGCCTGAAGGTGTGAGCACACTGGTATAGATGAAGTAGTTGCCCCGGTCTTTCAACTCGTTCCAGCGGTCTTCCCAGTCATAGAAATAGGGACCTCCGTCCACAGGGCTCAGTCCGGCGAACCTGTAAGAATAGAACGTGCCCACAGGCTGACCCTCAACCACGGTAGTACCCGAGAGGAAGTCATTCAGCTCGTAGGTTTCTGCGCCAGGAACAGTCTTCACCTCATTAAATATTTTAGACATGCTGCCCGACACAATCCAGTAGAAATCCTTGAACTTGACAGGAGTAGCCGTGAGCGTGACGTTGTATCCTCGGTTCTCGATGGTTCCAGAGTTAACGATATACGACTCGAAACCGTTCACGTCGGAAATCTTCTTACTCATAAAGGCGTCGGTGGTCTTCTTGAAATAATACTCAGCCTCCAGCTGCAGGCGGTTGTCGAAGAATCCCACCTCCAACCCCAAGTTGGTAGAGTGAGTCTTCTCCCATTTCAAGTCGGGATTGGCAAAATAGGCGGCAGTAGATGTCATCTCATTATAGTAAGCCGACATGTTTCCTTTCTTGATAATCATTTCCGGCGTCTGGTTGTCGAGCATGTTTCCCTGCTCACCATACGATGCCTTCATTCGGAGGAAGGTCAGCCAGTTGGCCTTGATGCCAAAGATCTCCTGAAGATTGGCATTGCCCGATACAGACCAGATGGGCAACAGGTTCTCGTTACTGCGGCTGCCGAACTTGTTGGAGCCATCGTAACGGCCGTTGGCATTGAGCGTAAACAGTTGTTTATAAGAATACGACAATGTGGCATAAGCCGACACCATGTTGCTCTTTGTGTCGGTGATGTGGGGCACATTGGTCCTCACCCAACTCCAATAACTGGCATAGTCGAGAGGGATGCTGCTGGCAAAAGTGCGGCCACGGTCGTGATAATAGCCACGCTGCGTATAGTTGTCACCCTTGTAGTTCGAGCTGGATGCCTCAAGACCAAGCGCCACATTGATGTTATGGTGTTTGTTCTCGCCCAGATACTTATTGTAGTTTCCTTGCAGACGGGCCGTCCAACCCACGTTGCGGTTTTTCTGCAAGGAGAGCTCGCCACCATAGGGCATGGTGCTGGTCAGTGAGGGTTCCTCACCCATCTCTGCCTCACGCAGGTTTGACGCATAGAACGTGTTTTCGCCCCACCACCCTTCAAGGTTCGAGTTAGAGATGTTGGCCGAGAACACCGCATTGAAGAAAAGATCGTCGGTGGCCTGATAACGGGCATTGGCCGTAGCGGTCACGGCATTCGTCTCCTGCTTGTTATAGCTGTTGTCCAATTCATTAAGGATGCTGAAATTATAGAATCCCTTGTTGCCAGCCTTCAGATAGTGGGCATAGCTGCCGTCGCTGTTGTAGGCAGGAATGGCGCGGCTAGTGTTATAAGCATAGTTGATGGGGTTGTTGTCCGACTGTGCATACTGGCGATTGTTCAGATAGCCATTCAGATTGAACTGCACCTTCAGCTTTTTTGTCAGGTCAAAGTCAATTTTCGCCATGGCCGTATAACGACGGTTCATGGTGTTGTTGATGACATCGTCCTGATCAGTATAACCTATAGAAGTATAGTAACGCACTTTCGACGAACCGCCAGAGACCGACACGGAGTGATCGTGAGAGAAAGAGTTGTGGCAGAGGATGTCGAACCAGTCGGTGTTCATGGTTTGCATCCTTGATACTTGCTCATCGAAAGTCTGCTGGTCGTAAATGCCCAGATAGAGGTTGCTCAGAGCCTGCTCGTAGCCCACCTTAGGCATGTTGGGCGGATAGATGTAATGTTGCTCTGCCAGATATTGCGAGAACTGGATGCGTTCCACCGAGTTCATCAGATTGATTTTATCGTCTGTATAATAGGGACGTTTACGAAAGGTGAACTGTCCGGAATACGTGATAGTGGGTTTGCCCTCGCGACCACTCTTGGTGGTCACCACAATCACGCCATTGGCCGCACGCGTTCCGTAGAGAGCGGTGGCGGCGGCATCTTTCAGCACGTCAATGCGCAGAATGTCTTGCGGGTTGATGCCAGCGATGGCATTACCAATGCGGTTGATGTAGTCGGGATCGTTCAGCACATCGGGCGACAAGCCTACAGGGTCGGAAAGGATGATGCCGTCGAGCACCCACAGCGGTTCGCGGTTACCGATGAGTGTGCTGGTTCCGCGAATACGGATGCGGTTGGTAGCATTGATTTCTCCACTACTACTAAGCGACACCAGGTCGGGAATCTTACCTTCGAGCATCTTCGAGAGGTCGGCCACACCGGGAATCTCAAGTTCGCTCATGTCCTTACTGGTGACCGAACTGGTGAGGTTGCGGCGGTCGAGCTGCTGATAACCTGTAACCACCACGCCCTGAAGCATTTGTGTGTCGCTTTTCATGTTGACTACCATATTGTTGCGGGCGGGCAGATGAACCGCCTGCATGCCGATGTAGGTGATTTGCACGCGGGCTTTCTCGGGCATGGGCTGGTCGAAATAGAATTCACCGTCGGCATTGGTAACGGTCATCATCTTGGTGCCCATAATCCTTACTTGCGCACCGATAACGGGTTGTTTGTCCTCGTCGAGCACATAGCCGCTCACTGTGTGCCGTCCCTTGGTGTCCTTCATCAAGCGGACAACCACGATGCCATTGTTCTCTCTGATCTCACATCCTATGTCGGCCATCACCTGTGTGATGACCTGTCTGGCCACAGCATTGGTTTGCCTCACGGTGACGCGCAGGTTCTTCACTTCGTCGGCGTTGTAGAGAAACTCGATGCCAGTCTGGCGCTCCACCTCGTCGAGAAACTGCTTTACGGTGGCATTCTCCATCGCCACGGTAATACGCGATTTGTCGAGAGCCTGGGCGGGCACCATCTGGGCGACCATCAGCGCCAGGATGAGCAGCAGACTTCTTTTCACGGTTCTTTTCATCATCTCTTTTCTTTAAGGTGTTTTTTATGGATTGTTACCAGTTGTTTGCTTTTCTCAGTTGCTCACCGAGAGCGTGTCGTTCTGCAGCACGATGTTCACGTCGCAAGCCATCATGATGGCCTTCATGATGCGCTCCGCGCTGCCATAGCGCTTAAGGTTGCCCGTGAAGTGTATCTTGCGCAGCTTGTCGTCTGTGTAGTTCACTTTCTTGATGTCGTACCATTGTGCCAGCACGTCCATCAGGTGCTCCAGCGTGCTGTTCTCAAACACGAACAGACCCGTGTTCCACGCCGTGTAGGGGGTGGTGTCCACGTCCGTGACTGTCAGTTGCGAGTTCACCGCCGTCAGCTCCTGACCGGGCTTCAGCATCTGCTCACGGCCGTCGGCAGGCGTGAAGCCGATGGTACCGCGCACCAGGGCGACAACCGTCTCCCCCGTCTGTCCTGTGGTTTCACCAGTGGCGGCGTCCTCGTTGGCACGGGGAGCCGTCGCCTTATAGTCGGTCTTCACCCAGAACTCCGTACCGTACACCCGTATCTCGCCCTGCGGCGTATGCACCACAAACTGGCGGCTCTTGTCCTTTGCCACCATGAAGTAGGCCTCACCGTCGAGGATCATGTCGCGGCGGTCACCGAACTTCTCCGGGTAGATCAGCCGGCTGTTGTTGTTCAGGTGTACCAAAGAGCCGTCAGGGAGTGTCACCCAATACTCTTTGTTATGATAGGTGGTGATACGTTTTGCCTCTTCGAGCTTTTCCACCACATCTTCCGGGAGCTGCATCTCTTCCACCAGCTCCTTCACGCTCTTGCCTCCGTTATCGTTCACATTAACGTTATCAATCACCGCGGCGTCATGTCCGCTCTGCTTGCTTTGCTCCATGGCCAATTTCACTTCCTGTGAGATCACAGGCGGTGTCACCTTCGTGTAATCGGAATACCACCAATAACCAGCACCGGCTACTGCCAACAGTAAGACAGCGGCCGCATAGCGCCACCACTGGAACATATGACGGTGGACAGTGGGATGATCAGTTTCCTGAGACTGCTTGTTTTCCAGAACCTTCAGTTTAAGTTGCTGAAGGACTTCATCGCTTCCAAATTTTTCATACGTTTCATAAAGTTGGGTGAAATCGGCATCCTCCATCTGGCGCATTTCCTGAATCCATTCAGGATGCTGCGACAACTGCTGTTCCAACTCCAACTGCTCTGCCTCGGACAAACGTCCCAAAAGGTAGTCACGTACTTGTGAGTTGATTGATTTCTTTGTCATTTCTGCATCTATTTTAATGAATTGACGCAGAAATAATCATTTGGGGTGACAAGCTGAAAGAAAAATCGCTAAAAAAGAATCAAATAATACTGACAAAGAGCATCCAGGCATTCTGCGTGAGTTTTTCACGTAAGGTTTTTATACCACGCTGCCTCTGTGTCTTAACGGTATTCACTGAAATTCCCATAATCTCAGCAATGTCTTTGATACGTTTTCCTTCTATGTTATGAAGGAAGATCTGGCGCTGCTGAGGAGGAAGTTCATTAATGGCTTCAAACAACTGGCGGTAAACTTCCTCTGTGAAAAATGGCTCTTCACTGTTTTCACCCAACTTGTATTCATGATGCTCCATATGAACATCCCCCATGGAAACGGTGGAAAGATGCGTACGCCGCAGACGGTCGATAGAAAGATTGCGCACGGAAGTGTAGAGCCAAGCCCTGACTTTAGCTTCATCCTGAAGTTCTACGCGCTGCTGCCATAATTTGGTGATAACCTCCTGAGCCACGTCTTCTGCCACCTGTTCCTTGCCGACAATACGGAAAGCCAACAAAGCCATCGCCTTATAATACTTATTATAAAGCGCCGTCAATGCGGTTTCATCCCACTGGCCAGAAAGCGCAATGGTCTGTTTTTCCCCGTTGTCAGACATGATTATTGTATGTTTGAGTCAAAACTTTCCGCAAAGATACAAAAAATCTAGAAAAACGAACATTTTTTTAAAATAATACATCAAAAGACAGCAAATTGGCATCACAAAAAAAGTCCCCACTCTCAATGAGCGGGGACTTTCCTTTATAAAGATTTTGAATGTTCCTTTCGGATTATTCAGCCTTTGCCTCTTCAGCTGCGGGTGCTTCAGCAGCAGCTTCTTCAGCCTGAGGAGCCTCGGCAGCAGCTTTCTTGCTACTACGACGGGTACGCTTGGCAGCCTTAGGAGCCTTAGCCATGTTCTCGTCGAAGTCAACGAGCTCAATGAAGCAGATATCAGCAGCGTCACCCTGACGGCTACCGAGCTTGATGATACGGGTGTAGCCACCGGGACGGTCGCCAACCTTCTGTGCAACTTCACCGAAAAGGGTCTTGATGGCCTCCTTGTTCTGGAGGTAGCTGAACACAACACGGCGAGAGTTGGTGTCATCGGTCTTAGCCTTCGTGATGAGAGGCTCTACATACTTCTTGAGTGCCTTTGCCTTGGCTACAGTCGTAGTGATTCTTTTGTGCTCGATCAGCGAAATGGCCATGTTGGCAAGCATGGCACTGCGATGCGATGCAGTACGGCTGAGATGGTTGAATTTCTTATTATGTCTCATTTTTTGTTTTTACTTTTTATTGGGCAAGATAGCCAGTAAAGCGGTTACTCCTTGTCCAGTTTGTACTTTGAAATATCGGTTCCAAACGACAGATTCAGACTCTCGAGCAAATCATCAAGCTCAGAAAGCGATTTCTTACCAAAGTTGCGGAACTTCAGGAGGTCGGTCTTGTTGTACTGCACAAGGTCGCCAAGAGTCTCGACATCGGCTGCCTTAAGGCAGTTGAGGGCACGGACGGAGAGGTTCATGTCAACGAGACGAGTCTTGAGCAACTGACGCATGTGGAGCACTTCCTCATCAAACTCCTGGTTGCCCTCTACGTCATTGTTTTCGAGGGTGATCTTCTCGTCGGAGAAGAGCATGAAGTGATAGATGAGAATCTTGGCTGCCTCTTTCAGGGCGTCCTTCGGGTGTATGGAACCATCCGTAGTCACTTCAAGCACGAGCTTGTCGTAGTCGGTCTTCTGCTCGACACGATACGGCTCCACTGCGAACTTGACGTTGCGGATTGGTGTGTAAATAGAATCGATGGGGATTACGTTGACATCAGTGCAGAACTCACGGTTCTCATCAGCAGGCACATATCCACGGCCTTTGTTGATCGTGATGTCGAGTTGCATCGTTGCTTTTGAATCTAAATGACAAATCACCAAATCAGGATTTAACACTTCAAATCCAGTCAGATACTTACTGATATCACCAGCTTTGAACTCAGTGGAATTCTCGACGGTAATACTCACTTTCTCGTTCTCGAATTCTTCTACTACTTGCTTGAACCGAACTTGCTTCAGGTTCAAGATGATGTTGGTTACATCTTCCTTCACACCGGGAACTGAAGAGAACTCATGCTCAACACCTGAAATCTTGATGGTGTTGATGGCATAACCTTCCAGTGATGAAAGGAGGATGCGGCGGAGGGCGTTACCGATGGTTACACCGAAGCCAGGCTCAAGAGGACGAAATTCGAACTTGCCGAACTTGTCGTTAGCCTCCAGCATCACTACTTTATCGGGTTTTTGAAATGCTAATATCGCCATTAATTTAATGATTTATTTAGAGTACAACTCAACGATTAACTGCTCCTTAATATTCTCAGGGATGTCGGCACGCTCGGGCTTGTGCAGGAGTTTGCCGCTCTTAGAATTGTCGTCCCATTCGATCCAGGGATACTTGCTGTGGTTGAATCCAGCGAGAGAAGCCTCGATAACTTCGAGAGACTTTGACTTCTCGCGAACACCCACGATCTGACCAGGCTTCACGGAATAAGAAGGTATGTTAACCACCTGACCGTCAACAACGATGTGCTTGTGGCCTACTAACTGACGTGCAGCTGCACGGGTAGGAGCAATGCCCATACGGAACACTACGTTGTCAAGACGGCTCTCCAGGTTCTGAAGCAGCACCTCACCGGTGATGCCGTCAGCCTTAGCTGCCTTCTCAAACATGTTACGGAACTGGCGCTCGAGTACACCGTAAGTGTACTTAGCCTTCTGCTTCTCTGCCAACATGACACCATACTCAGACATCTTGCGACGACGATTATTGCCATGCTGTCCAGGAGGGAAGTTTCTCTTGGACAAAACTTTGTCAGCGCCAAAGATGGGTTCACCAAAACGGCGCGCAATTTTAGATTTCGGACCTATATACTTTGCCATAATATTGAAAAAAAATCTTTTTGAGCCGAATACCCGATTAGCCGGATACCCGAATAGTTAAATTATACGCGACGACGCTTTGGAGGACGGCAGCCATTGTGTGGCAGTGGTGTAACGTCGATAATCTCAGTTACCTCGATACCAGCACCGTGGCAGGCACGGATAGCGCTCTCACGACCGTTACCGGGACCCTTTACATATGCCTTTACCTTGCGCAGACCCAGGTCGTAAGCGACCTTTGCGCAATCCTCGGCTGCCATCTGAGCAGCATAAGGAGTGTTCTTCTTAGAACCACGGAAGCCCATCTTACCAGCTGAAGACCAAGAGATAACCTGACCCTCGCTATTCGCCAAAGACACGATAATATTATTGAATGAGCTGTGAACGTGCAGCTGACCAATCGCGTCAACCTTCACGTTTCTTTTCTTGGTGACTGTTTTCTTAGCCATTGTCTTTTAACTTTAAACTTTAAACACTAAACCTTAAACTTACTTCGTGGCCTTCTTCTTGTTTGCAACAGTCTTTTTTCTACCTTTACGGGTACGGGCGTTGTTCTTTGTGCTCTGACCACGTACAGGAAGACCATTACGATGACGGACTCCACGATAGCAACCAATATCCATCAGTCGCTTGATATTCATCTGGATCTCACTGCGGAGATCACCTTCCACTTTGAATTCAGCGCCGATAATTTCACGGATTTTGGCTGCCTGATCGTCACTCCACTCGTTGACCTTCAGTTCGCGGCTAACGCCTGCCTTGTCCAATATCTTTGCTGAACTACTTCGACCGATACCATAGATATAGGTCAATGCGATTTCGCCACGCTTGTTCTGGGGCAAATCTACTCCAACAATTCTTATTGCCATTTGTAAGGTAAGAATAATAATTGTCATTCTTACCCTTTTATGCTTTTTTAACCAAACTTTTTCTTAGCCCTGACGTGTCTTGTACTTAGGGTTCTTCTTGTTAATCACGTACAGACGACCCTTACGACGAACAATCTTGCAGTCGGGAGTACGCTTCTTTAATGATGCTCTTGTCTTCATATCTCTGAAAGTTTATTTATATCTGAACACGATTCTGCCCTTAGTCAGGTCGTAGGGACTCATCTCTACCTTCACCTTGTCGCCAGGCAGGATTTTGATGTAGTGCATTCTCATCTTTCCGGAAATGTGTGCGATGATGGGCACACCATTTTCGAGCTCCACGCGGAACATGGCGTTGGACAATGCCTCCACAATCGTTCCGTCCTGTTCAATAGCACCTTGTTTTGCCATAAAAATTACTAATCTACTTAATATAATTTGCCTTCTATAAGTTCTGCTTCTTCAAACGAAGATAAGATTTCGGACTTCCCGCGGCGCACCGCAATCGTATGTTCGAAGTGGGCTGCGGGCTTTCCGTCGCGAGTCTTGATGGTCCAGCGGTCGGGCATCATGTAGATGTTGCGGTCACCCATGGTAACCATCGGTTCGATGGCGATACACATGGATGCCTTCAGCATCGTACCGTTACCGCGCCGGCCATAGTTGGGAACCTGAGGATCTTCGTGCATCTCGCGACCGATACCATGACCGGTAAGTTCACGGACGATGCCATACCCTTCGGCTTCGCAATGTTCCTGGACCGCACTGCCGATATCACCCAAGTGATTACCCGCAACAGCTGCCTGGATGCCGAGATAGAGACTCTCCTTCGTGGTCTTCAGCAGCTTCTTGACTTCCTCGCTGACTTCGCCTACACAGAACGTATAGGCAGAATCGCCGTTGAACCCGTCGAGAAGCGTACCACAATCGACGGAGATGATATCACCGTCACGGAGTTCGGTATTGTCAGGGATGCCATGAACCACGGCATCGTTGACCGATGTGCAGATGCTTGCGGGGAACGGCCCTCCATAAGGATTGGGGAAGTTCTTGAACGTGGGGACAGCCCCATGATCGCGGATGAACTCCTCCGCAATTCTATCCAGCTGGAGGGTCGTTACACCTGGTTTGATATGCTTTGCCAATTCGCCAAGCGTCTTACCAACGAGTTGGTTAGCGCGGCGCATCAGCTCAATCTCATCCTCTGTCTTCAGAAAGATCTTCATCAGCACAGATTAGTATGCCTGGATGCCGCCTTGACGTGTAGAACGGATACGACCTGAATTGAGCAGACCATCATAGTGGCGCATCATCAGGTGGCTTTCAATCTGAGTGAGGGTGTCGATCACAACACCTACAAGAATCAGAAGTGACGTTCCACCGAAGAACTGAGCAAAACCTTCCTGCACATTGAGCAGGCTGGCAAATGAAGGCATCACAGCAATGAAGGCAATGAAGAGTGAACCGGGCAGTGTGATGCGGCTCATCACGGTGTCGATATACTCTGCGGTGTCCTTACCGGGCTTTACGCCAGGAATGAAACCATTGTTGCGCTTCATGTCTTCTGCCATCTGAGTGGGATTCAGCGTGATGGCTGTATAGAAATAAGTAAACGCGATGATAAGCACGGCGAATACAATGTTATACAGCAATGAACGGTGATCGAGCAGGTTACGGATAACCCAACCAGTCTGATCGCTTGAATACTGAACGATGGCCAGCGGGATGAACATCAGAGCCTGAGCAAAGATGATAGGCATCACATTGGCTGCGAACAGCTTCAGGGGGATGTACTGACGGGCACCGCCGTACTGCTTGTTGCCCACGAGGCGCTTAGCATACTGCACGGGTACCTTGCGAACACCCTGCACCAGGAGAATAGACAGACATACCACGATGTAGAGAATGATAAGCTCCACGATGAACATCACCAGACCACCACCGGAGATAGCCGTGAAACGGCTGGAAGCCTCCTGGAAGAAGGCCTGTGGCAGACGTGCGATGATACCGATCATAATGATCAGGGAGATACCATTTCCAATACCCTTATCGGTAATGCGCTCACCCAGCCACAGGATAAACATAGAACCTGCAGCGAGGATGATGGTTCCGGTGATCATGAACGAACCCCAGGTGATGCCGGATGCGAGAGCACCCTGAGCCTGCATCTTGAGGTTGAGCAGATAAGAAGGAGCCTGGAAGAACAGGATGGCTACCGTGAGCACACGGGTGTACCACATAATCTTCTTACGTCCACTCTCACCTTCGCGCTGCATCTTCTGGAAGTAAGGCACTGCCACTGCCAGAAGCTGCATGACGATAGAGGCTGAGATGTAAGGCATGATTCCCAGTGCAAAGATTGACGCATGAGAAAATGCTCCACCCGAGAACATGTCGAGAAGTGACATCAGTCCACCGGCTGTCTGTGACTGGAGTTTTTCGAGCAGACCGGGATTGATGCCCGGCAGCACTACGAATGATCCGAAACGGTAGATAGCTACAAACAGGATGGTGATGAGGATGCGCTGGCGCAAATCTTCAATCTTCCAACAGTTCTTCAGGTACTCTATTAACTTTTTCATTATTCTTAAATGATTGTTGCGTTACCACCAACAGCCTTGATAGCTTCTTCGGCTGTCTTTGAGAATGCATTGGCTTCTACATCGATTTTTGCCTTGAGCTCTCCGTTACCAAGAACCTTCACGAGTTCCTTGCCATTGGTGAGACCAGCCTCCTTCAGTTCGGCGACACCGATCTTCGTGAGGTTCTTCTCTTCAGCAAGACGCTGCAGAGTTGACAGGTTCACAGCAAAGTACTCCTTATGGTTGATGTTCTTGAAACCAGCCTTTGGAACACGGCGCTGCAGTGGCATCTGACCACCTTCGAAACCAATCTTCTTCTTATAACCAGAACGGGCCTTAGCACCTTTGTGACCACGAGTAGAGGTACCACCGAGTCCTGAACCTGTACCGCGACCGAGACGACGCTCAGAGTGAGTTGAGCCTGCTGCTGGTTTTAATTCATGTAATTTCATAATTCGAATCTGTTTTAAAACGTTAGACGATTGTTTACTCAACTACGGTTACCAGATGGTGAACCTTGCGGATCATACCACGGACGCTAGGAGTGTCTTCTACTTCAACGACCTGAGAGATTTTGTGCAACCCCAGTGCCTGGAGTGTGCGCTTCTGGTCTACAGGGAAACCAATCTTGCTCTTAATCTGCTTGATCTTAATTGTTGCCATTGTCTGAACCTCCTAAATTATCCGTTAAACACTTTGTTCATACCAACACCACGCTCACCGGCAATCGTGTAGGCGTCACGCATCTGGCTCAGTGCCAAGATGGTAGCCTTCACCAGGTTGTGGGGGTTAGAAGAACCCTTACTCTTGGCAAGCACGTCCTTCACACCAGCACTCTCCAGAACGGCACGCATAGCACCACCAGCCACCAGACCGGTACCGGCAGCAGCCGGCTTCAGGAACACCTGAGCACCACCGAAGTGAGCTTCCATCTCATGAGGAATAGTGCCCTTCAGCACGGGAACCTTCACGAGATTCTTTTTGGCAGCCTCTGTACCCTTCTGGATAGCAGCGGTAACTTCACCGGCCTTACCCAGGCCCCAGCCGATCACGCCATTGCCGTCGCCGACAACCACGATAGCAGCGAATGTAAAGGTGCGACCACCCTTTGTTACCTTCGTAACACGGTTGATGGCAACCAGACGGTCTTTCAACTCAACGTCACTATTTATCTTTACTTTATTCATTGCCATAATCTTTTAGAATTTAAGTCCACCTTTACGTGCGCCATCAGCGAGTTCCTTCACACGGCCGTGATAGAGATAGCCGTTACGGTCGAACACCACCTGAGTGATACCGGCAGCCTGAGCCTTCTCAGCGAGAAGTTCGCCCACCTTGGCAGCCTGCTCCTTCTTAGGCATAGCCTCAAGACCGAGTGATGATGCAGATGCGAGTGTTTTACCTGTCAAATCATTAATAACCTGAGCATAAATCTGCTTGTTGCTGCGGAACACGCTCAGACGGGGGCGCTCAGCCGTACCGTTAACGTTCTTGCGAATTCTGAACTTTATCTTGATTCGTCTTTCTACTTTCTTTGTTGTCATAATCGTAAAATCAATTAAAATTATTTAGCAGAAGCCGACTTACCAGACTTTCTACGGATAACCTCACCCTTGAACAGGATACCCTTACCCTTATAAGGCTCAGGCATGCGGAAGGAGCGGATCTTTGCGCAGATCATACCCAGCAACTGCTTGTCGCAAGACTCTAAAATAATAACAGGATTCTGATTTCTCTCTGACTTGGTCTCCACCTTCACTTCGCTGGGAAGCTGAAGGAAGATAGGATGCGTGTAACCGAGTGCGAACTCAATCAGGTTGCCCTGGTTGCTCACACGGTAACCAACACCTACAAGCTCCATTTCCTTCTTGTAACCTTCGCTGACGCCTACAACCATGTTGTTGACCAGAGCGCGGTACAAGCCGTGGAAAGCCTGCTTCTGTTTGATATTGACGGGGCTCTTCTCGTCGATCTCGAAAGTGAGATGACCGTCCTCGTTCTTGATGCAGATAGAAGGATCAACCTTCTGTGACAATTCTCCCTTAGGACCTTTCACGCTAACAACGTTGTCCTTAATGTCGATTGTTACGCCAGCGGGGATAGCGATTGGCAATTTACCTATTCTTGACATATTCTATCTCCTCCTATTAATAAACGTAGCAAAGAACCTCGCCGCCAATCTTCAGCTCGGCAGCTTCCTTGTTAGTCATCACACCCTTGGACGTAGAGAGAATAGCAATTCCCAGTCCGTTAATAACTCTCGGCATGTCCTTGTAACCAGTGTACTTACGAAGACCTGGAGTGGACACTCTCTTGAGAACCTTGATGGCGTTCTCTCTGGTTTGCGGGTCATACTTCAGAGCCACCTTGATAGTGCCCTGAGGACCATCCTCGATGAACTTGTAGTTCAGGATGTAACCCTTCTCGAAGAGGATCTTAGTGATTTCCTTCTTCATGTTTGAAGCTGGTACTTCTACAACACGGTGATGAGCCATGATTGCGTTTCTCAACCTCGTCAGATAATCTGCTATTGGATCTGTCATTTGTATAAAAAGTTTAATTAATCGGGACTCCCCCGACAATATTAAAAAAATAATCTTCTTTAACCGGATAGCCGGATAGTTAACCGGATAACCGGATAGCCGAATAGATTTACCAGCTTGCCTTCTTCACGCCGGGAATCAGACCAGCACTGGCCATCTCACGGAACTGAATACGAGAAAGACCGAACTGGCGGATATATCCCTTTGGACGACCCGTGATCTTGCAGCGGTTGTGCAGACGGATGGGGTTTGCGTTCTTGGGGATGGCCTGCAGCTTGCGAGCAGCCTCGTAAGCCTCTGCGGGATCCTCCGTGGTAGCGATAATCTTCTTCAGGGCTGCACGCTTTTCAGCGTAACGGGCTACAAGCTTTGCACGCTTCACCTCGCGAGCCTTCATTGATTCTTTTGCCATATCTCTTAATCTTTATTAGCGTTCTTGAAAGGAAGTCCAAATGCCTTCAGCAGTGCGAAGCCCTCTTCGTCAGTCTTAGCAGAGGTGACGAAAGTGATGTTCATACCCTGAATGCGGTCGATCTGGTCGATGTTGATCTCAGGGAAGATGATCTGCTCCTGCACGCCGAGTGTATAGTTACCACGGCCATCAAGCTTGCTCTCGATACCCTTGAAGTCGCGGATACGGGGCAGAGCCACGCGCACGAGCTTCTCGAGGAACTCATACATACGCTCACGACGGAGAGTTACCATCACGCCGATAGGCATCTTCTTACGAAGCTTGAAGTTAGCGATATCCTTCTTAGAGTAGGTAGCCACAGCCTTCTGGCCGGTGATGGCAGTAAGCTCATTGATAGCCACGTCGATAATCTTCTTATCCTGGGTAGCATCGCCGAGACCCATGTTCACCACAATCTTCTTCAGGACAGGTGTCTCCATAGTAGAAGAGTAGTTGAACTGCTTCTGAAGAGCGGGAGCAATCTGCTCCTTATACTCTTTCTTTAACTGTGCTGTATTCATTATTTAATAACCTCCCCTGACTTTTTAGAGATACGAACCACATTCTTGCCCTCATGCTTGATGCTGACACGAGTAGCCTTGCCACTCTTGGGGTCGATCAGACTTAAATTTGAGATATGAATAGGTGCTTCCTGCTTCACGATGCCGCCCTGAGGATTCTTGGCAGAAGGCTTCTGGCTCTTGCTGACCATGTTCACACCCTCAACGATAGCACGCTCCTTGTCCTTGATGATCTGGAGCACCTTGCCAGTCTTGCCCTTATCCTCACCGGTCAGGACAACCACTGTATCGTTTTTCTTAATATGTAACTTTGCCATTACTTTTATTCTTTTTTTTACGGATTAAAGAACCTCAGGTGCCAAAGAAACGACCTTCATGTTAACTGCACGCAGCTCGCGGGCCACGGGACCGAAGATACGGCTGCCGCGGAGCTCACCAGCATTGTTCAGCAGCACACAAGCATTGTCATCGAAACGGATGTAGGAACCATCAGCGCGACGAATCTCCTTCTTGGTGCGAACAATCAAAGCCTTAGATACTGCACCCTTTTTTACATCACTCGTTGGGATGGCGTTCTTGATAGCAACAACGATTACATCGCCAACACTTGCATAACGGCGGCGGGTACCACCCAGCACACGGATGCAGAGAGCCTCGCGTGCACCGCTGTTATCACATACTGTAAGTCTTGATTCTGCCTGTATCATAATTACTTAGCTTTTTCAATTATTGAAACAACTCTCCATCTCTTTGTCTTTGACAGTGGACGGGTTTCCATAATGAGCACGGTATCACCGATATTGCACTCATTGTTCTCATCATGTGCATGGTACTTCTTTGTCTTCTGGACAAACTTACCATAGATCGGGTGCTTCTCCTTGAACTTAGAGGCAATAACAATGGTTTTATCCATCTTGTTGCTGATAACGACACCCTGTCTTGTTTTTCTTAAATTTCTTGTTTCCATCTGGACCATTGTTATTTATTAAGTTCTCTCTGACGAAGTTCGGTCTTCATACGTGCGATATCACGACGCAAAGCCTTAATCTGAGAAGGGTTCTCCAGTGGAGTGATGGCGTGGTTGAGCTTCATGTTCTGCAACTTGGCCATTTCAGTCTCTACGCGCTCGGCCAATTCCTTGGTGTCGAGTCCTTTGAAATCACTTGTCTTCATTTTAATTAAGCGTTTTTATCGTAATCACGTCTAACAACAAACTTGCACTTTACCGGCAGCTTCTGAGCGCCGAGGCGAAGAGCCTCCTTAGCCACGTCAAAAGGCACACCTTCTACTTCGAAGAGGATGCGACCGGGAGTTACCGGTGCCACCCATCCTGCGGGATCACCCTTACCTTTACCCATACGTACGTCAGCAGGCTTGCGGGTGATGGGCTTATCAGGGAAAATACGAATCCAGACCTGACCTTCACGGTTCATGTAGCGGTTGATGGCTACACGGGCGGCCTCAATCTGACGGCTGTCAATCCACTTGGCATCCATCGTCTTAATGCCGAATGAGCCGAAAGCCAGCTGCGTACCTCTGTGGGCGTTGCCTTTGTTGCCACGACCATCCTGAGGTCTTCTATATCTTACTCTTTTTGGCTGTAACATGATAATTCTTTCTTTTAACGATTATTGTTTCTCTTGCGACCACCGCGGCCTTCACGGCGTCCACCGCCGTTGTTGCCACGACCACCCTGCTTCTCCTGAGTGAAGTTAGGAGCCAAGTCGCGCTTCTCGTAAATCTCACCGCGGCAGATCCACACCTTGATACCGAGCAGACCAACCTTGGTAAGAGCCTCTGCCTGACAGTAGTCGATATCAGCACGGAAAGTGTGCAGCGGGGTACGACCCTCCTTGAACATTTCGCTACGTGCGATTTCGGCACCGTTCAGACGGCCTGAAATCTGGATTTTGATACCCTCGGCACCAGCGCGCATCGTGTTGGCGATAGCCATCTTGATAGCACGGCGATAAGCAATCTTGCCCTCGATCTGGCGTGCCACATTGTTAGCCACGATAGTAGCATCGAGCTCGGGTTTCTTGATTTCGAAGATGTTGATCTGGATGTCCTTGTTGTACAACTTCTTCAACTCTTCCTTCAACTTGTCAACGTCTTGACCACCTTTACCAATGACGATACCCGGACGGGCAGTGCAGATAGTAATGGTAACCAGCTTCAGTGTGCGCTCGATGACGATCTTGCTCACGCTGGCCTTAGCCAGACGCTCGTTGAGATACTTGCGGATCTTCTGGTCTTCCACCAGGTTGTCACCGAAGTTCTTGCCACCAAACCAGTTTGAGTCCCAACCGCGGATAATACCCAGACGGTTACTAATTGGATTAACTTTCTGTCCCATTCTTAATCTTTATTTTTCGTCGTTAGTTTTAGCGTCCACAAACAAAGTCACGTGGTTTGAGCGCTTGCGAATGCGATAGCCACGGCCCTGGGGGGCGGGTCTCATACGTTTCATTGTAACGCCTTCGTCAACGAAGACCTTAGAGATAAAGAGTTCGCCGTCCTCAGCCTTGCGATCATTCTTCTGTTCCCAGTTATTGATGGCAGAGCGGAGAAGCTTCTCCACGTCGGCAGCAGCCTTCTTCTTGGAGAACTTCAGGACGCCAAGGGCACGGTTCACTTCCATGCCGCGTATCATGTCAACGACATAGCGCATCTTGCGGGGGCTCGATGGTACATCATTGAGCTTGGCAAAATACAATGTCTTCAGGGCTTCTTTTCTTTTTTCAGCCGAATTATGTTTTCTTGCTCCCATTATTATACTTCTTTTTAAATGGTTCTAGCCCTCGTTTACTTCTTGTTACCGGCATGGCCACCGAAACGACGCGTTGGAGCGAACTCTCCGAGCTTGTGTCCCACCATGTTCTCAGTAATGTAAACAGGGATAAATTTGTTACCGTTATGAACTGCTACAGTGTGTCCCACGAAGTCCGGGGAAATCATTGAAGCTCTGGCCCATGTCTTTACGACATTCTTCTTACCACTCTCGTTCATGGCGAGAATCTTCTTCTCGAGTGATACGTTGATATATGGACCTTTTTTAAGTGAACGACTCATAATTTACTTCAGTTTACTTAATTATTTGTTGTTTGCTCGTGCAATAATGTACTTGTTGGAATGCTTCTTAGGTGCACGTGTCTTCAGACCCTTAGCATACAGACCCTTACGAGAACGTGGATGACCACCACTCTGACGGCCTTCACCACCACCCATCGGGTGATCATGCGGGTTCATCACAACACCACGGTTGTGGGGACGACGGCCCAACCAGCGAGAGCGACCAGCCTTACCTGACTGCTCCAGAGCATGGTCGGCGTTACCTACAACACCAACGGTTGCCTTACAAGCGCTCAACACCTTGCGGGTTTCACCCGAAGGGAGCTTAATCACACAATAACTGCCTTCACGAGAAGTAAGCTGAGCAAAGTTACCAGCCGAACGAACCATCTTGGCACCCTGACCCGGACGGAGCTCAATGTTGTGAACCACCGTACCCACAGGAATGTTTGCCAAAGGAAGAGCATTACCCACCTCAGGTGCTGCCTCAGCACCGGAAAGCAGTGTAGTACC
Source organism: uncultured Prevotellaceae bacterium (assembly GCA_902784755.1). Classification (GTDB taxonomy): domain Bacteria; phylum Bacteroidota; class Bacteroidia; order Bacteroidales; family Bacteroidaceae; genus Prevotella. Next base: position 18,236 of record CACZVX010000066.1, read on the forward strand.
CACCTGCAGTCCATTAGGAGCAATAATGTAACGTTTTTCACCATCAGCGTAGAACAGAAGAGCGATGCGAGCTGAACGGTTAGGATCATACTCGATAGTCTTCACTACAGCTGGAACACCATCCTTCTCTCGCTTGAAGTCGATGAAACGATACTTCCTCTTGTGGCCGCCGCCCATGTAGCGTACAGTCATCTTACCGGTGTTGTTTCGACCACCAGTAGAGCGTTTACCGTAAACGAGAGACTTCTCTGGCACGGATGCAGTAATGTCCTCGAACGTGCCAATAATCTTGTGTCTTTGACCGGGAGTAACCGGCTTTAATTTACGTACTGCCATTTCTATTTAAATATTGCTATAAAAATCAATTACATCGCCCTCCTTCAGAGTAACGATTGCTTTCTTGAACGCAATCTTGTGGCCGCGGATCATACCAGCCTTTGTGTAGCGGGCTGAGCGCTTGCCAGCATATCTCATTGTGTTCACATCCTCTACCGTAACGTTATACTGACCCTCGATTTCGTTCTTAATCTGGAGCTTGTTAGCCTCTGGGCGAACTATGAAGCCATAACGGTTAGGCTTCTTGTCAGTAATCTTGGTCATCTTCTCAGTGACCAAAGGTTTGATGATAAATGCCATATCTAATATCTCCTTTTACTTGTTTAAGATTCCTTCGATAGCCTCCAGCGATTTCTCAGTCATGACGAGCACATCAGCATTCAGCACCTTATAAGTATTGAGCTTGGCTGCCTCCAAAACCTCTGCACGCTGCAAGTTACGAGCCGACTTATACACATTCTTGTTAGTTTCCGGCAGAAGAAGAAGAACCTTCTTACCCTCAACATTCAGATTCTTGGTCATGTTGACGAAATCCTTAGTCTTGGGAGCATCAAAGCTGAAGTCCTCAACCACCACAACAGCATTCTCCTGAGCCTTGTAGGTCAGAGCGCTTCTGCGGGCGAGCTGCTTCACCTTCTTATTCAGCTTGAAACGATAGTCACGGGGCTTCGGACCGAAAACGCGGCCACCACCTACGAGAACAGGTGAGTTGATATCACCACGACGAGCACCGCCGCCACCCTTCTGGCGGATCAGCTTGCGAGTAGAACCAGCATGCTCGCTGCGCTCCTTAGCCTTGGCTGTGCCCTGGCGCTGGTCAGCAAGATACTGCTTAACGTCCAGATAAATTACATGGTCGTTTGGTTCAATGCCGAAGATTGCGTCATTTAACGTAACCTTACGTCCGGTCTCCTGACCGTTGATATTTAATACGTTAATTTCCATTACTTGTTAATAATTACGGTTGAACCATTAAAACCAGCCACGCTGCCCTTCACGATGAGAAGGTTGCTCTCTGGAATCACTTTTAACACTCTGAGGTTCTGAGTCGTCACGCGGTCGCCACCCATCTGGCCACCCATGCGCATGCCCTTGAACACCTTTGCAGGGTAAGAACAAGCACCGATAGAACCCGGCTTGCGAAGACGGTCGTCCTGACCGTGAGTAGACTGGCCTACTCCACCGAATCCATGACGCTTCACAACACCCTGGAAACCTTTACCCTTTGAGGTGCCGACAACGTCAACGAACACAGTATCGTTGAAGATGTCCACCGTAACGGTGTCTCCGAGGTTTAACTCCTCGTCAAACTTGAACTCGGCCAAGTGGCGCTTTGGTGTTGTACCAGCCTTCTTGAAGATACCCTGCATAGCCTTGGTGGTATTCTTTTCCTTCTTTTCACCAAAGGCGAGCTGAACGGCCTTGTAACCGTCCTTCTCCACAGTCTTCACCTGAGTAACAACACAAGGACCGGCTTCGATAACAGTGCACGGCACGTTCTTGCCGTCGGCACTGAAAACGGATGTCATTCCGATTTTCTTTCCTAATAATCCTGGCATTTCAATTAAAAATTAATAATGTTACTATATATAAAAAATTTGTTCCTTTTCAAGTGACTGTTGCTGTTAGATGCTCACAAACCCACTTAAAAAGGAACTTGAACCGCTTCGTCTTCGAAGGCTAAGTTGCTCTTTATCAGGGTATTGTTAGCCTCAGAGCCAGCGCAATACACTTTTTAGCGGGTGCAAAGGTACAAACTTTTTTCCTTTCCACCAAACTTTTTTCATTATTTTTTTCTTTACATTCACAAACAAAAACAGGAGGCGTCCCCGCCCCCTGCCATTAAGAGAAGTTTTCCTAGAAATTTTTCCTTATACATCTCACCTCCTTTCTAATCCAAATCCATGTCAATGTCCCTGGGGAATCCGTTACCGTCGAACTCAATCTCCATACCGTTGTCCAGGCACACATCGTACTTCGTTCTGAACAGATCCTTATCCTGTTTGGCATAGGCGACGTGCACGCCCGGATAGCTCTTCTGGATATAGGTCTTTGCTGGAGCCGGCAACTGTTCTGCCGTGATGATTCTGTCACTGTCGCATGCTGCAAGTGAAATCACACCTACCAGGCACACTATGGCTCTTATTAATACCTTCATGACTGTCAATGCTTTAAAGTGTTAGTAAATAGCGAGCCAGACTCTAGTCATCCATGCCGATCACGGCACCCTGTGGACTGAACTTCAGTTCGATATCGTTCGACAGTTCCACGTCATAACCATAGCGCTCCTTGTCAATCTTCGTAACACTGCAGTTAGGGAAGTTAGCCTTCACATACTGGCGGATAGCAACCGGTACAAGTGCGGTAGGCACAGCAGCCATTCTCTCGCGGTCAACCTTCTTCCACGCTCCCTTCCTAGTGAACTCCACCTTCGTACCATCCTGCAAGCGGCACTCGTAAGTGTTCCAGTCCTTCTCAGCATAAATCACGTTGATGCCCGGGAAATTAGCCTGCAGGAAAGTCTTCGCAGCTGCCGGAAGTTGCGAAACCGGGATTGGAGTGTCATCAGCCTTAGCTACGTTAGAAACCATGAGGCAAACAATTGCCATGAAGAAATACTTAATCTTTTTCATAATCTTTATTTTTTAATTGTTAAACTTATTTTTTTTGTTTTCTGATGCAAATTTAGCAGCAAAACAGAGAGCATCAAAACAATTTCCACCCCTGAAAACCCATATCCGCAAAACCACCTATTTAATAATTATAGCAAATATAGCAAAACCTCCAAGCTCCCCTCCTAGCTCCCCTCCTAACTCCCCTCCTAACTCCCCTCCTAACTCCCCTCCTAACTCCCCTCCTTAGAAAGGAGGGGCTGGGGGTGGTTGATAACCCGCGGAGAGTTTATCTTGGTCGCTTCGCTTGAAATTATTTTTAAAATTATATTTAGAATTATTCCGGACTAATTTTAAACCAAATTTTAAATTTAATTTCGAGGGCGAAGCCCGACCAAAAGATTACGCGAAGTTTTTATCTGGTCGCTTCGCTCGAAATTATCTTAAAAATTATCTTTAAAATTATTATTGACTGAAGCGCCAACGATTATTTATTTAAATTTTAAATTCAATTTCGAGGGCGAAGCCCGACCAAAAGATAGAATTCAAGGGGTGGTTAAGCAGCAGCATTGAGGGGATATTAACGATGACTATGACTATGACTTCTTTCGTTTTTCGTCTTTCGTCTTTCGTCCTTCGTTTTTCGTCCCCCATCCCCTCAGACGGTTAAGCAAGCATAAATGCAGAAATAATTATAACTCCCTGATAGTCAATGGAGAAAAGGAGTCTGACCCTTGTCACCACCACGAATGCAAAAGGTTGTGAGTAATTAGGCCCTAATCACTCTTCAAAATTGACAAAAATGAGGAGTGATTAAGCCCTAATCACTCCTCAAAACTGACGAAAAATAAAATCATTATTTAAAGGATCACGGGGGAAACATCACGTTTTTCGTATAACTCCTTGATAGTCAATGACGACGAGGGGGCAGACCCTGAAGTCACTGTGAACGGAGAACCAGCACACGTTCACTTTATGATTTCTTCCAGGTATTCCATATTATATTATTGAAAAGTTGTCTGAACACGTGGACATTACGTTTGTATAAGGGACATCCGCTCCAGTATTGGGGCGGATGTTTCTTTAGAAAATGGATATACTATACAGGCATCATTCTGCTACAGGACGAATCGTAAAACCGTAACATCGATATCCAAGTCCTTCGCTCCAAACACAATTACTTAAATCTCCAAGTAGTTCTTCTGTTTGATAATCACTAAGAGAATATGTGTCGTAATAAAAACAATGTGCATGATCGGCACTTCTGAAATCGTCACACCAATAATAACCTAGTATGCCCACATCCTTAGCTTCGGGCCATGCAAAGCCAGAAGCTGGAATGAAAATACATTTTCCATTTAGGCCTTTTACTTTGATACCACAAGTCCCATTATGGACAGTTTCTTGAATAGTGCATTTATTTTTAATTTCTAACCACTCATAAATCTTATGCATACGCCATGGAGCGCCCCAATTAGTGCGAGCTGCATCATATTCTGTGCCGTTAATATGTGCACCTAAGTATGTCCATGTTTTATCTTTCTGATTATAGTGCTCGTAGTTGTTTAGTGAGTAATAAGTCTTGGTTGAAGTTTCACCCCATGCATAGTAACTACCATACTCTTCAGGTTTAGAAGCTCCAAGATTACAACATGACCACTTCAATCCACTAGGGAGTCCCAAATCAATCATGTGTGGATGATTGTCATCAGGACAAATAAGGTCATAGTCTAAAGGGAAATCCTGTGGCTCTCCGTACAGGGTTTCATCCGAATCAGCAAACCTAATATAACCATATAGACGGGCAGTTGAGTGTGGCTGATTACGGAAGAATGCATATCTTTCCTCTTCATAAGAAGTTCCGTATTCAGAAAGTGATATTTCTTTACGGCGGCCATTGGGATCTTCGTAAACGTAGCCCCAGTCAGCAATGTCAAGGTCTTCAGCATCAGCTATTACACTAACATACCAATGTGCATCAAAGCGATAATCATACCTGCTGCCATCATTAATGAAGAAGCCTGGATCATTAAATGAATTAATGACTTCAAATTGTGATATTTCTACGGGGAATTTTTCAAGAAATATTTCTTCACAAGGGGTGGCTGGTATGTCTATTTGATTAAATGAAATAATTGGTCGTACCGTATATTTTTCATTAAAACGAACCCAAGATAAAAGGTTCAATTTAACGGCGTCAGATTCTAACCTATAACTTACATCATTAGAATCATAGTATGTACTGGGATCAACCTCATTATTTTCACTGTCATACAGGCCAAGACGTATAGAAACCGGATAAATAATATCACGATGCGGAGTACAACCCACCGTGACAAGTTGATAATCCATATCTGTCTCTACTGTCAAGTCTGAAAACTCAGGTAAAAAATACCAATCACGAGAGAGTGGAGAAACAAAAGAATATTCAAGGAAGTGATACCTTAAAGGTTTCTGATTCATGAAACCTGCCTCGCCATAAGCATCTATGTAAACAGAGAGTGGGTCGAAAGACAACTTTGCGTCCTTTATAGAATTATATAAATCGGTTGTGTTGGATGAGCTGATATTTAAATCTAAATTACCAGAGATCTTGGGACCTACATAGCAGTCCACAGCCGCCTTGAGATATCCTAGGCATTCGATAGTACCAATAGAAAATTCCACCAAATATCCAGCATGGGCATAACCGTTCAAAGAAACTTCTGAATAAGAATCAAAGGCTGCTCCTTCCGCATTTTCAAGTTTCTTATTATTCCAGTCCTCGAATTTACCATTATGAATAGTTCCGGAAAGAAGATATGAATGTACAGGCCCCTGTAAGCCAACGTCGCATTTTATTTCTCCTTCACCTCTAATAAAAAATTGACCGCCGACTTGAAATTTAAAAATTGGTAGTTGAATCGGAAAACGTACAGGACGACCAAACATTGTCATGTTTCCATATTTCCCGAATTCGCCTGATTCATTGATAAATGACAAACCTGCCTCAAATTGCCAATCGTGATTAACTCTCACTTCGATATGGTGATCTTTCCGCGATCTTATATCATAGGCAATAGTGGCCATGTAATGACCATTAATCTGGCCAAACATGGATAATTCCCCGGCTTGAAAATCTAATTTCAATGTTAGAGGAATATTTTTGCCCTCCCATATCGAAGGAGCTCTTCTGGCTTTAACAAGGCTTTCTTCGTCACTTAATTGCACAGCTTCAATCGAGATTAGTTGTTCGAATATCTCCGTGATGTCATACACGGTATCACATTCAATAATAATTCCTTCGTCTCCGACTCTAGAATCTACTATCTTTCCGACAAAGCCGTCTTCAAATAAAGGATTGTCAAAATCAGTGCAAACTAAAATCTGTCCGACAGTAGGCTTAAGCTCTTTTGGTAAATTATGATTGAACGTCAATGACATACCATCAACTGACTTTATATAGTCAAGTAGTCCATTCTCCATTTTTACCACATTGGGCTGCAAAATAATCTCGGGCCTAAAAAAACCAATACTATCTATCGCCTCCAGAGGAATACGATAGATACTGTCTTGGGTATATATAACTTGAGTGACAACGTCGTTACATAATAGACTGTCAAGATTGTAATAGGAGTACGTCATACTATCAATTTCCGCGCGAAAGAAAGCGTTAAAATGGCCGTCATTACGGTAAATGAAGATAGCATCGTCTTCTGCTTGAGAGAATGCGTTGAAAGTAAAAACAAATAGGAAGATTGAGATAAGAGAAAGACGGGGGCGTTTCAAAAATCTCCATCCTATAATAACGTTGTGGATAATATGCGTTGTATTCATCGTTTCAAGATTTTAGTGGTACTACCGTTAATTGATAATAAATAAACACCCGGCCGAAGAGAGGATAATGAAAGAGTTGGGCGATTGCCTTCTATATAAACTTTTACAGGAAGAGTTTTTCCATCCTCTGAGTAAAGTTTAATATCAGTACTTTTTACCTTGGAATCAAAAAAGAGAATTTCACCTTTCTGAGTAAAGGGTTTCTTGTTTTCTACACCTTTAACCTCGTCTGGTAATTGACCACCGGAATAAGTGAATCGGATAACATCTTTGGAATTATATCTGAACTGAAGCACTGGTGAAGAAATGATAACAAAGTTACCATCAAAACTGATTTGGGGGCGTGTGTAAAGCTGAATAGCCGTTTTAGTTCCGTCAGCGTGGTGAACGTTAAGCGTCACAGGATCGCCTGCTTTCATCTTTGTTGGCAAGATAAATGCAAATGCCACAAATAGAATTCTCAATAAAACTTTCATATAAAAGGATTTTAAATTAACCAATAAAAAGTAATGTTTTATGGCACAAAGGTACAAAATATAATGAAGTCTAAACAAATAATGCTGATTTTTTTCTTTTTCGCATTGGTAAATATATTTCAATATGTACACAGGAAAAAGTCGAGGTTAGCACCACCACCGCACATCGTCACGGACTGAGGGGCACGAATTGACAGGATCGTACACTCATCACACAGAATCGAACTGACTGGTAAGAGCATCCGCAAGATGAATGCAAAGAAGTAACAGGGCAAAATAAAAAAGACCCCGTCGGTCAGGACTTTACAGGGGTCAAAAATAAAAAGTTTTAAGGGGTCAGCGTCGCTTTGCCCTCGGGGGTCAAACTCGCGCGGCTTTTCCAACAGTCACCACTATTTGTAAATGATACGCTTCAATTTGCAGCCAAACAGTTCTTTAGGAGCAACGCAGCCATACAACTGTGCTTGAGGCATCAGTTTATGGAACACGCACCCTTCACAAGATAGTTCTGATTTCTCCCTTTGCGTATGGTAAGCCCTATCCCCTATTATGATTTCTTCCAGGTATTCCATATTATATTATTGAATGTGAATCAAAGAACCGTCACGTGTTCACGAAAGGCGAAGTGTGGGAACATCAGTTTGAGATATAAAAAGGGGGCTTTCACCCCTATGCTGGCTTAAAGAGGGTCACAGGCGGCATCGCCTACCCCGAAAACGCGAATCAAGGACGTAAGATGCCTTCGTTTCGACCGAGAACCATTTTCAGGAGCAAAGATAGTGCAAAATTTCGATTAAGTGAAAACAATACAAAAGATTTTTTTATCCCTGCTTTAGGGCCGCCCCTTGATAAGGGGCGGCCCTAAAGCAGGGATTTTTTTAACGAAGGACGAAGGACGGAAGGACGAAAAATCATTTTTTGCCTTGAAAACATCAAAAGATTCTCACACTTTTGAATGAAAGTGTTGATGGGCGATGACCCCAATTAGAGCAAGCATTAACTTTATTTATCCCCAAAGACTCGCATGAGTTGAGATTTTTATCTACTTTTGCAGAACGAACAGACAGATAAATTGGAATTTGTATGCGAAAGTGTTTGATTCTATCGATGTTATTGTTCCTTCTCCCGATTGCAGGCAATGCACAGGTGCCCTTTGGTGAGAGGGTCCCGGACATCAGATATCCAGTCAGCGGGCAGAGAAAACTCTCCCGTTTGTCCAATGACGATGTCTTGTACACAATTCTGTATTTTGGATATAATAACGAGCCTGTTGACGGGCAGTCTGGTCTGGATGCGAATCCTGAGTATTTCGCATTAACGCTTTCCGATTTGCTGAAGCCTTATTTCAATAATTTCAATCCTGACTATGGCCGTGCTTTAATGATGGTATCAAAGATGAAAGGACAGGCTGGGATTGAGCGGAAGCTGGGGGTTACATCATACCCAGACATCGTTTTGGTTGATCCGAATAACAGAATCATAGCTCGTTCTTCCAAGGCAACTGATATCATAGATTACATCATCAACAACCTTTCGATGTTTGCCGTAACTGACTGGAATGCCTATATCCTCAGAGCATCGGAATTGTATGAAACCGGGCAGATCAAAAGCGCCCAGAGAATCGTGTCAGACTGTTTGCGGCACGGCAGATGGAATGAGGACTTCTCTTCGGAAGCGCACAAAGCCATTCCGAAGGTTGTCTCTTCTATGAAGCACGATGAAATGTATATGGACTTCGTTGGTGAAATCAAACACAGATACAACCAAGGTGTTTTGTCGGAAGATGATGTTGCTCCTTTCAAGAATGAGTTCTCCAGAATCCATATGATGGGAGACAAAGAACTATAGAATACGGTTTATCTGTATGGCTGACATCACCAAATAAGGTACAAGACCGAACGGTGGTTGGATAGCGATGACTCCTATTAGAGCAAGCATTAACTTTATTTATCCCCAAAGACTCGCATGAGTTGAGATTTTTATCTACTTTTGCAGAAATAAACAGACAGACAAATCGGAATTTATAGAGGAGCTAAAATGGTTAACTACGGATTGAAGGATAAAGTTGCCCTGATTACTGGTGCTAATAATCCACAGGGCATTGGAGCAA